>NZ_JBWKXT010000023.1:0-84655 GCF_059423245.1 Pseudomonas sp. GW460-LB5
GCCCCAGATTTTCAGCTTCGCAGCAAAACTTTCCGGGGCCGCTTCGCGCCCCATCGCGGCACAAGGCCGCTCCTACAGGGGGCTGCGGTGTGTTTGTGTCCTGTGTTCTGGCAACAAGGAGTGCCCCATGCTCAAACCCCTGCTACAAGGACTCGCCTTCATGGCCACAGCCACCACCCTTCAGGCCGCCCCCATCGACCTGATCATCGACACCGACCCTGGCGCCGACGACGTGGTCGCGCTGTTTCTGGCCATGGCCTCGCCCGACGAGCTCAATATCCGCGCCATCACCACCGTGGCAGGCAACGTGCGCCTGGATAAAACCTCGCGAAACGCCCGCCTGGCCCGCGAATGGGCGGGTCGCGAAGACATCCCCGTGTACGCCGGCGCCGGCCGCCCACTGGTGCGCGCGCCGATATACGCCGCCGATGTTCATGGTGAAGAAGGCCTTACCGGGGTACAGGTGCACGAGCCCAAAGCGCCTCTGGCCCAAGGCAATGCCGTGCAATACCTGATCGACACCCTCGGCACAGCCAAACCGCACAGCATCACCGTGGCCATGCTCGGCCCGCAGACCAACCTGGCCTTGGCGCTGATCCAGCGCCCGGACATCGTCAAGGCCATCAAGGAGGTGGTGGTCATGGGCGGTGCCCATTTCAACGGAGGCAATATCACCCCTGTGGCGGAATTCAACCTCTATGCCGACCCGCATGCCGCCGAAGTGGTGCTGGCCAGCGGTGTGCAGCTCACCTACCTGCCGCTGGACGTCACTCACAAGCTGCTGACCAGCGACGCACGCCTGAAACAACTGGCAACCGTGAACAACCAGGCCAGCAAGCGCGTGGTGGATATCCTGAATGCCTACATCACCCACGACATGGACCTGTACGGCATGCCCGGCGGCCCGGTGCACGACGCCAGCGTCATTGCCTACCTGCTAAAGCCCGAGCTGTTCAGTGGCCGGCGTATCCACATGAGCATCGACAGCCGCGAAGGCCCGACTTTCGGCCAGACGGTTGCCGACTGGTACGGCGTGCTCAAGCAGCCGGCGAATGTGTTGTGGGTGGAGCAGGGCGATGCTCAGGGGCTGTTTGACCTGCTCAGCGCCCGTCTGGCGCGATTGGAATAGCCGCGTGCGGCGCGTAGCGCTCGAACACCTGGTCGATGAAGCTGCGGGCCGCCTCGGCACCGTTGTCGCGTACCAACAGGTCGATGGCGATCAACAGCAATTCTTCCGGTGTGCCAGGGCTGTACGCGCTCTGGCCCTCCGCCCATTTGACCTTGATGTCGGCATCGATGCTGTGGGTACTCATGAAAAGCTCTCGCTGGGGCCCGGGACGAAGGGGTGAACACCTGACCCTGGTGTTCGATGGAGGCGGGATGCGCTCCACTTCTTGCAGTAAATCATGGCTTTGCGCCAGTGACCGTGCGCGCTAAGCATATGGCAAACGCAGTGGGTTGTGCAAAATCCGGTCACGATTGCTTTTCGCCTCGCTGCCAGAGTTCAGGCAGACTTGACCGGTTTTGCAACGAATACCCAGCGGAGCTGTCGGAACAGACAGTTCCCGGACCTATTTAGGAGGCTTCATGTTCCGTACCCGTGCTTACCTGGCAACCCTGGCGGTGGCTGCTGTCCTGGCTGGTTGCAGCACTGGTGGCAACGCCGATGGTGGTGCTGTGCCAGCTTCGCCTGTAGCCAATGACGGCCGCTGCGATGCCAGTGGCGCCGATTTTGCCATTGGCAAGCCTGCCAGCGCCGAGCTGCTGGAGCAGGCACGCAAGGCCAGTGGCTCGCAGATGGCACGCATTCTCAAGCCGCACGACGTGGTAACCCTGGAGTACCGCTCCGAACGCCTGAACCTGAACGTGGACGAGCAGGGCAAGGTAACCCGCGTCAACTGCGGTTGATGCAGCTCCAAAGACCCATGCGGTCCCTGTAGGCGTGGCCTTGCCGGGGCGCCGGACCGGCCGGAAAGGGCCGCAAAGCGGCCCCAGGTTTTTAGCTTCACCGCCTGAAGCAAAGAGCAGCGTGTGCCGCCTGGTCAGCGCCCATAAAAAAACCCGCCACAAGGGCGGGTTTTTTCACAGCTTCCGAATTACTCCGGACGAACCTGAGCAGCCTGCATGCCCTTCTGACCGCGCTCGGCGACGAAGGAAACAGTCTGACCTTCTTTCAGGCTCTTGAAGCCGTCGGATTCGATGGCTTTGAAGTGAACGAACAGGTCGTCGCCGCCGCCTTGTGGGGTGATGAAGCCGAAGCCTTTCTCATCATTGAACCATTTGACGGTGCCGGTTTGGCGATTGGACATGGGATGAATCTCCAGAAACTTGAAATTTTTCGAAGTGCCTAGACGCCTGAGCTGTCTGGCACAGAGGACATCATAGTCTAATTCTGCAGAACTAGCGCCTTTTACCTTCACCAGATGTTGATCTAACGCAAAATAGTTACCGGCGGTCACCGGCTTTAAGGGTTCAGCGCTTCGGTGCGCAGGCCTGTTGCACCACAGTCTGGGCCTTCTGCATCAGCTTGGCGTCAACGCCATCGTTGCTGTTAAGGTCGGCAATCTCGGCGTCGGTGAAATTCTTTTCGATGGCTCGTGCGCCGCAGTCGCAGTGTTTTTTCGCGGTGGCAGCGTCAACGCCCTGGCTGCCGGCCACTTGCGTGCACTGGGCGGTGTAGGCGGCCTCCTTCCCGGCGGGGAAGTTGCCAGCGTTCGCAGCCACGGGCAGCAGCAGGGCGCCAGCGGCCGCCAGGGCCAGAAGAGACGGAACTCGCATAACCAGTTACTCCTTGGGTCAAGGTCTCATCAAGAGTAGGTTGCTTCCTAAGGTCTGAGCCGTATTTTTCCGCGATAGTTCACCGCTGCGGTGCAATTTCCAAATATTTCTGCCTGGGGCGCAACCCGCGTGCTAGCATGCCCGGCTTGTAGTCGCGCTGTGCCGGCTGCAGCTATCTTTTTTCTTTCCAGTCACTCTGGTTCGTCCCTTGCAAGCCGAAAGGCTTCTGCCACTGTGAGGCAGGCTTCCTTATGAAGGAAGGCAGGCCGGATCTTGTACTGGCTCATCCCAACCCACGTGACCTTTGGTAGGGGTCACCACTAGGAGAGGAGGCGCCATGCCCATTATTACTCTTCCCGATGGCAGTCAACGTTCGTTTGACCACGCCGTATCCGTCGCCGACGTAGCCGCATCCATCGGTGCCGGCCTGGCCAAGGCCACGGTCGCCGGCAAGGTCGATGGCAAACTGGTCGACGCGTGCGACCTGATCAGCCACGACGCCACCCTGCAGATCATCACCCCTAAAGATGAAGAGGGACTGGAGATCATCCGTCACTCGTGCGCCCACTTGGTCGGCCACGCAGTGAAGCAGCTGTACCCGACCGCCAAGATGGTCATCGGCCCGGTTATCGATGAAGGCTTCTATTACGACATCGCCTACGAGCGCCCCTTCACCCCTGAAGACATGGCTGCCATCGAAAAGCGCATGATGGAGCTGATCGAGAAAGACTACGACGTGGTCAAGAAAGTGACCCCGCGCGCCGAAGTCATCGATGTGTTCAAGGCCCGTGGCGAAGACTACAAGCTGCGCCTGGTCGAGGACATGCCGGATGAGCAGGCCATGGGCCTGTATTATCACGAAGAATATGTCGACATGTGCCGTGGCCCGCACGTGCCGAACACCCGCTTCCTCAAGGCATTCAAGCTGACCAAGCTGTCCGGTGCCTACTGGCGCGGTGATGCCAAGAACGAGCAGCTGCAGCGCGTGTACGGCACCGCCTGGGCCGACAAAAAGCAGCTGGCTGCCTACGTTCAGCGCATCGAAGAAGCCGAAAAACGCGACCATCGCAAGATCGGCAAGCAGCTCGACCTGTTCCACCTGCAGGAAGAAGCCCCGGGCATGGTGTTCTGGCATGCCAACGGCTGGACTGTATACCAAGTGCTTGAGCAGTACATGCGCCAGGTTCAGCGCGCCAACGGCTACCTGGAAATCAAGACCCCGCAGGTTGTTGACCGTATTCTCTGGGAGCGTTCCGGGCATTGGTCCAACTACGCCGAGAACATGTTCACCACGTCGTCGGAAAGCCGTGACTACGCGGTAAAACCGATGAACTGCCCGTGCCACGTGCAGGTGTTCAACCAGGGCCTGAAAAGCTACCGCGACCTGCCGCTGCGCCTGGCCGAGTTTGGTGCCTGCCACCGTAACGAGCCGTCCGGCGCCCTGCACGGCATCATGCGCGTGCGTGGCTTCGTGCAGGACGACGCGCACATCTTCTGCACCGAAGACCAGGTGAAGAAAGAAGCCGCCGACTTCATCAAGCTGACCCTGGACGTGTACAAAGACTTCGGCTTCAGCGATATCGCCATGAAGTTGTCCACCCGTCCGGCCAAGCGTGTCGGTTCTGAAGAGCTGTGGGACCGTGCCGAATCGGCACTGGCCGACGCCCTGAACGAATCGGGCCTGGAGTGGGAATACCAGCCAGGCGAGGGCGCTTTCTATGGCCCGAAAATCGAGTTTACCCTGCGCGACTGCCTCGGCCGTAACTGGCAGTGTGGTACCCTGCAGTACGACCCGAACCTGCCAGAGCGTCTGGATGCCAGCTATATCGCCGAAGATAACAGCCGTGTTCGCCCGGTCATGCTGCACCGCGCCATCCTCGGTTCGTTCGAGCGCTTTATCGGCATGCTGATCGAGCACTACGCGGGTGTGTTCCCGGCGTGGCTGGCACCGACCCAGGCGGTGATCATGAATATCACCGACAAACAGGCCGATTTCGCCCTCGAGGTTGAGAAATCTCTGAACGGTAGCGGTTTCCGTGCCAAGTCGGACTTGAGAAATGAGAAGATCGGCTTTAAAATCCGCGAGCATACTTTGCTCAAGGTCCCGTACCTTTTGGTTATAGGGGATCGCGAAGTCGAAACGCAGACCGTTGCAGTGCGTACTCGCGAAGGCGCAGACCTGGGCTCCATGCCCGTCGCCCAATTCGCTGAGCTTCTGACACAAGCGGTTTCCCGGCGTGGTCGCCAAGAATCGGAGTAATGACTATTAAGCGTGAAATGAGAAACGATAAGCGTGCTGTACCGAAGGCCCCGATCAACGAGAATATCTCGGCCCGCGAGGTTCGGTTAATTGGCGCAGACGGCGAGCAGGTTGGCATCGTCTCGATTGATGAAGCGCTGCGTATCGCTGATGAAGCGAAGCTGGACCTGGTAGAAATCTCTGCAGACGCGGTACCGCCCGTCTGCAAGGTCATGGACTACGGCAAGCACCTCTTCGAGAAGAAGAAGCAGGCCAACGAAGCCAAGAAAAACCAGAAGCAGATCCAGATCAAAGAAATCAAGTTTCGTCCAGGGACGGAGGATGGGGATTACCAGGTAAAACTACGCAACCTGGTACGTTTCCTTACCGATGGGGACAAGGCCAAGATCTCTCTGAGATTCCGTGGTCGTGAGATGGCCCACCAGGAGCTGGGCATGGAGCTGTTGAAGCGGGTTGAAAATGACCTGCTTGAATACGGCACCGTTGAGCAGCATCCGAAGATGGAAGGACGCCAGCTTATGATGGTCATCGCCCCCAAGAAAAAGAAGTAATCTCCCGGGCACGGCAGGCCTGATGATTATGTGTAATTTTATCGAATGCGGAGTTCCAACATGCCAAAAATGAAAACCAAAAGCGGTGCTGCGAAGCGCTTCCTGAAGACAGCTTCGGGCTTCAAGCACAAGCACGCTTTCAAGAGCCACATCCTGACCAAAATGTCGACCAAGCGTAAGCGTCAACTGCGCGGTGCCAGCTTGCTGCACCCGTCTGACGTGGCAAAAGTCGAGCGCATGCTGCGCGTTCGTTAATTCTGGTTAAGATAGAGGAAGTTACTCATGGCTCGTGTTAAGCGTGGCGTCATCGCTCGTAAGCGTCACAAGAAAATTCTGAAACTGGCTAAAGGTTACTACGGTGCACGCTCGCGCGTATTCCGCGTAGCCAAGCAAGCGGTCATCAAGGCAGGCCAATACGCCTACCGCGACCGTCGCCAGAAGAAGCGTCAGTTCCGCGCACTGTGGATCGCTCGTATCAACGCCGGTGCCCGCAATAACGGTCTGTCCTACAGCCGTCTGATTGCTGGCCTGAAAAAGGCTTCGATCGAAATCGACCGTAAGGTTCTGGCCGATCTGGCAGTGAACGAAAAAGCGGCGTTTGCTGCGATTGTCGAGAAAGCTAAAGCCGTTCTGGCTTAAGTACCCGCGACAATCACCCGGCGGCGCTAGCGCCGTCGGGCATTGAACGTCATCGATAGGGGAAGAGCCTTCAAAGCTCTTCCCCTATTTTCGTATCTGGAGTCTGTACATGGAAAACCTGGATGCGCTGGTCTCCCAAGCCCTAGAGGCCGTGGAGCGCGCTGAAGACATCAATGCCCTGGAACAGATCCGGGTTAATTATCTCGGCAAGAAGGGCGAACTGACCCAGGTGATGAAGACCCTGGGCAACCTGCCAGCCGAAGAGCGGCCGAAAGTCGGCGCGCTGATCAACGACGCCAAAGAGCGCGTCACCGTTGTGCTCAATGCCCGCAAGGCTGCCTTTGAAGAAGCCGAGCTCAGCGCTCGCCTGGCTGCCGAATGCATTGACGTCACCCTGCCAGGCCGCGGCCAGGCCACCGGTGGCCTGCACCCGATCACCCGTACACTCGAGCGCATCGAGCAGTTCTTCACCCACATCGGCTACGGCATTGCCGAAGGCCCAGAGGTCGAAGACGACTACCACAACTTCGAAGCGCTCAACATCCCTGGCCACCACCCGGCGCGGGCGATGCACGATACCTTCTACTTCAATGCCAACATGCTGCTGCGCACCCACACCTCGCCGGTGCAGGTGCGGACCATGGAGTCGACCCAGCCGCCCATCCGCATTGTGTGCCCGGGCCGCGTATACCGCTGTGACTCGGATATCACCCACTCGCCGATGTTCCACCAGGTCGAAGGCCTGCTGATCGATCGCGATATCAACTTCGCCGACCTCAAGGGCACTATCGAAGAATTCCTGCGGGTGTTCTTCGAAAAAGAACTGGCGGTGCGTTTCCGCCCGTCGTTCTTCCCCTTCACCGAGCCGTCCGCCGAAGTCGACATCCAGTGCGTGATGTGTTCCGGCAACGGCTGCCGCGTGTGCAAGCAAACCGGCTGGCTGGAAGTGATGGGCTGCGGCATGGTGCACCCGAGCGTGCTGCGCATGTCCGGCATCGACCCTGAAGAGTTCCAGGGCTTCGCCTTCGGCATGGGCGCCGAGCGCCTGGCCATGCTGCGCTATGGCGTCAACGATTTGCGTCTGTTCTTCGACAACGACCTGCGGTTCCTTGCCCAATTCCGCTAGGCCCAATCGACGCACATTCTAGGAGAACAGCATGAAATTCAGTGAACAGTGGCTGCGCGGTTGGGTAAACCCGCAAGTCTCCCGTGACGAACTGGTCGCCCGCCTGTCCATGGCCGGCCTCGAAGTCGACAGCGTTACCCCCGCTGCCGGCCAGTTCAGCGGCATTGTCGTGGGCGAAATCCTCGCCACCGAACAGCACCCGGACGCCGACAAGCTGCGCGTGTGCCAGGTGAGCAACGGCCAGGAAACTTTCCAGGTCGTGTGCGGCGCCCCTAACGCCCGCCCAGGCATCAAGGTGCCGTTCGCCATGATCGGCGCCGAGCTGTCTGGCGACTTCAAGATCAAGAAGGCCAAGCTGCGCGGCGTCGAGTCCTTCGGCATGCTGTGCTCGGCGGCCGAGCTGGAAATCAGCGAAGAGAACGACGGCCTGCTGGAGCTGGCGGCTGATGCCCCGGTTGGCGAAAACATTCGCACCTACCTGAGCTTGGACGACGCCAGCATCGAGATCGGCCTGACGCCCAACCGCGGTGACTGCCTGTCCATCGCCGGCCTGGCCCGCGACGTCAGCGCGTTGTATGACACCCCGGTCACCCGCCCGGTGGTGCCTGCCGTAGCGCCTGCCCACGACGAAGTGCGCCCGGTGGAGGTCAGCGCCCCGGCTGCCTGCCCACGCTACCTGGGCCGCGTTATCCGTAACGTCGACCTGAGCAAGCCGACCCCACTGTGGATGGTCGAACGCCTGCGCCGCAGCGATGTGCGCAGCATCGACGCCGCCGTCGACATCACCAACTACGTGATGCTCGAACTCGGCCAGCCGATGCACGCCTTCGACCTGGCAGAAATCAACGGCGGCATCCGCGTACGCATGGCCGAAGAGGGCGAAAAACTCGTCCTGCTCGACGGCCAGGAAGTTGCCCTGCGCGCAGACACCCTGGTAATCGCCGACCACACCCGCGCCCTGGCCATCGCCGGCGTCATGGGTGGCGAGCACAGCGGTGTGAACACCGAAAAAACCCGCGACCTGTTCCTGGAAAGCGCCTTCTTCGAGCCGATTTCCGTTGCCGGTAAAGCCCGTTCCTACGGCCTGCACACCGATGCCTCGCACCGCTACGAGCGCGGCGTCGACTCGCAGCTGGCCCGCGAAGCTATCGAGCGCGCCACCCAGCTGCTGCTGGACATCGTTGGCGGCGAAGCCGGCCCGGTCGTTGAAGCTGTCAGCGAGCAACACCTGCCAAAAGTGGCCCCCGTCACCCTGCGCGCCGAACGCATCACCCAGATGCTCGGCATGGAAATGGACCCAGCCCAGGTCGAGCAACTGCTCAACGCTCTGGAGCTGACCACCACCAAGAGTGGCGGCTCTGAAGGTGTAGCGCAGTGGACCGTCAACGTCCCGAGCCACCGCTTCGACATCAGCCTGGAAGTGGACCTGATCGAAGAGCTGGCCCGCCTGTACGGCTACAACAACCTGCCGGTTCGCTACCCGCAAGCCCGCCTGGCGCCAAAAGGCAAGCCGGAAACCCGCGGTGACCTGCCGACCCTGCGCCGCCTGCTGGTTGCCCGCGGCTACCAGGAAGCCATCACCTACAGTTTCATCGACCCGAAACTGTTCGAACTGTTCAGCCCGGGCGTAGAGCCGCTGTTGCTGGCCAACCCCATTTCCAGCGACATGGCCGCCATGCGCGCCTCGCTGTGGCCGGGCCTGGTCAAGGCACTGCAGCACAACCTGAACCGCCAGCAAGACCGCGTGCGCCTGTTCGAAAGCGGCCTGCGCTTCGTCGGCCAACTGGGTGACCTGCAACAGCAGCCAATGATTGCCGGCGTAATCACCGGCAGCCGCCTGCCAGAAGGCTGGGCCAACGGCCGCGACGGCGTCGACTTCTTCGACGTAAAAGCCGACGTCGAAGCCCTGCTGGGCTACTCCGGCGCCCTGAGCGACTTCACCTTCAGCGCCGGCAAACACCCAGCCCTGCACCCAGGCCAGACCGCCGCCATCGAGCGCGACGGCAAACTGGTCGGCTACCTTGGCGCCATCCACCCAGAGCTGGCCAAAGCCCTGGGCCTGGATCGCCCGGTGTTCCTGTTCGAGCTGGTGCTGGGCGATGTGGTCGAAGGCCGCCTGCCGAAATTCAGCGAGCTGTCCAAGTTCCCGGAAACCCGTCGCGACCTGGCTTTGATTGCAGGACGTGATGTAGCTTCTAGCGCGGTGCTTGAATTAATTCGTGACAATGCAGGCGAATGGCTCACAGACCTCAGGCTGTTTGATGTCTACCAAGGTAAAGGCATTGATCCTGATAGAAAAAGCCTTGCCGTTGGCTTGACCTGGCAGCATCCATCGCGCACTCTTAACGACGATGAGGTGAACACTACCCTGCAAAACATCCTCACCTCGCTCGAACAAAGGTTGAACACCACGTTAAGGAAATAACGGCATGGGTGCTCTGACGAAAGCTGAGATGGCCGAAAGGCTGTACGAGGAGCTGGGGCTTAACAAGCGTGAGGCCAAGGAGCTGGTCGAGCTGTTTTTCGAAGAAATTCGGCACGCACTTGAAGAGAACGAGCAGGTGAAGCTGTCCGGTTTCGGCAACTTCGACCTTCGCGACAAACGCCAGCGGCCGGGCCGCAACCCTAAAACAGGGGAAGAGATCCCGATCACTGCACGGCGCGTCGTCACCTTTCGTCCAGGGCAGAAGTTGAAGGCCCGGGTTGAGGCCTATGCTGGAACCAAGCCATAACGACGAACTGCCCCCCATACCGGGCAAACGCTACTTCACCATTGGTGAAGTCAGCGAGCTGTGTGCTGTAAAGCCACACGTGCTCCGGTACTGGGAGCAGGAGTTCGACCAGCTTAACCCTGTGAAGCGGCGGGGGAATCGGCGGTATTATCAGCGGCAGGATGTGCTGATGATCCGCCAGATTCGTGCGCTGCTTTATGACCAGGGGTTCACCATTGGCGGGGCGCGGTTACGGCTCTCCAGTGATGAGGCTAAGGATGAATCCAGCCAGTACAAGCAGCTGATTCGGCAGATGATTGTTGAGTTGGAGGATGTGTTGGTGGTTTTGAAGAAGTGAGATCTTTCGCATAGGTGGAATTTTTTTAAGAAAAAGCTTCCACTTATCAGATGGTTAGGGTACATTCTTCAACGTCCTCAGCAACATTGAGGACATGCTTCAAAGCCCAGTCGGGGCGTAGCGCAGCCCGGTAGCGCACTTGCATGGGGTGCAAGGGGTCGAGTGTTCGAATCACTCCGTCCCGACCAAATAACTCCAAAGAATCCAGTCACTTAGCGGTGACTGGATTTTTTTGTGCCTGTACGTTTTTCGGCGATGGGCATTTTTGCCCCACTTTTTGCCCCACCGAAGATTTTTGATGTCTCTGGCGTTTTTTTGTTGGGCCTACCGTGGTGCTATCGCTAACCACGTGCCTTGGCCGCAAACCCGTGAGAATCTAGAGTTAATTGTCGGGTCGGAGAATCGAAGCCCGATTCGCTCCCGTTGGGTACCAACGCATGCGTTTCGCCTTAGTCTCTGTCTCTGCGGTATTCCGAGGGAGCGTCGTAGCGATGCCGTCTAGTTGGTGTGGGGCCAGGGGAGGTATCGCTAAGCGATTTTCGAGTTCGAATGTCTACGCTTCCGCCACTATTTTTCATCAAAGCCCTGATTTTTCGGGGCTTTTTTGTGCCTAGGTGTTTTTGGTCCCCCACCTGGTCCCCCATTATTAGTTTGGCTTTTGCTGGTTTACAGCGGATTGTGATGGGCATGCTGTTTTCATGGGACCTAATGACTCACGTTAGGAGGAGCGATTTTTCGAAAGCAGCGTAGGTGGGAGATACGCTTGGCTCTTCCCGGCATCTATCGACCCGGCGCTTGGATATTGGGGCCGCTTCGCGACCCATCGACGACAAGCGTGGCTGCTACCGGTGTGGCGCAGGTCTGGAAGCTGTTGATATTTTCGTGGGGCCCGGTTTGCAGCGATTAGGCCCGAACTGGGGGAACACAAAGCCTTGGAATGATGCCATCATCACACCGTCGCTATCGCCCTATAATGGCTTAACAGAGCAAAAGCGGCAGGGCATGAAGCGAAGCGTGGAAGGCGCGGCCAAAACCGGCTAGCAGCTACTACGCGAAGCCCTTGATGCGATAAGGGCGCATCAGGACACCCAAGATAGTGGAGCATCTCCGAATATGGTCGAGCGGCTTAGAGCTTGGCCGACTCCGTCTACCACGGGGTAGTGAATTTCCAGTTGCTGGAGGCCGGCATTCCGTCTGAATCGATTCACTGACATCGAGGCACTGATGCCCAGATAGGCCAAGATTTGCCGCCCGACCACCAAGCCTACACCCAGGCAATTGAGACAATGCGCCGGTACCATGAAGCTCAGGATGCTGGCGCGCCTGCAATAGAGGTGGGAAGATTACGCCTGATAGCTGAGTCTCTGTTCCAGTCAGTCACTGACTATCAAATGCGAGTTTTTGCCCGCGGGGGTTGAACCGCTCACTGATCGTCAGTTGTACCTGAAACATCCTCTGAGATGGTCGCAGCGACCCAGCGCAGACATTGTATACCAGGGCTTCTTCGCGGCCCATCGACGCATGATACCCGTTGACCTCTATCGGAAAACTACCGTCCCATGTCGATGTGTTGGATGAGGGAGAAACTAACTTGTATACGCCTTGTGGTAGGTGGTGGCTTCTCATGGAGAAGCCACTAGGTTCGGAGCTTTCCTGTCAAACGGGTCAAACACGAGCAAAGTAAAAGTCTTTATCTTTGAGCCGAACGTAGGAACTTCAGCGCAACTTCGAATCCAATAGTAGCACTTAGCTCCGCGCAATAATTCTGATAGTTGTCAGTTTTGTTTCGGTCGGCTAAATCCGATACGCATTTTATGCAGATAAATTTAGATTGAGGATCCACCGACATGTCTGCAGCAAAATATACTCCATAACATTCCATATCCACTGCAATAGCTTTGCGATGCTGCTTAACAAATATGGCATGCTTGCTAGGGTCTTCGACTACCGCACTTCCAGAAAGCATCGGTCCTACGTGTACCTTTGGTTGAGTTCCTGGGCGCTGATCTTGGCTTTTCCAGAACTGCAAAGATATATCTTCTGTTCCTCTGGCCAATGCCACGATATCCGGTGAGGCCTCTTTGTGATCCGGCGCAGAGTCAAACTCACCTGAATGTAACCATTTCCCACTTTGCCAGTCCCAACTTCTATCTGCTACAATAACATCGCCAAGGTTTACATTTCTAACTCCGCCGCATATGCCTGTCATTACGATCAATTTGGGGTAATATTTTTCCCAAAGAACTCTTGTCATAAAGGATGCAGCAATCATGCCCATTTGACTTGAGTGCGCACAGACAAACTTCCTCAACTTTCCATCAATTTCTGCCGTTCCCTCTTGTATCAGTACACCGTTGCCAAGACTCTGCTCCGGTGTCCAGCTTATAGGTAAGCCCAGTACTGCGGTTAGCTCAGGGTAACGAAGAGCAGTTATGAAGCATACATCCACCAATCTTTCTTTAGGGTGTTGTTGAGATCGGACTATATGGCTGATTAATTTTTCAAGCGAGAATCGCCATGCTGTTAGCTCTGGAGTAACTAATAAAATTTGTGTGGTGAGGTTCTTGAAAGACTCCTCATATTTACCCATGGCCTCGTTGTCTGCTGTGGTTCCAACTATACTTGTAGGAGGTAAGTACTCTTCGTCATCTAAGATTTGGCGTAAAAGTTCAATTCCCACCGATGCGCTTGGAGTGTCTCCCTCGCGATTTGGAAGTACAAGGTCGAGCAGAAGTAGGTCTATTGTTCCGGCGTGCTCGCGCAGGGCGCACCTAGTTTCATATCCGTTTTTTGCAAAGATGAGTTCTAGTCCGGAGATATCAAAGGTTGAAAGAGCGTCGGAAAGAAGCTGTGCTTTGTAGGGAGTGTCTTCAGAAATAAGTACTTTAACAGCCATTGAACTCACCGTAGATGGACAGTTTTAGTTTGTTGCGCCAGTCGCTTTTCTGGCTGGCATAAAATAGAACTGCTATTAATGTTGTTCTGAATTTTTTTAGAAGCTGGTCGGTTAAACACTCGAGGGTGGAAGCAGCGCCGTTACCGTCAGGGAACTCACTGTATTGTGTGATAATTATTGCCTTGGTTTTTTCTCTTTCACTCTGTAGGAAGCGAAGTATATCGATGCCTCCTTTTGATTGAGGTTCGCCCCCGGTTGTATCTGCATCAAAATCGTAGGTGGGGATTGACATATCTACTATGCAGAGATCAAAATTTTCTGACTCCAATAACTGCATGGCACTAGTTAGCGACTTGGCGCTTATGATGCTTTTGATCATTAGCTCTTCGCTGAGGCATTGATTAATTGCGCTAAGTTTTGGGTTGTCATCCTCTACTATCAAGATCCTGAGGTCAGTAATTGTAGACATCGTAAGCCTCGGCACGCTTGTGAAGTGGGATAAAGGCCATTACCACAAAATTGCTGCCTTCAATTTTGATATCTAATGGGAGCGGGCAAATGCCTCGATCAATCTTGTGTGACAGTCTGGCGATCTTCGGCAGTCCGGTGCCTCCCTCTGTAGCTATGTTCTCAATGACAAGTTCTTTTTGAAATCGCGCGCGAATACTCTCTAAGAACTCTGGTGTCAACTGATTCAATCGGTTTGAAGATAGAGGGTTTGAGATCGCTACAGAGAGAATGTCATTTGCGCTATTGATGCTGGACATTATATCTATGGTGTATTCCTTGTCATACAATCCTGAGTATTTCCAGCAATTTTCAAGTAGTGTGGTAAGCGCTTCAACTATGGCGGTCATCCCAATGGCTGTAAGCTTTAAATCAAGCGAGTCATTTTTCTCAACTTCAACTATTGCATTAAAACGCGGGTAGATATTTTTTGACACCTTGGTTGCAATGCTAATCGCTTCATCGAATGAAAAAACGCGATCGGTCAGATTGCTATGAGGTTGAAACCAGCCCGCAGCAACAACACATTTTTGGCATGTCAAATTCTTTATTCTTGTCAGACCCGCAACCAAGGTTCTAGAACCATCACCAATGACTTGTATTTTGTGTATGGCTTGGTCGAACATATTATAAATTTGCTGCTGGAAGTCTCCGTTGAAGTAATCGTGAAGGCTCTGCAATGAAGGTTCTAGGAGCTTCCAAAATGTTGTGAATACCACTGATACAAATGTGTTGAAGTCCAGCATCGTGCCGATTAACGGAGCCGTTCTGCTGAAGCCGGCTTGACTATTACCTATTGAGATAAATCCATGCGGATGCTTTTCGCTTTTTATACGGATCTTGTTCGCGAGAGCGTCATTAATCAGGTTAACTAGTCCAGCTGATAGCTCCAATAGTGCAGGAGTAACTATTTCTACTTTATGGTAGTGAGAAAATTCATGCATCAATCTATCAATGCTGTCGTCTAACCGCTCTCCAACAGCTAGAAAGCCTGCTTCATCTAGCGGGCCGAGTACCGTGTTTTTAATAGTCCCATGCCTAATTCTAGCGCTCAGATAGCAGTGAAGGCCGTCTAAAGGGTCGTTAAGGAATTTGTTTTCCAGGCGAGCTATGATGGTAAGCAATATTTTGTGCTCGTCCGACATGCTGCTGCCCGCTATTTCATCTAGTCGTTCTTTTGTAGGCGAGTTTGCAAACTGGAAAATTTCTTCTGCAAGATCCTCGGTGAACGTTATTGCATGTGCTTTTTTCCATGTTTCGAAATCTGGGCGAAGTTCTTTGTCTGCCCATCTTGATATTCCGGCTTCATTGACGAATATTCGTGTCTCGTCTACATGGCTTAACCCCTCCCACTGAGATTCCCGAAGAGTAATATCCATGATTTCAGCTGCATACTCTTGCTCACCTTCTGGGTGCGTTTGTACTAGCAGGCGAAGTACATCAAGGCGCTCATTCATAGCCTCGCGACTGGTCTTGAAGTTCAAGAATGTGAGGTTTTCCTCGGTCCAAACTTTGGAGAAAAGTGTAATTGCTGCCTTTTTTTCTTGTTCTGAAAGTACTGCTTTAAGAATTTCTTTGCCGCCTAGTTCCTGGTGGATGCGTTTACAGGCCATTTTACATATGTAGAGTATATCTTCGTCTTTTGATTCGAGTGTGGCGTTCGTAAAATGGGCGACAATCGCTGTCTCTGTCGGGTTGAAATGTTTGAAGTCGCCCCAGGTGTTGTCTTCGAATATAATTGCGAATGGGTATTCGAAGCTTTGTACGTGATTGTTTTCAATTGACTGATAGGCAAGAGTTAATGCGTCTTCGGTGTTATGGTTTCGGCTTAGGAGATTGAGCTTTAACTTGATTGCTTGCCTTTTCCAGAAGGGTTGTCTGCTGGATAAATGCTTGATAATGATTTCGACTTCGGTGTGGCGCCCTTCTTCAATGAAATAATAACCGAGCCATAAAGCCGAATTACATGAGATTGACTGGAATGAATCCTTGTCGACTGAGTTGTTGCGGGCATTTAAGAGTAGTTTTGCCTGCCTAACCACTTGCTCGTTGGTGTGTGAGTTCGAGATTTTCTCAATAAGTTCCCATGCGTGGTTGCATGGCAAAACAAAAAAGTCTTCAATCGCTATAGAGGAATTTAATAGCGTAATCCATGGCTGAGAGACTGATTTTTCAGGATCTTTACTGAATAGGTTTACGCTGAACCCAGAAAGACATACGCCTAGGGGGATAAATCTTAGCCCCAAACTCTCTTTTTCTAACTTTCCCAGCGCTTCAAATGCCATTGCGCCATTTTCATTGAGTTCGTAAATGAACTCAAGTGCTGATGGCACATCGGATTTGTTTGCGGAGTGGTTAATCAGTGCCTGATATGCAAGCTTTGCATTAGGTCGTGTGCTTTGACTTATAGTCGTCGGCTCACCGGTAAGCAAGAGGGAAAGCTTTTTTAATCGAGGGTCTTTGATTCCGCCAGATATCAATACCTCAATACATTTTGCTACACTTTCTTTCAGCATTCCTGGGTTGGAGGCTATTAGTGAGTGTACTGATTCTACACATGAGTTGTAGCAGTCAAATATTGATATCGAAAAATCTTGAAGTAATACGTCTCCAAGCGAGTCTTTTAAGTCGGAAATGCCTAATACATGGAATAAGTAGTGGTTTCGTATTTCTGGCTTTTCAATATATTTAGGTATTATTTCATGCCATTTCGATACAAAGTTGTCGACGGAGTACCGGTCGTCCACGCGCTCAGCGAATATGCTGGCGGCAAGTCCAATTATTCTACCGTCTGTGCTTTCTCTTATCTGCCTGGCTAGTTTTATAGTTTCTTCAGAACCATGTACCTTGTTTGTTAGATATATTACCGCCTCTAGCACCCAGAAACTCCATCCGTGAGCCTTCTGGAAGTCATGAGCCACCGCAAGCGCGGTAGCGTAATTTTCTGAAATTATCAGTTCTTGAATGGTTTCTGAAACTTCGATAAAGAGATTAAGCGCTTGAGTGTGTTTTATTAGCCAAATTGTTGCGAAGAAAAAGTCGTCGCAATAATTCTTGCCTGAAAAATGTGCGTAATATCCAACATCCTTCAGTTCTCTCTTTCCACTCCATGCGTGTTTTTTGAAGCGTTTCCCTACTTCAAAGTATACAGCTAGGAATGCTGGGTACTGGTCGGGCTTTAGTCTCTCATGATAATTTGAAGCGATCTGAATGAACGTCGAATAATCTTTCTTAGCAGCGCCATCCAGATCTTTGTAGATTATTTTTTCCAGTGCCCTAGACAAGATGCTATTCTCCCTGCGTGCAAATTTTTCTTCAGTCCGTTGTGGCAGATTGCCTCATGCTAACGAGAACATCAAGCATTCGGCTGCGTCTTTTCACGTGAGCTACGTTCAGAAACAAGCGGCACGCTATCTTCATGATTATTTTCTGTTTATGGCCAGATTTTAAGGAATTTGTTGTCCTCTGGCATCTGATCAGAAATGTAACAGCTCTCACGAAGCAAGTATCCATTAAGAGTTCCTGCTTTTCGTGGTCCTCTTACCTTGCAGATCCAAATGTTCCGGCCGTTGGGCTTTTTCACATGAACACCCAGTTTCTCAAATTCACGTTGGACGCGTTGCCATCCTTGGTTTTGAGGATCCGCTTCGGCCGACGCTGGTTGCTCAGAGACATAGCGTTGGAAAATGCCCGGCGTGACCACGAAAAAAGCACCTTCCACGGTGTGGACCTTTGCTTTGCTGTCGTTAATAACCAATCGATGACTGCGGACACCGTCGCGCAGCCACCCTAGAAATGCCAGCCCGATGGCATCCTGGGAAGGGGCAGTTGCGGACTGCAAGTTTCCAGTGCTTGATTCAGCCTCAAGCTGGCCCGGATCTTCCAACATATCCACCAAATCGTCGAGGTAGGGGAAATCCTCACCAAAGTGCGCTGCGGTCGGCCGCTCTTCATCCGCAGAAGTCTGCGGCGCATCAGTGCTCGATTCGCTGGGTTCACTGTTTGGTAGGGGATGGTCCATCATCGGTTCAACCGTGCCACGAAAGCACCGTGGCCGAGGTTCATCGGCCCAGATAAGGCTTGGCTGCAGACGAAGAAAGGTAAAGCGATGTTGCCAGTCATCGTCTGTAATGGTCGCGCTCCATACCGCTTTCCCTTCTGGTGTACCGTCCACCAATCCATGTGATTGCAGCTCATCGAACAAGGCGATATTGGAGGAGGGGATGCCATCCACGCCCTGAGCGAGCAGGTAGGCGCGCAGTTTGTCGGTGGCCGTCTTGCTTACCAGCCACAGTTCGTCCTCTGTGAGCCAACCGGCGGCGCCGGGCTGATTGAGCTTGAACTCGTTCTTGACCAGGTGTCGCAAGCCCGTGAGCAGGTGATGCTGCAGCGAGTGTTTGGGTGCCTGCAGGGCCTTGGTGGGATTGGCGCCGATGTTCTGCGCGGTGGAGACCCGGTCCGCTTGCAGCACCAGTTCGCCGAGGGTGCCGGCGTGCTCGTAATGGTTGGCGAGCAGGAAGAGCAGGTGGCCCCACAAGACCGGGTAGTGGCTGAGCCAGTCGAGCTGACGGGACGTCAAAATCTGTGTATAAAGCAGCCCGGCGGCGGCGCCGTGTAGCTTGTAATTCCGGTCGGGGTGGTAGCGGAAACGGTAGGGTTGGTTCAGTGGCCCGTGCCAAGGGCGCCACACCTCACCATTCTGATACTCCACCTGCACGTCAACGGCAATTTTGCCAATGTCATGGAGCAGGGCGCCGTAGGCAATCGCCGCGCTCCAGGCGTCCGCCTGCGCGGCCTGATCTTCCGGTGCGGCGCCGCTGGGTAGCAGGTACGACTGGCGTAACTTCAAGCTGCAGGCCACCAGTTCCAGTCCATGGTCCAGCATGCCGCCCGGATAAGCATGGTGGTGGCTTTCGCTGGCGGGGAGTTGCTGTACATAGACGGCGTAGCGGCGGATCGGATCAAGGTAGAGCTGATTGAACTGAGGTTCCGAAAGCGCCGTGTATTGCCAGATGCGCTCCAGCAGCTTTTTCCGGTGGTCGGCACACAGCAGGGATTCAGCGGGGAGCGGGAGCAAAAAACCCTCGGGCGCTAGGGCGGGTGTGGGCTCTGCGGCATTGCCTTTTTGATGTTTGAACCACCAGCGCTTCATCGCGTTACCTGCTCTGCATTAAGAAGGTCCTTTTCCTTTTCGGATAGGCCTCTTACCCTTGTGCCCCCTTACCGTTGCCGCCGTTACCCTTTAACGCCTTGGTCCTTTTCGCGAATGCGGAAATTCGAAGACTGGTGCATCGGGTTACCTGTGGGACCGGAATGGCCTGTCCTTTTCTCGGGAGGTAGAATGTCCGGCATTATTTGGGGGAAGGTAGCCTGATGACGTTGAGCGATGCCATTTTGATCGTGCTGTTGGCCGACCGGATTCATGATACCGATGCTGCCATTCGATCAGCAGCCAAGCGATGTGCGAAACAGCTGCCACGCAGTCAGCGCGATATGTTGTTCAAGATCGGCAACAGTGCTGCACCTCGTGAACTAGTAGGCCATCTTTGCCAGTTCTTGCCGGACTGATTAGTCACGTAGATATGTGCACATCTTGAGACATGAAAAGTTAGCTGAATAGCGAATTAACGCTCGGCTAGTACTTTTGCTTCAGGTAATATCGCTGCACATGCCCCAATCCTAGGAAAGATTTCACATGTCCAAACTTGCCGAATTCAAAGCGCTGGAAGCTCAACTGGCCGCTCAACTTCAACAACTGGACGCGATGAAAAACGATTCCGGCCTGAAGCAGGAAATCGAGTTCGAACAAAAGCTCAAGGCCTTGCTGGATGAGTACGGCATGAACCTGCGCCAGGTCATCACCATTCTTGACCCGTCCAAAGGCGTGAGCGTGACTACTTCCAGCGCCTCCACTGGCGCTCAGCGCAAGCCGCGTGAAGTTAAACGCTACAAGCACCCGCACAGCGGCGAGATCGTCGAAACCAAGGGCGGCAACCACAAAATCCTCAAGCAGTGGAAGCAGGAGCACGGCTCGGATGTCGTCGAGAGTTGGCTGCAGTAATCGCTTGCTCAATTGCAGCGGCCGATGCTCGCGTTGCAGGTAAAACAAAGGCCCCGGTTGGGGCCTTTCTGTTGAAGGTGAAAAGTCACGCCGTGAGCCGTTCCGCTGCCTCGGTAGCCTGATCTGGCAGCAGCGCCAACAGGTACTCGGACGCCTCTCGCGCCTGACCGCTGGCGCGGAAGATGGCCCGCTTGTCTTCCTTGAGAATTTTCAACCAGTATGCCAAGTATTCCTCATGGCGCAACTCGCCCTGGGTGCCGGTGAGGGCGCAGAGAAACGCTGCGCCCATCTCCGCGACTAACTCCTCGAAGGCGTACGCCGCAGAGCCGAATCCATGCCCGCCAGTGATGCCTTCCCGGTTGAGGCGGGCGTGGTGACCCGACCAGTGCGTCAGCTCGTGTAGGGCGGTCGCGTAGTAGCTGCCGACGTCCACGAATTGGGCTTTGGTAGGTAGTTGGATGAGATCCCGTATTGGTAGATAAAGCGCGTCATCCCCATAGCGGTGTTCGATGCTTGCGCCGCTGGCGATCAGCAGTTGCTCGGCAGGGGCATGATCGATGAACGCTGTCGAATCCATGCTCTGATTCCGTGGCTGCTCTTCGTTGGGTAGTCCCTCGGTCTGCTCAATGTTGAACAGGCAATGCGTCCGTAGCAGTGCGAACTGCACCATCTTGACGTTACCTTGCTCATCACGGACGACCTGACCGTCTTCGTCGTGTGCTTCCTTGCTCATAGGTTTGTACAGCACCGCGAGGGTCGATTGTTCACCCTTGCGCACATGCCCACCGGCTTTCCGCGCCTGGTTGTAGGTGAGCCAGCGATCCTGGCGGTACCCGCGCAGACGCGCTTCGGCCCACAGCAGTGGAATGTTGATGCCGGCGTAGGGTCGCCGGGTGATCGCGTTAATGGGGAAAGGTGCGTCAGCACTTGAGCCCGAAGTGGTCCAGGGTTTGATCCAGGGGATGACCCCTTGGCTCAGGGCACTGACAATCTTGTTGGTGACGTCCAGGTAGATATCGGACATGACGTTCTCCAGTCAAAGAAGGGGAACGCTGCCCGGCCGGGAAGGGTTCCCGGTGGGGTAGTCAGGCAGTAGCGGTGATGCATGGTTAGAGGGCGGCGATATCTACTACGATCTCGCCGGGTAGCCGGATGAGCAGAAAAGCCGGGCCCCTGTGTGGCGTGATGCGAGCCAGCTGAAGCTGCGGCAGGTGAGCAGATACTGAAGTGCCGTTGTGCCGCAAGCGGTCGAGTTGCAGCTCGATGGGGCAGTGTGAAGGACGCGGTGCCGAAGTCAGCACGCTGTTGAGCAGGTCCGCCAAGCGCAGGCCTGACTGTCCAATCGGTTCCTCGCCTGTGGCAGGTTCAATGAACTGCTGCCAAACGCCTGGGCTCAGCACCACCGCATCGGAAAAGCGCTTCATCCTGGACATTGGGACCTCCGCGTAGCTGATCCCGCGACACCTCATGTGAGGTTCGTGCGTGGACCTGCTCAATCTGAACAAGGCACTGAGCAGGGTGCGTCCATCTATTAAACCGCGCTTGGACGTGAGGTCAATCTCCGATCTACACCTCACATGGATGGCTCTATCCAGGGAGTTCCAGCGAAGACTTCCGTCCTTGGACACCTGACAAACGGCGATCTTCAAGCGACTGAAGATGGATGCGAGAGGCGCCCAGAGAGGCCCGGTTAAGGTGCCGCTCTGGGTACGCGTGGAGATCGATTCGGCGTTTAAGATTTGCCTGCCGGATCAACCTCGGCGGCCAGGTACAGGTGGGTGGAGGTGGCCTCTACCACCAACGATCCTGCAGTGCCGCGAAGGCTGGCGAGGACAGGATCATCGATGTCGAAGTACTCGGCAAAATCATCGCCGCCGAATTCTTCGCGGGCGCGATTCCACCAGGTATCGAAGTCGTCGACGTAGGGGTTGCAGCCAGTGGCATAGGCCACGCGTTTGCGGCCGCCACCGTCCGGTTTGCTTTCGCCAATCTCGGACATGAGGTAAACACCGTGGTCCTTGACCAGTATCAATCTGCAACCATTGATACCGGCCTCGGCCAACACGGCGTGAAGTTCAGTGCCTGTGAAACGCAGCATGATGAGATCCTCCAAAGAGTGCGGAGGAACGCCACCCTGTGTGGGAGAGTTCCCAGCACTGGAATGGATGTGAGTAGGGTGCAACGAAGACGCTGGTTCAGCGAACCCAGGGGATTAGAAAGCGTTCATCACCGGGGAGCGGTGACCATGCGAGCTGCCGAACGCGAATCGCATTTTGGGGTAACCATCACATCGTGACGTAGCCTCAAAGGTTATGGCTACCTGGGGTGCTGGAAAACCAGCGATTGCATAATTGGTTTACCAAGCGACCGATGTAGCGTCAATGGCGCTTTTCGGTGGATGCAATGTCCCCTATCCAATGAGCGCCACCGGCGATAACCCGCGTATTCCAAGTGATCAACGGTCATGGAATTTAGCGACGGAGGAGTAAGCTAGAGCTTGGATCCAAATTGGCGGTAGCGGCTTGGCCGCGATCGCAGTGACGGGTATAGGAGGCAACCAAATGTCGACTCCAGCTTCTGCCAGGTCCCGCCGGACCGGTCTCGGCAGGTTTCTCATTCGCACTGCGGCTGGTGCTGGTCGAATGATGCAGCGGCTCGAAACGAAAGTGCTGCACTCCAGCATATTGGCTTCAGTACCTTGCAAGTATCGGCGATTTGGCTTGCAGATTGTCAAATTGCTCCTCGTCCTTGCGGTTGCGTCAGTTGCACTGTTCCTGGCGATCGGCTTGTTGGCTCTCTGGGCCATGGCGGCACTGCCCATTACGGCATCCGGTGATGAGGAACCTGGTGTGCATCAGGTCAGTCACCCTCAACATCAACACAAGTATCCAGAGCTGTATGACGAGTACGGGTCGCTCAAGTAGAGTCTTATTTGAGTTTCTGGACACCTGCCATTAGCTGTGTGGAGCCTCTTCCTGCTTGTGTCTGAGCGGCCTCCGTTCCTCGAGTAAGAAGAGTCTGGATAGCACTTCCCACGTTATACCCCGCCCAACTCATTGCGCCGATAAAGATCATCGGTAGCAAAACAAACATTGCGCCCATGACGTACTCGATCACCTGAGCGGTGACTGTCCCATCCATGAATCCTGCTGTCGGTAACGACAACAGTGCCTGGTCTGTGGCCGACACCTGGTTGTACAGCGTTTCCAGCATGCTCGAGTCGATCCAGCGCGCGAGCTCCCACCAGAACGTCAGCATGTGCAGGGTGAACAGCGCGAATGTGATCGTCATGAGCGCCTTGAGCTGGTACGTGCTAATCAGCAGCACCAGCGGTAGGCTAATGATGGTGCCCATGATCAGAAAGGCCTGGACCATCGGCAAGGCCGCGCGTAGCGCATTCATTGCCGGGAAGTTGCTGAACGAGCCCAGCGCAAGGCCGGTGTTGGTGGCCAGGTTGTTCAGCCCTTGCGTCAACGAGCCGCCCCGGGCACTGCTGCCATAGTCCTGGAACACCTGCCCAGGCGCCATGCTCAATGACTGCTGCCGTGGGCTCACCAGTTCGCGCAGGGTGGCGTCTTCGACCTCCGTAGCGGTGCGCCCGGTCAGCCAGCCCCTGAGTTGCGACAGCAGTGAAGGATTGACCTCGGCTACCAAGCGATCGCGCAGTCCGATCGCGCCGTCGCTCCACCATTGCTTGCAGGTAGGGTAGCCAGCGCCGTTGTCGAGCTGAGGAAGGGAGGTGTCCCGGGTCTCGTCGTACGGCCAATCGACCCTGGGTACTCGCGAGCGATCGGTATCGTAGTAACCCGGTGTGTTGAGCAGGTAGGTCGAGCCAATCCAGGACGCGTCGTAGCTCTGCGATTCATCCAGCTCGGGACGATTGGTAAATAGTCGCGAGCGCGAAAAGCCGTAGCAGTCTCGAGTAAAGTCGGCGACCTCCTGTAGCAGCACCTGGTCGTTGATCCTCGAGCTGTCGATCTCCATGCGCATTGCCCGGATGTCGGGCGCGCAGGGAATCGCCGCAGTCGCTGCCGCGGTGATGCCTTTGCTCATGGCATGCACGAGAAACCACCACACCGGCACGTTTGCTGACTTCTCGCCGATGGTATTAAAGGTTGCGCCCCAGGCCGTGTCGGCAGGCTTGGCCATGGACACCCCACAGCGCTGGCTCGCCGCATCGTCGAAAGTGACGGAGGATAGGTTGAGCGGAAAGAACGGCATGCAGCCAAACAGAATGACCACGTAGCTCATCCACAGCCGGTTCTCGACGCGAGGGATCGACAGCAGACCCTTGTTGCCTTCGTCAGCACCCTGTTGGCGGGCCGATAGCCATTCCTGCAGGATGACCGCACCGAATGGGGCGGCGAACAGCCCGGTGTCCACCAGCGTATTCCAGATGCCGTTGTTGATGATCCAGGCCAGCAGCGACAGGTAGTACTCAAGGTAGCTGTTGGTGCTCATGTTCATGGCCGCACCTCACACGCGAGATAGTTCGACCAGGATGATCGAGCTGAAGCCGATCAATCCCAGGCGCTTTAGTCTTTTCTGGTCCACAGGCGCTGACCGTATGCGCAACGCTGCGGTCCACCCGGCGATGATCAGTGTGTACAGCAGGGCGCGCCACCATACGAAGTAGGTGGCAGCCGTCCCCGCCGGATTGAGCCAATCCAGTTGGGTGGCGGGCAGTTGCAGCGCCATCCAGGCAATCAGCAACATGACCAGCATGAAGCCGAGAATCAGCAGCACGTGGACGATCAGGGATCTCATAGACAACGTGATCATGGCGTACTCCTTTCCTGTTCAGCCCGGCGCACTCGGTCCGGCACCGGGTCGCGCTGATCGATGCTGCGCGAGGCGTCGGCACCGCCGGCGTGGCGATCAAGAACCAGGCTGGCGGTATTGGTGGCCAGCGACTGGCGTACCTGTAGCTCGGTTTGCAGCAGGCGGATCTCCCGTTCCAGGGTTTCGACGTTGCTGTTGAGGGCTGTGGTGGCGGGCTGCGCCGATGCCACGTTCGGCTCATGGCTGCCGGCGAACAGCGTGCGTTGCAGCAGCATCGCCTTGTAGATCACGCTGGACAGTGCGGTCTCACTGGCCAGACGCCGGGACAGCAGGTTCTGATCAGGGTCATCGCGCAGCCCCTCAATGACGCCGCGCGAGACCTGCAGCAAGGGGCTGGAGACCTTGCTGAGGTTCTCTGGGGTAGGCTGGTCGGCGTCCGAGACCATGCGCTGCAGGCCTTCCAGGTGTTCCGTGTAGGTTTCTTGGATCAGCGGCGACAGGCCTGTACCTGCGGTTACACGCAGCGTCTCGCAGTCATCGCAGGTTTCCACCTCGGTTTCACCGAGCACTCGTGTCGCCCATTCCGAGGCCTCTTCGGGGCTCGACCAGGCTTGACAGATAGCGCCATTCTGGCAAGCCGACCCGACGGCCGAGGTGTCCTCGACGGCCCGGTTGTGCAGCAGGTTGTAGCCGGCCTTGACCACATCCGAAGTCACCCGGATGGGTTGCTGTCCGTTACCACCGGCTTTCTGCCCACCGACCCAACTGACGCCGTTGTTGCCGTTGTTCGACTCGGTATCCTTCACCGCCATGACGGCATCGCCGCCGGACTGCTCGAGGTTGTGCTGCATTTCCTGATTCTGAGCCAGCGCGCCCCAGCCAGCTTGATCGACTTTGTCGGCCATTTTCGCCGCCATCGCCTGGCAGGTGAGCTTGGAACGATCAAAGTCGATGCGCCCCTGCAGCACGCCATTGCTCAGCAGCTCATACAGCCCGGGATTGGCGCGCTGGATGATCATCGCCGGCAACGACATTACTGCCTGCGTGGCGCTCTGGATGACGTTGCCCATGATCTGCTGAAAGCCCTGGGTGGCGCCGTTGAGCTGGTTCTGCAGGGTGTTCGAGAGGTTCATGTTTCCGCACATCATGTTGGCGCGCCATGACATACCGACGCCAAGGCCATTGGGACGGTAAAGCGAGGAGGGCGCTCCCGCCGCCGAACCACCGCCTATGGTGTACATCACGCGGTCGTCCAGGACCGGGGCCTGGTCACCGAGGTGGTAGCCGTTCTCTGCGGCTAAGCTCGCGGCGCACACGAGGAAGCACACCAACCCGAGCGCGAGGTTTTTCATCATTGGCCTCCATCAAAGTCGATGCTGAACAGAAACGTCTGGCCCATACGCTGGCAGCAGCGGTAGGGCCGCCACAGCGACCAGGCATAGGCACCGTCGGAGCTCTGGATCGTTGGGGTGGGGAAGATGGCGCAGGTGTTCTGGATGACCGGGACCAGCAACTGCCAGCGGTGATTGTTGACGTTGTTCTCCAACACCGGCCGCGGCGGCCAATAGCCAGGAGCCGGCATCGGCTGCAGCGGTAGATAGACATGCGGCTGGCCGACGCGGGTGATGAAGTCGCTGGCGCGCTGGGCCATCACGGCAGCCGCCTTGAAGTCATCTGGCTGCACCAGAAAACCGTGGCGCGGATACACGCTGCCCCACATGTCCCCGAGAGCCTGGTTGCCGATCTCGCGCATCCCCGGGACCATTGCCTGTGGGTAGGCGGACTCGGGGATCGCCTGGCGCCACGCCAGCGGGTCGAGCGTGCTGAGGTAGTAGGGCGCAAACGGCACGGCTCCGCTTGGGCACGCATAACCGAATGCATGCGCGAGAGCTGTGAGGGCTGCCCCGCCGGGATGGCCAATGCCGTCGACATTTTTGAAGCGGGGCAGGTTGTCGCGCTGCGGCGAGGGCGTAATCAGGTTGCCACCCCCTTGTGACGCCAGCGTCGGCGTCGACAGCGCCGACATCTCGCTCCAGGGATTGGCGCCGGTGTCGGCATAGCTCGATACCACCAGCTCGGGAATGAAGTGACGGATCTTCGGTGAGGTCCGCACCGTGCAGCCGAACGGTGTGCACAGCAGCCAGTAGCAGATTCCTACGACCCGATACTCCAGACACTGCAGCGAAGTGACGGAGGCTATGAGGGTTGGCGTAGTCAATGCCAGACACTGCTCGGCGGCCACCAGCAGAGCAGCCGCGGTGAAGGCACTGCCACGGCGAGCCTTTCTGGGTTTCGGCGCTTTGCTTCGGGTGAAGGCGGTGAGGTTCATGGGCAACGCTCGGCAGGTGGCAGCGGTGTGCATCCGTGCGCCAAGTTTCAGCATCCCGGATCCGGTGCTGGAGGAGGGCGGACAAACCGAGTCCGGGGTGATCGGTTTCGTCGGGCGCTCGATTTAGCGGCGCGAGATGAGGAAACTGCCAGGGGGGTACAAATGTGCTCTTTCCGATTTTTACTAAGCAGAAGGGCTCGGATAGCCCTGACGGTGTCGTTCACGAGATGCCGCGCAGGCGATCAATCTCCGCCGCGACCTGCAGGGCGGCTTCCAGCTCGGACTGCTGGTGCTCTTCCATCAATCGCCAGCGCTGAGCTTTTTCCTCGGGCTCGGTCATGGCCAGGGCGAGGTAGAGGCTCGGCGGCACTGCGCGGAACAGCGTTTCCAGGTTCTTCGACAGGACCACGCCCTCGGTGTATTTGCCCGAGGCCTTACTCGCGGAGAGCAGCAAGGCTTTCTGTGCCGGCGTGAGCTTCTTGAAGCGAGCAATTTCCTCGATTTCCGCTGGCGGCATGTTCAAGCAGATCCACCACTCAATCATGTTGAGCATGGTCTGCGCCGCGTCGGGCAAGTCGGCCATGTTCTGCGTTGCCAGCCAGAACCAGGCGCCGAGCTTGCGCCACATCTTCGTGCCCTTGACCACAAAGGGGGCCAGCAGCGGATTCTTGGTGATGATGTGGCCTTCGTCGGTAACCATGATGATCGGTCGCCCCAGGTACTGATCGCGCTCGGCGATGTTGTTCACCGTGTTCATCAGGCTGATGTAGCTGATCGACATCTGCGCCTCGTAACCCTCACGGGCGTACGTGGCGAGGTCGACGATCGTCACGTCGCTCTCCGGCCAGGGTGTGCCGGGCCGGTCGAACAAGGCACCTTCGAAACCTTGGCAGAACAGGTCGATGGACTCGGCCATCTCCTGCGCGCGCTCGCGGCGTTTGTCGGGCAGATGGGTGTCGCTGGCGACCTTACGCAGGGCATCGCGGACATGCCGGGTCAGCACCTGTTGCTCAGTCGCCGCGCAGTGTCGGGCGGCATCGAGGATGCATTCGCGGACCAGACTGCGGTCTGCTCGGGTCAGGCGCGCTTCTTCCTTGGCTTCGCCGCCGGTGATCATCAGCCGCGCGGTGATCTCCAGCTCGCCCAGCACATCGCGCTGCTCGTCACTGTCCGGCGCGGCCTCATCCAGGTCTTCGGTCGACAAGCTGGCGACTTGGTCCGGATGTTCGATCAGGCGCCGGGCATGTGCGAACGGCGCCAGGCTCACATCACTGCCTGGTTTGAGCTGAACCTTGTTGACGGTTAACCCGAGGGTGGCGAAATAGTCGCCCTGCAGGCCAAAGGAGTTTCCGGCTTCGACGATGAACAGCCGCGGCCGGTAAACGGCCATGACTTGCATCAGGATTGAAACCAGAGTGGCCGACTTGCCGGCACCGGTCGGGCCAAACAGCAGCAGGTGACCATTCATTGAGCGATCGAAGCGTGATAGCGGGTCGAATGACAGCGGCGCACCGCCACGGTTGAAAAAAGTGATGCCCGGGTTGCCGGTGCCGATGCTACGTCCCCAGAGGGGCAGCAGGTTGGCGACGTGCTGAGCAAACAGCAGACGGGTGTACCAGTTGCGTGTGTCCCGCGCCGGGTTGTAGACCATCGGCAACCAGCGCAGATAGCTGTTGCACGCGGCCACTTCATCGCCCTCGCGCACCGGCTGCAGGCCGGCGCCGAGCAGGACGTTGGCAGCCTGGACCGAGCGCTGGCGCAACTGCTGTTCATCGGCGCCGCGCAAGTACAGCGCCAACGTGCCGCGGTACAGCTTGTGCTGACGACCAATCAGCGCGCGGGCTTCTTCCACGTCCTGACGGGTTTGGGTCGAAGCGAGGTTCTCGCCGATGGCTTTTCGCGCCAGGCGGTTGAGCTGCTCCTCGAGCACATCCTGGGGCGTGATCACCAAAGTCAGGCTCATGACCGCCTGTTCGGGCAATTGATCGAACAAGGCGTTCAAGGCCTCGCCCTTTCGCGTTTCGCCGGTCAGCTGGCCGATATGCGGTGGCCTGCGCAGCTTGTCGACCACCATCACGGCGTGGGGCTGCTGATCGAAGTACCACAGACCCTGCTCGCTGTCGGAGCGCGGCTCTTGGAAGAACAGCCGCTCGGCGAAATCGTGGTCGAACGGCAGCGGCAGCTCCTCGCCGTCATCCCCTTCCGGATAAAGCACACGCCGATAGAACGCGGCGGGGGATTCGTCGGTGAGGGCAGGAGCGGGGTTGAACCAACGCAGCAACCAGGCGTAGAAGTCGCGCCCGGCCAGTCGCCGAGGGCTGACCCCGCAGGCCTGCAATGAGGCCACCAAGCGATCGCAGGTCCGGCTCAACAGCTGGACTGGGTTCTGCCCATCCTCGTCGGCCTGGTCGCCGAGCCAGCGGTAGACCACCATGCGAATCCGCCGATTGCTGCCGCGCCACGGCAGGTGAGACACCACATGGTCGTCGAACAACCCGCCCGGCTTGCCGACGGCGTCGAGGTGGCGTTGCATCGACGTGAGGAAGGCCTCCGTGAACGGCGTACCTCGCGCGCGCGGCGCGATATAGCGATTCAGGCGTTCAAGGTACGGGGCGAAGTCACTGTCGTCCTGGCAGAAGAACTGCACCACCCAGGGCGCCTGGTCGAACTCGTCGAAGCTGTCCTGCAGCGCATCTTCCAGGGCGTCGCGTGCGGCCATCAGCCATTCGGGCTCGCGACCCTCCGTGCCGATCGGTTGCAGCTCGAATACGGCACCCACGGAACGGTTGTCATCGAGCATAAAGCACTGCTCATCTTCGAGGTATTCGACCCAGGGCAGGTAGTCGGCGAAGCTGGGGTTGTGCGCGTACTGGGCGGCTTCGTCGGCCAGGGTGGCGCGCCGGCGCTGTGCCGCGCGCCAGGGCTTCCAGCGGGACGGATCGCGACTGGCGTCATCAGCCATCACAGATCGTCCAGGCGCTCGCCGGGCAGCGCGTACTGGACCTTCTCGTACAACGGGAACACGGTCGAGTAGCCAGGCACCGGCGTTTGTTGGGTACCAGCCAGATGCGGGTAAACGTACATGACCAGGTCTGGATTGGGCAGGCGTGGGAACTGGGCACGGATCTCGTTGGCGGCGGTGCGCGTGTAGGCGCTCTGGGCGTTGATCAGGCGCTCGGGATCCAGCACCGGGCGACGCAGTTCGCCACGCGCCTCCTGTAGCTGTTGCTGGCTGCCCACCGAGCCACTGCCGTTCCAAATGTCCAACATGGTGTGATCGCCGTGGGGCAGCATTTCCTCCTTGCTGGTGGAGCAGCCGGCCAGATGCAGGCCGAGCAGCAAGCTAATCCAGATCCAGTACCGAGACGGATGGGCTTTCATGGTTCACTCTCCGGCCTTTGGGTTCGTAGTCGATGCTGATTTCGTGGTCCAGGTGCAGGGCCACTTTGGCCCCAGGCGGTACGTAGATCGCGGCGAAGGCTTCGCCGTAGAGCTTGTTGACCCATTCACGGATATCGCCAATGCCACCGCTGATCACCGAGTTCACCGCGCTGTTACCGCTGTTCTGGGACAGGCCCAGACTGCCGCTGGCCGAATTGATGAACGAGGTGTTGGTATGCTCGCTGCCCAAGGCCGCGGCGAAGCCGGCGCCGGCCGCAGTGATCAAGCTCTGGCTGCCCAGGTACTGCTGGGCGTTGGAGCGGCGTTCGCCGGAAATGCAGGGGATGCCGTAAGGGTCGGAGATGTAGCCCAGGCCGCCGCGGATCTTCTCGGTGTCCGAGGTCTGCGTACTGCTGCGATTACGGCTGACGACCTTCTGCGGCTGCGGCACCGTGCGGACAGTACCGTCGCTGAAGACGAAAGTGATCGACTCGACCTGGCCGCGCACGCAGGACAACGTCCAGTCACCGGCGGCGGTGCCGCTCATGACCGCGCCGACTACGTCCGGCAGGTCAATGCCGTTGGCGGTGAGGTTGTCCGGTCCCACCAGCACTTTGAACGGATAGGGATCGTTCACCGTGCCGTCCACCGGCACCCGGCCAATCAGGGCGGTCATCGCGATCGAGCCCATCAGCGTCGAATTCTCGGGGATGGTATAGACGGGGCGGGCACCTTCGGTACGGTCCTGGGCGCTCTCCAGGTCACGTTCGCCTTTGGCGACGGCACGCAAGCGGTCCTGGCCACGGTCGATTGCATTGTCGTCCAGACCCCGCAGATCCTTGAACTTTGAGGTCAACGACGACAGCGGTCCGTCGGCTTTGCCGGTATCCACTTGCCCGGCGCGTGCATTCGACGGTTCGATCCACTGCACCGCATCTGCCGGCGGTTGAGCTCCTGCGAATTGCTGCTCGTCGCCCGGTTCAAGACCGAAGCCTGCGGGAACATCTGACTTCGCGGCTGGCTTGCCCGTGAGCTGATCCTTGAGCCTGGAGAGCAGCCCCTGGGTCTCGCGGTGTTGCTGCTCAGCTCTCTGCCGAGCATCGTTGGCCTGCTGGCGCTGCTCAGTGACTTGTTGGGTGACGCTGCTCAGCGTGCTCTGGATGCGTGTGTCGATGTTGCCTTCGCGGGTACGCAGCCGGTTGTTCTCGGTTTGCAGGGCATCGTTGCCTTTCTTCAGCGTCTGCATCTCACTGCGCATCGCCTTGACCTGGCCGATCAACGTGGCCACGGTGTCGCGCGGAGTGTCGCCGGCGATGCCCAAGGCTTTGGCCTGTTCCGCGCTGAGTGAGGCGTTTTCCGGATCGTGAGTGGGCTGGCCATCTGGAACGGCCATCCAGGACTTGATGATGATCAGCACGATGCCCAGTAGGACTACGGGCACCAACCATTTCAGCAGGCCGTTAGCTTTCATGATCTACAGCCTCCGGTTTTGGCGGAGGCAACAGCAGCGCATGCTTCAAGTCACCGCCACGGGTGACGAGATACGCCACGGTAGTGTCTTCAGGCGTCCCGGCGAGACCGAGGTCGGCGTGCTGGAATGTCGCGGCGTACAGCGTGGCCTGCAGGTGTCGCGGGTCCAGCGCCACCTTGCCAGGACCGCGATTCACGATCTTCACCGCGGTCACCCAGTAGTCGCCCAGCCGCCAGGCCGCGAGGGCCTTGATCGAAACCCGTTCGGTGGGCAGCAAGGTGCTGAACGCGGTGGAGTCGCTCAGCGGCACCCGCCGCACACCGGGTAGCGGTGCCACGGTACGCAGGGGCGCATAAAGGTTCTGCGCCGCATAGCGGGTGAGCACCACCGGTACCGGGGTCTCTGCAAGTGACGTGTCCTTCGCAGCTTCCACGTCCGGTGCCTGAGCCTGGGCCACGATCTTGACCGGTTCCAGTGCCTCGCTGCCCTCGAGCGCCTCGATGTCGATCAGGATGATGTCGCCTGATTTCACCGACTGCAGTTGCAACCGGGTAGGGGGAAGGGTGTCAGCGGCGCGCAGATACACCGTACCGCCGACGGACTGCACACGCAGCTTTCCGGCGATCGCATTGGGCAGGCCGACGCGCACATCCTCATCCAGCATCAGGACGCGCTCCTGGCCCACCGTAAGTGGAACGGCCAGCGGCAGGCGATCCCAGTATTTGACCTCGACCGCACCGACTGCAGAACACCAGCCTGCGGCTATCGCCAGCATCATGATCAAGACACGCATCATCCTGCACCTCCAGGTAGCGTCAGCTTTTGCGGTGTGCCTTCGTAGCAGTCCAGGGCCAGGCCCCACTTGTTGTGCTCGGGGTCGACGTCGAAGCGCACCACACGCAGGGGATAGCGCACGACCACACGCTTCACCGGCTCGGCGGCGTAGTACTCGTCGGCATTGAGGTCAAGCTTGACCAGCCAGCTGTGCTTATCCAACTGCTTCACTCGCAGGTCGGGGTCGTCGCTGTAGCCGCGGCCCAGCACCTCGTATACGCCGCGCACCCGACCGCGCAGTTCGCCTGCAGCCTTGCGGTACTCGAAGTCACCGTCGAAGAAAGTCTTGCACGCCGGGGTAAGGTAGGGTTGCAGGGCAAAGATGGCGCGGTGATAGTCGACTTCGCCGTCGGTGGGCCAGCGGTTGAGCTGGCCGAAGATGTACAGCGCGAAGGCATAGATGTTTTCCGGGGGTACATCCCACCATTTGCGTGTGCTGCCGGAGCGCAGGTCGGGCGGCACGTGAATGGTCAGCTCGGAGGGCGAGGACTGCCAGCCGTACCACAGCCCGCAGCACAGCAGTGCCAGGATCGAAACGGCCAGACGCAGGCTGAAGATATGCGCCTGCTGCGCATCCACCTTGTTGCGGAAGCGGCTCATGGCGTCGACCTCGCATGTCGACGCGTGCGGCGCACTGTCCAAGGCCCCGAGTGCAGGATCAAGTGATGAGTGCCGACACCCCAGTGCACTGCCAGGTGCCACTGTAGGCGTCGGTATAGCCAGGTTTCGGGGCGGGCGCGTTTGAGCCTTCGCATCAACTTGCCGCCGCCCAGCAACACCAGCGCCATGCAGATGAACATGCAAGTGGGGAGGGTGGCGATGGAGGCGGTGGCCACCGCCAGCGGTGCACCGAGAATTGCACCCAGCCCGGCACCGACAACTAGGGCGACCCACATCTCGTCGTTGGTGAGCCCACGGAGAACGGCCGGGTCACGATTGAGGCGCTCCGGGAGGAAGGTCAGAGTGCCGTCAGGCAGGGTGGCAGGGACGTCGGACATGGTGACCTCACAGGATCGTCGCGGCTTTGGTGAGGAACCACAGGATCACCACCACCAGCAGCGCGCCAACGCCGACCACCGCGCCGAGATCCTTCCAGGTCTTACGCTGGTTCTGCACGTCGGCGTAGACGGTGAGCGAATGCCAGGCCACGCCGAGGAAGGCGAGGGTGGCAATCAACAGACCGAGCAGGATGCCGCCGTCGTAGGCGTAGTTCTTGATGGTGTCGATCAGCCCCGAGCCTTCGCCACGAGACGGTGCTTCCATGGTCGGTAGGTCAGCCCAGGCGAACGTCGAGCTCAGCAGCGCCAGGCCACAGAACAGTACTTGCGTAGAGGATCCCCGCAACAAGGCGAGCGGGCGATGGCAACGAGGGGAGAGATTCATAGCAAGATCTCCTGATTACGACAGCATGAAAAACATCAACACGATCAGGGCGAGGGCCAGGCGCAGCGTGCTGCCGCCGAGCGCACCGAAATTGAGGTTGCCGGCCGCCCAACCGCGATAGCCGGTCCACAGGGCCCAGGTGCACCAGAGCAAGGCGAGCACCAGCACTGATGAGCGCCACAGCACTGAGCTGAGCTGCGGGGTGAACCCGGCCACGACCGAGAACGCGTTGAGTTGGGCGTCAGTCATGCTCATCGGATGCCTTCGCGAGGGGCGCTTCAGTGCGGTAATCACCGGTCAGATCGACCAAGTCAGCCGGCTGCGAGCGGGAGGGCGAAAGGTATTTGTGGATGCCTTGACGCATACGCTCGAGGTCCGCAGCGAACCTTGCATAATCAAAGCGGTAGCGAGCTCCTGCGGCGTCGATTGAGCTGCTACTTGCGCGGTGGGCCAACTGTTCGATGTAGAAAATCTGCCGCTCCACCAGTTTCAGGTCCGAGCGCTCGCGAATGTCAGCAGCAGCGGAAAGCGATACTAGGTAGGCAAGCAGCAGCAGGTAGGAAAAAATAGTCATGGCGAAATCCAGCGAGGAGTCTTTCTTTCACCTTAATGGCACAATCTGGCTTTGGCATGAGTTAAAAGGATGTGCAGATAATCGCTTATGTACGAGAGACTCTGATCTGCATTTTTTATGGTATCGATCTCAAAATTTGTTAGAAAAGATCGATTCAAAGATCGGTCTAGCTCCTGATTTGTTTCAAGCGAGTGCGCAGCATCAATAATTCAATATTTGGCGAATTCAGGGTAGGAGAAAAGCTGGCCGCTTCTCGCTTTTTCAATCCAGTGTAGAGAGGTGTCAAGGGTGTGTTTTCTAATAATGGTCTCAGCGAGATCCTTGTGGCCTAGGGCAAATAGAGAAATAAGGATGTTGGAGGCTGCGTTTGTTTTGTTGTGTATATGCATAAAGCTATCTCTAACTGCGGCAGGTCCACATTTGAATTCATGAGCTATTTCTTTGGATGCTAGCTCATATGCTGTGTCGTAGTACTCCGTGTATGTTTTATCGCGTGCGAAATAATATAGCGCATGTAGTCCTGCCAGAAAGTCGGGGGTCATTAGTTTTTCAAATTTGCTCCAGGTGGCCTGTTGTGATTCGGCTTGTTTTTTTATGTCATCAATAATGGATTCTTTTCTTTCCCAGTAGTCGATGCCGAGGCTTGGTTTTGATTCTTCTTCAGTATCACTATTTTGACTTGTCCAGTTTTCAAAGAAACTTAAGATTTGGTCTTCGGAAATTCCTTTGATTGGTAGTGGTGCGCCGATCAGGTATGATAAGAAGTAGTGATTTTTAATTTTATCAATGGCTTTTGTAAGGTCTCGGCTTCCGAGGTTGTATGTCTTCATCAGTTCTTTTTTTGTAACGGTGAACTGAGGGTGAGACCACTCGGACTTTGGAGGTAGAGCACGAGCTAACTCATAAATTTTTGGGCGAGACAGTTTGCTTGTAAAGGTCCCTTGTTGGTACTCCTGTTTAAGCCAGAGGTTGAGAGAGTGAAGGGTGTCGAGGTTTTTTTCTAGCTCGCCAAATTTATTTTTTAGAAGGAAGAAATTTATTAGCGCAATTTCAGTTAGGTGCTTTTGGCTTTCGTTGCTCACAGGGTAGCGGAATGTTTGGCCTGTGGCATCTACCGCTGCGATGTCAGATATTGTTGAGTTGATCGATTTGTTGACTTCGATATAGCGCTCGTCAAGAAGCTCCGATTGAGATTTAAAGAAGTTCCAAATATTTCCAATGTCGTGAGATCCTGATAGGTCGAAAACGAAAGGCTGGCTTTGGATTTCAGCTATGTCAGCCAACTCTTGGATTGCACCCTTAAGTCTAAGTTCGACGGAGTGGCGCATGTTGAAACAAACTGGGTATACAAGGTCGTCCACTGGTAAATCTAACCCGCGGCCCGCCAGGACTTGCTCAATCAAAATATTAGCGGCAGCAGAGAAGCCTTTGGAATACTCTATATATCCAGGGTTGCCATTATTTCCGACGCAGGCATTTGCCCAAGAGGGGTCCGCGCCGCTAAAAGTAGCGTTATTAGATGTTGTCATTGTTAATGCTCTATCAGTTGATGGAGGCGAGTTGCGGGTGTGGCGCATGCTCATTTGTCTAACTAAGGTGGTTAGTGTGTAGTGGCGGAATTTTGTTGTCGATGACGTCTGCATACATTGTTTGTGTTTCGCCAGTTTGGTTGCATGAAAACTGGCGGGTACCAATGTTGCGTCATGCGCGCTCTGTAATCGCAGCGAGTTGTAAAGCAAATTCGTAAATTTCGCTGGTTACGGACTTCAAGTGGTGGTTGGTGTCGTAGGCTATCCAGTTTGTAGAACTGCCGACAATTTTCCCAAGGCTGCATTGCATGATCTTGTTGTCGCCCCAGCTGAATTCGGGTTGACGGTAGTGAATTGAGTTAACAATTATCTTTGAGAGTTTCTGGCTTTGGGCATAGCCATCCTCACCTTTTACGGAGTGGCCGCGAGCAACGAAGTAAGCATTGTTTACCGTGTATCTTATCTTGACGTTCATGTTTGGGGCGATGTTGTCTGAAGCCCTTGGGTTTCTTACGCCGTAATCGCCGAAGTAAAGTTTTGCAGTGGGGTTCGCAGAAAGAAAGCCTTTCCAAGCAATCATTTCTTTTCGTTGCACCAAGCCAGTCGAGTCGCGGTCCTTTACGGCTTTCTCAATAGAGTCAGGGATGGAGCTCCCGCTCATGATTATGTCCTGGAATCCCAAAGTCTTCATCTGGCCATACGCAGTCTCAAGGAGCTCCATGACTTCCTGAATAGAAAATTTGGTAACATCGCCCATGTCAATAAGGACGGGTGTGGTTGATTCGATCAGTCCAGTACTGGCAATCATGTCCTCAATAACTTCTGCTAAGTGGTCTGGGTCTCCAAGATCTTCGATGGCCAAGCTGTCCAAACGAATACAAAAGAATGAACGATCAGGCAAAGTCATGGAGGTAATCGTTTCTCGATATTCGACTACCTCCCATCGGTCATAGCCGATTATAGGACAAACCAATACACCCAATTCGTTCAGTCGATTGCAGATGAAGCTCAGTACCTGCTCCCCACCCTCCGTTGTGAAATCAAGAGGCCATTGAGAAACGTCAACAATTACGTGCTTGCCTCTGAATATCTGCGCAATTTTATGCGCACGTTCATCAAGGTATTTTTCGAAAGGGGTATCGCTCCTCTTTCTGGCCGTCTCGAGAGCTTTTCCGTCTAGCTTTGTTATCTCGAAAATTGGTGTGCAGCGAGCCAGCGATGCTTTATCCAGCTTGCTCAGAAATGTTAAGGCTTCCAGCTCACCGGATTTGGCTCGAATGATAGGAAAATACTGGGTGTTCATATTTAACGCCTCATAGATTTTCGAGTTGAGCTCTTACCATTCCTTGGCCGATGAGATCAGTGAATTGGTTGTAATTACCAGCTTCTTTTCTAAGTCGGCCAGCAACTATTGCTGGATGTATGTTGAGTTCCTTTGCCAATGCGTTGATGGTCTCTTTGCTTGGCTTCAAGTACGCATCGGTTCGCTTCCATAATGACCTCGGAATGAATGCGTCACGTGCGATACGATTGGCCTCTGACTCTCTTTTGTCGGTGCTTGCGTGTTCTAAGTCGTCCAGGATTGCTTCGTTTGTGTCGTCAATGTGCTTCCAGATGTGGACTAGTTCATGCACTAGGGTAAACCAGAAGTTGTCAATCCGGTCGTACCTGAGGGTAAGTGCGATTATCGGAGTTCCGTCGATCTCTTTAAGGGCCGCGCCGTCCAGCATAGTGCCCTTTAACTGTGGTTCAATAATCACAGCTATGCCATGATCCTTAAGTAGCGATACTGCCATTTTAGGGCCGTCCTCAAAACGACTGAGGTGCACGATTTGCTTGATTAAAGAATCGCCAATCTTAGCTCTGTCATATGGTGGCAGCTCGCTTTTTATTTCGCGCGTTTTTTGGATTACTCTAGCAAGCCAGGCGTATAAGGCATAAGTTGTGGTGGGCGTAGGCGAGTCTCCGGCAAGTGTGCGGCGAAAAGAGGCCCCGCTTTCTTGTAGTCCCATGTCGGAAATGAAACCTTGGACTATTTCCTCTACAGTCTTCTTAGCCTTGCTGGTTATGTTGTCAATCCAGCCTCTAGCGACCATTTCTTTGATCGGAAATTTTGACCAGTCTACATTTTGTTTTTTATTATTGCCTTCGACTTCGTCAAGACCAATCAATGTGTCAGCGGAGATGCCGAGACCGACAGCAAGAGCTCGTATCATAGGGACTGTAAGTGGGCGCTTCCTAGCCAAGACCTCTGAAACTCGGCTCCTAGTGCCGAAGTAGGGTACTAAATCGGCTTGCTTAAGCCCCTTCTCGGTCATGCGAAACAAAATTGCATCAATAGGGTCTGGAGCCTCGACCGGATATTTTTGCTTCTCGTAATCTTCGATCAGCATCGAAAGTAATTCGAGCCTATCACTCTCCTCAGAGCCTAGTTTTGGAGAGGAAATTATCAGCGAATGCACTTCATTGAAGTATTCGAGGTACTGTTCCTCTGTTTTGATAATTTTCGGGCTCAACGTAATCATATTTTTTTCACTATAGCAGTGATGATTGCAATTCCTTGGGCAAAAGCAACCTTCAACTCTAAAAACTTGCCCGAGTCGCAGACAGAGAACAGAAAAGTATCTTCGGTAGTAGCAAGAGCACTCGGGAACTGCTCCAGCAGTTCCGATGGGATTTTCCAGCTTGCATGGTCGATTTCACTCACCCACACGCCAATCCACTTGCGGATGTGCTCGCTCTCTCCCAGCAGAATGGGTAATTTTTCTCTACCAAGCAATCTCATGATCGTAGCTTTGTTCCCAATTTGGGAACAAGGTATCTGAGCATTGGTTGTACGTCAATGGGGTGTTCCCAAATCGTGAACACCTCGTTTGGTAGCAGGAAGGTGTCGATGCCGAGAACCCGTTCCTGACTCACAGAACTCGCGGTGTTCAGCCCCATTCGGCGGAGATGCCTGTATCTGTGCATCAGGTGCATCCTCAAAGGTATTTTTTGAATGTCGCTGAGGTGAGGGCGACCATACAGCCCAGAAGAGTCGCGCATGGCAGTAACACCCAGTTGGGATTCAGCGAGCATGGTAGGGATAGGTAGATCACCCAAGGGCTGACTATAAGCGGCAAGAGTGTCCGCTTCGCTCGGTGGTACACGAAGCTGCTTTCGCGGCCTGCTCCGAACTTGCGCAGGTCACGGCGCATCAACCCATCGACCGCACCGGTGATTACAGCCAGCAAAAACAGCGGGGTGGCCAGGGTCAAAACGGCTAGCCTCACCACGAAAGTAAAGACCGTGAACAGAGCCGCCAACAGGTAGTCCTGCATCACAACGTAGACCTGCGCGAACTGCCCCTGCATTGACGCTTCTCGACTGAGCAGTTTCAGCTGTGCGTCGGAATGCGCCCATCCAGAGCGCACTACGACCCAGTTGTTGAGGTGTTCGAGGACCTTGGCGGTCGCTTGCGCCGGTTCTTGCACGAGCAGCGAATTCTTGAAGTGATTGCTTAGCCAGCCGAGCTCACTCAGCCACATGGCGTGGCTGTGATGCCAGCCCTGCTCGGGCCAGAACCAGAGCATGCCCACGAACTCCAGCACGATGGAGAAGATCAGCGAAGCGAAGAGCAGGCCGAGTAGCCGCAGACACAGCTCGAGCATGCCGAAGATGAGCCCCGGACTTCGCTGCGGGGGAGTTGGGCTGGCTGGGGTGGTCGACATATAGGCTCCAGAGTATCCGGTTGCACAAGGCGTGCTCATCAGGAGTGCCTGCGCCCTGGTGGAGGCATCTCGGGATCAAAATCGACTGTCGGCGCACCGCCAGCGCTGCTCCACCAACTCCCCGTATTGGCGTTGTAGGACTCGCGCATGCGCGCGGCCAGGGTCTGCAGGTCTGCCGGCATTTGGTCGTCACTGCCGGGTTTGGGCAGTGGCATACGCACTTTCCATAGCTGTCCGCCTTCCTGGAACGAGAACATCTGCCCCTTGGGCAAGGCGATGATGTGCGCCGGCTCGATCAGTGGTACGGCGGCGGTGGTAACCCGGTCCTGCGAGGACGAGGTGAAGTCAGTGTGGGCATCAGGATCGGCGGTGTCCGTCGCGCCGGAGACCAGGGTGCGGGTCTGCACGTTGACCTTGGGCAGTTGGTTGGTCAGCAGTTCTGCGGTGGCGGTCTCCCGTACCCGCAGCATCTGCAGGGTGTTGAAGTTGCCAATGACCTGGCCGGCCTTGGCCCGGTTGCCGATCCGAGCCTCGATGTCGCTCAAGGTCTGGGTGTAGGCAGTGACCTGGATACCGGCGCCGCCACCTTTGTTGATCAGCGGAATGAACTCGTCGCCCATCAGTTCGTTGAATTCGTCGGCGTGCAAGTTGATCGGCACCTTGTCCGCGGCGCTGGAGGAGCCTGGCAGCCCGTGGTCAATGCCGTGCTTGTAGATATGGCCGGCGACGGAGACCAGGTCGGCAAACATCGAGTTGCCGACGGCAGCCGCCACCTCGGCATCGGACAGCGCATCCAGGCCAACATACACGATGCCGCGTTTGCGGATGATCTGCAGCCAATCGAAGATCGGCCGTGGATCCTCCAGGTCGGAGTAGTTGGGGGCGAGCAGTTGCGCGGTCTTGCCGCTCGTGAGTTTTTCCAGCAGCGGCAGCAGCGAAGCCACGATCTTGTCGAAGTAGGTGCGGTCGTAGCGCACCGCCGAGCGCAGGCCGTCCATCACCGGATCGAAGATGCGCTTGGCGGTCAGGTACTGCTCGATGGCGACCACGCGTTTTTCTCGGCCGATCATGTGCCGCGGGATGTTCTTTTCGTTCAGGCGACCTTCGATCAGCACGATTGCTTCCCAGGCCTGCGGATCATGGCGGGCGAAGAAGTGCTGAGCGTACTCGATGAACAGCGCATCGATGTTCACCACATGCCGCTGGATCTGCAGGTAGTCAGGGCGCCGGCCGAGCTCGATCAACGCGCGGGCGATGATGTTGACGAAGCGCCAGGCGAACTCGCGAAACGCCGCCGAGTTGCCTTCGCCGCTCAGTTGGCCGGCGATGCGGGTGGCGACTTCGGAAATGCGGCCGAAGCGGCCGATGGCGTTGTAGCGGGCGGATATCTCCGGCCAGCCCAGGTGGAACACGTAGAACTCGTGCTCACGGCCGGCGCGGCGCGCTTCGACGTATATGCGCTTGAGCAGGTCAGCATCGCCCTTGGGGTCGAAGACGATGACTACTTCCTGGCTCGGCCGGTGGATATCCTGAGTGATGTACACCTCGGCCAGGCGTGTCTTGCCGACTCGCGTGGTGCCTAGCACCAGGGTATGCCCGACGCGCTCGCCCAGCGGCAAGCTGGCTTCCTGCTCCTTTGGCTCGACGCCGTGCAGCAGTGGCGAGCCGCCCACCGGCGGCAGTGGCCGCACCGGGTTGAATGGGCTGTCCCAGGCGGTCAGGCGGGGCAGCAGTGACAGCCAAGGTGGGGCCTTCTCCAGCAAGTGTTCCATCCGCCGCGCCCACTGGTGAGCGGCCGATTGGTTGACATAGCGGGCCAGCGCCGGGTCCTGCGCCTCGAGCAGGCGCTGGGTGTGCAGGCGAGTCCAGCGAAAGCCACGACCCATGAACAGGCGCTTGCCGCTTACCGGAATCTGCCGACTGGTCAGCGAGTAGCGCGGCAGGCGGCGGATATTGCGCCGATAGCGCAGGACGATCCGCGCCTCGTTGAGCCGCTTCAGGCCGAATGCGGTATAGGCCAGGGCCATGCCTGCCCCTACCTCGGGCGACAGGGCTACCGCCCAGGGCGAATGCAGGCACAGGGCGCCGGCGCCGGCGCAGATGCCCACGGTGTACAACTCCACCGCAGGGCGCAGCAATGACTCCATCGCATGTTCGCCCATGAGCCACCCTCACTGTTCCAGGCCGGTGGGCGTGATCAGCACCGGGTAGTGCTGCAGTTCCAGGCGCTCGGCGATGTCGTCGCCACTCACCGGCCAGATGTCCACCCCCGGGGCTGCCGCTTGGATGCGGCGCAACGCCGGGGTGTTGGCCACTTCAACAGCCAGGCCGCTGGCGCCCAACTCCTGCAGCTTCTGTGCATGCTGGGCCAACCATTCCAGAGAGGCGGCGTCGTGCCCGACCAGGAACAGCGGCGTCAACCCGGGCAGCTTCAATGTCCTTGGCGACACGGCACCGGGTGACAGGCGTGTGCTGTGTACGGGCAGGGCCCACGTCAGCGCGCGGGGATCGGGCAACTGGCTGGGGGCCGCGAGCGCGCCAACCGTCCACCAGAGACAAATACACAGCGTTACCCAGCACCGACAGTTCATGGCTGCGGCCCTCTCGGAGACGCCACGACCGCTTGTACACGCTGCCAGTGCTGGCTGAACTTGCGGCGGTAGCGCGCTGCAGGTTTACCGCCGGTAGGGCGGTGATAGCGGCCCGCCGCCATGACCCAGTCACCGCTGTCGGCGTAGTGGGCGCGCAGCAGCTCTGCCGTCACGGCCAGGTTGGCGCGAGGATCGAGAGCCTCGCAGGCGCTGTGGTAGCGGTCCGGGTGGTAGCCGAGATTGGTCTGGCCCAGCCCGACATCGATGCGCTTGGGATCGTGACGGATCAGCGCCTGTTTGAGTGCGGCACACGCCTCATCACGGCGGGCGAAACGCTGCGGCGTACCAGCAACATTCAGGGTCCAAGGCCAAGGCATGAGGTGACCTCGCAGCGGCGTGCCGCTCTCTTGGAGGGCGATGGCGAACAGCACGGAGGCGGGGATGCCGGCGCGTGCGGCAGCCAGTTGATACGCCGGCGGCGGCAGCGCGTCGGCGTGAACGGCCGTGGCGCAGGTCAAGGCCAGCGCCAGGATCAGTCGATGCGCTGCCATTTCCCGTCCACCTGCTGGTAGCGTGTGGGTAAGGGGCGGCTGGCGCCCAGGGCGAACCAGCGGCCACGGTCATGGTTGAGAGTGACCTGGCCACTGCTGACCTGGGCGGGGGTAATGCCCGCGCCCCGAGCCCACCGGCGTAGACGCGTATCGTCACCTTGGCTGCCGACCAGGTACACATCGAGGTGCGCGCCGCCACGAAGCCATTGCTGAGTGTTGGCGACACAGGGCGGGCAGCGTTCCTCCACAAACAGGGCAAAGCGGCCAGCGGGGGTAGGCGCTGGATCGTCGGCCATGCCCTGCACGGGCAGCATGCCCGGGAACAGTCGTGCCCAGGCGGCGGTGTAGGCCTTCTGGTAGGCCAACTCGCGCTCGGCGCGCTTGGCCTCGAGACGGACCTGTAGCTCGGCGTAGCGTTGCCGTTCCTGGTCCGAGTCGGTTTCCACGCCGAGGGTGGTGAGCGGGTCGAGCTGCGGCGACCAGTAGTGGCGGGGCCCAGCCTGCAAGCGCTCGAACTCGGCCCACTCATCCTCCGTCAGCCCCCAGGCCTTGGCCCGAGCCGCGTCGGATGCCTGCCGACCCAGTGGCATCTGTTCGCTGAACTGCGAAGCCGAGTCGATCAGTTTTGGCGCGGTCCACGCCAGTCCTGCGAATAGACAGGCGGGGAGCAGGATGAGCGAAAGGCGGGAGCACCTAGCCATAAGCACCTCGTCACGGCAGGGGCAGTGTGTGGTCGCCCTGTCCGGGGACATGGAACACCACCTGGTTCGTGCGGATCGCGCGCAGCTGCCAGCTGTTCAAGCTGTCGCCAGGCTGTAGCAAGTGCACGGTCGTCAGCGAATGCGCACCTTTGGGCAGGGCTGCCACGAACCTGACGTCACCTCGGGTCTCGATACCCAGCAGGGTAAAGGGCGGGGCCAGAGGCTTGGCCTTGGCTTTTGCACTGGTGAAGGACTTTACCTGTGCGTTGGTGGCCGCGGGCACAGAAGGGAGGGTCGACAGTTTCTCGAGCTTGGCTTCTGCCGTGGCCAGCCGATGTTCCAGTGCCGTCAGATCGCTGCTGCTCGGACCTGGCGGTGCTGCCTGGAGCGTCTTGAGCGAGGTGGCCAGTTCATCCTGCTGCTGACCGAGGGTGACCTGCGCCGCGGTGTGTCGACTTTGCGCCTCGCTCAGCGCGACTACCTGCGGCTGCAGCGTCGTGAGCTTGGAGGACAAAGCATCGATATCGCGGCGCAGGGCTGGCGCTGGATCCGCCGGGGCATTACGGGCCGCGGCTTGAAGTTCGGCCAACTGCTGGTGATGGTTGTACGTTTCGGCGGCGAGCACCGCAGCGCCCAGGCACAGGGCACCGACCACCAAGGCCTGAAAATGGAGGACCTTCATGGCGTGAGCTCCAGGGTCGAAAAGGGGGCAGCGGGCGATGGCACGCGCAGGGCGTAGCACACGGTCCGATCAACTGGATCGATGTCGAGTTGCCAGGCCGGGCCGCCGATGATGGTCAGGGCGTCCAGCAGCGAGATAGGTCCGAGCTGGTGCTGTACCGCGGGCAGAGGGCGACGGAACAAGCGATCCACCGCTGGGCTGTCGGCACACAGCGCGAAGCCCGAGCGGTGCAGCACGTGGCGCAGGGCTTCACCGACGGTGGCATGCAGGGCTGGCGCGATCTGCACGTTGACCAGTTGATACAGCGGTTGGCGCTGCTCCAGCGTGGGCCGGGTGGTGACGAGTGTGTAGCGGTCTTGGCGGACCCAGGCCGGAAGCGGGGTTTTCGGCTGCGGCGATACCGCCGGCAAGGCGGGTGGTGCCGTGGGGGCCGGGGCCGGCGGCGGTGTGCTACAGCCGGCCAGGACGGCCATCACGCCGATAGTGGGAAGTAGGGATGTTTGCATGACTGGGTCTCGACGAATGTTGCCGATACCATGGCGAAGACACGAGGCGAGTCCCCACTGGAAAACCGAATCCGGCGAGCCAGCTTTTCTGTCGGGCATCATAAAAAAGGCGCCCGGGAGGGCGCCTTGGTCATTCTTCGGTGAATAGCGGTAGTTCCCAGAGAGGTGCCGCGTCAGGATCAAAGATCAACAGGCGGATGTCCGCCTGGCCTGCCAGTAGGAGCAGCTTGAGTAACACCGGAGGGACACGGTCAGCGAGCATCCGCGCACTGACCTCGTCGGCGCTGCAGCTGCTGCCGCCGGCTTTAATGTCTGCGACCCAAGGCGTCGAATACAGCTTGCAGCCGACGGCATGGCTGACGTTGAGTTCGAAGCACTCGAAGAAGCTCGCCGGTGAATTGCACCAAGCGCACACCTGCAGGTACTCGAAGTCGTCTGCGGGCAGGTGGGCGCTGCTGATTTCCCAGCTGCGGCTGTAGTGCCCGGTGGCAAAGGACAGTTGTTCGATCAGGTTTTGCGCAGCTTCCACGTTGACGAGGTCGCCGATATGCATCGAGCGTCCGAGCTGACTACCCAGTATCTGGTAGAGCACGGTATTCACCAGGCCGTCGGCCGGGCAGCGCATGCGCAGAAACTCGGGTACGCATACACCATCGGTGATCACCGCGACGTCGTCATCGAACAGGCACGGCTGCAGGTTGATGGCTTCATTGGGCAGCTCGTTCTGAGCCGGGTGCAGCGCGCGGTAGCATGGAGGGCAATCGTCGGCATAGCTGATCTGCAGGACACGCTCGTAGCGCAAGTCTTGGAAACCGCGAAGAAACGGATTGGTATGGGAAGGATGCATGGTGGTTCTCCGAAAGTGCCGAGGCCACCCCGAACGGGCGGTGACCTCATGGGCAACGTGGGCTGTCACATCCAGCCGTACTCGGCCAACGAAAGCGGAGTGCCTTCGCCGACGATGATGTGGTCCAGGACGCGCACCTCGACCAAGGCCAAAGCCTCGGTCAGGCGGGTGGTGAGTACCCGATCGGCGCCGCTCGGTTCAGAGCAGCCGGAGGGGTGGTTGTGGCTGAAGATCACGGCGGCGGCATTGTGTTCGAGTGCCTTGATCACCACCTGGCGTGGATACACGGAGGCACCGTCAATGCTGCCGGTGAAGAGGATGTCGAAGCTCAACACACGGTGGCGCGAGTCGAGGCAGAGCAAGGCAAACACCTCGTGGTGGTAAGGGGCGAGTTGCAGTTTCAAGTAGGCTGCGGCATCGGCGGGGGTTATCAGCACCTCGCCGCGCTGGAAGTGACGTTGGTCCAGCAGCTGCAGGGCCTCGGTGATCAGCGCATCCTCACGGGCGCGTTGGGCCAGTACCGAATCGAGCGGGTCAACCAGGTTCAAGGCGGTGTTCATGGGCAATTCCTCGTGGCAGATGGAGCGCCCCGTGGGGGAGTGCCCCAGGCTGGTTTAAGTGCGTGATCAAAGGCGCGTGAAGCGATGTCGCGTGCCATGCAGCGGGCTTTGGCAGCCCTCGCACGGTTGCATCGAGAAGGCCTCGATACCGGCGCCGGTCTGCGGGTCGAAATCGGCGCTCAGCGGTAGCAGGGTTTGCAGTTGGGCGGGCATGTGGATGATGCGTTGCTCGACTTCAGCCTCGCTGTAGTACAACGACAGCGCGCTGAAATCGTCGTAGGCGACCGCCTGCAGGCAGTCTTCGCAGAGCCAGAAGCTTTCCATGGCGACCTCCGACGTGAATGAACAACAGGCGCTCATAAGAGCGCCTGCTGCGGGCGGTCAACCTGCCTCAAGCAGATTGGCGTGCGGCGGTGGATTTGCGTGCAGCGGGTGGAGTTGGCTGGCCTTGGCCAGTGTCACCGTCCACCTGTTCCGACTCTGCTGATTCAGCAGCCTCAGGGGCGGCGGCGTCGGTGCGCGCTGGCGCACGGTAGCTGAATTGGCCATCGACTTTGATCCACTCGATGAAGATCAGTCGGCCTTTGAGGCTGGCGCCGGGTTGCCCCTTGCGTTCGCCTTTCTCGTACATGAACGGATCGACCCAGAGGTCGCCGATGCGAAACGCGATAAGGACCTTGCGTTCAGCGCGGACGTCTTCCAGGTGTTCACGGATCAGCCGGTCGGCTTCACCGCTGGCGACCTTGCAGTCGAAGCGGGTGTACTCAACGTCGTCCGAGGCACCGTGCAAGGCAGCGATGTCACAGGCCATGAACGCTTGGCCGCGGCGAACCGGGACTTCGCGAACACGGTTCAGGTAACCGATGCCTTGGGTGTGCAGGTTGAAGTAGGTGGTGGGGGCGTTATTGCTTGCAGTCGTCATGATGGAGCTCCTGTTCAGCAGAAACGCGGACATCCACCGGCCCTGGCGGCTGGTGAGTTCCGCAAGGGGAGGTGCAAACACATGATCGGTCGAGAAGGCGCTCATCACCGATGGGACGGTGACCGTGCGAGCTGCCGAGCGCGAGTCGCACTTTGGGTAAGAACCACCCGATATGGGCGTAGCCTTGAAGGTCCTGGCTACCTGGGTGCTGTCAACGACAGCGAGGTGCAGCTCATCTATAAAACGCTGCAAAAGGCCCGTCAACCGTGGTCTGCAGGCGGTCTGGGCGGGCGGAATCGGGTGGCTTTCGGTGGATTGTCGGCGACGAAAAAATAGCCCGACGGTCATCAGGCTAGGAGGAGTTGGACCACCCTTGACCCGGCGATGTGGCACCGGAGTCCGTCGCAGACCTCCACTGCCGATCCATCTGGATCAACCGACCCTTGTCGTGGCCTGGGTCGGAATCAACTGGCACGCATCCGCGTACAAAAGGTGCCCAGTGTTTCGCCGGCGGGCACCGGAGCTGAGCATCGTCGCCGAAGCGGATGACCCCTGAGGCCTGATGCAAGCCGCACGGGTCATCCACCTGGAAGACTTGCAACGCTGAGAAGTCATCCGCAGATGCGCTGAAGTGTGGCTCCGAACTCTAGGAGTCTGACCGAGCTGCCCGGAGCGAATCGGTCTTGGTCGCCAAGCGGCGAGAGGCCAGATCACTACACCAGCGCTATGGTGTGCCGTCAAGTCATGCGTTTTTCGCCCGCTTGGGCTTCGCCACCGGTTTGGTGCCCTTGCATTCGGGGTAGCGGTTGCAAGACCAGAAACTGCCGGTGCGGCCTTTGCGCTGGCGCATGGTGCTGCGGCAAACCGGGCAGAACGGCCCCTTGCTGGGGTGCGGGCGCAGGGTGAGTGTGGCGTTACTGCGCACCAAGCGGGTCAGCCACTCTGCCTGCTTGGCGAGAAAGGCCTCGACGCTCAGCTGGCCCGATTCGATGCGGTCCAGCGCCTGCTCCCACAGCGCGGTCATGACCGGATCGGCCACCTCCGGCGGCACCGCTTCGATCAAGGTATGCGCCGCAGCTGAGGCAGCTAGGCTGCGTTTCTTCTTGGTCAGGTAACCGTGATCGATCAGCCCCTGAATGATAGCCGCGCGAGTGGCCTCGGTACCGAGCCCGCAGCTGTCCTTGAGCTTCTGCTTCAGGCGCGGATCGGCCACCTGGTTGGCGATGGTTTTCATCGCTTTGACCAGCGTGCCCTCGGTGTAGGCCTTGGGCGGCTGCGTGCGCTGTGCGTTGAGCATGGCGTCGATCAGCGCCACCGTCGCGGATTCACGCAATGTGGGCAATCGCTGCGCCTGTTCGGCCGGCTCGGTGCCGTCGGCCTCGTTGATGACTGCCTTCCAGCCGCGGACCAGGATCTGCTTGCCGCGCGCCACCAGTTGATCTGCCTGGCTGTGCAGCAGCGCCTGGGTTTTCAGGTACTCGTGCTCGGGCATGAACTGCGCGAGGTAGCGTGCGCGAATCAGCGTGTACACCGCCCGCTCGCGCTCGGAGAGCTGCGCCAAATCCAGCGTGACGGCGGTGGGAATGATGCCGTGGTGCGCGGTGATCTTGCTGCTGTTCCAGGCGCGTGAGCGGCGGCTGGGGTCAACCTCTTTCAGAACTGCCCCCAACGAGGGTGCAGCGGCGAGGGCGTGGAGCACGCGTGGGACTTCATCGAGCATGCTCTCCGGCAAGTAGCCGCAATCGCTTCTCGGGTAGGTCGTCACCTTGTGGGTCTCGTACAGGGCCTGGGCAGTGGCCAGGGTCTCCTGTGCACCCAGTCCGAGCTTGGCCGAGCAGATCTCCTGCAGCGTGCCCAGGTCGAACGGTAGCGGCGGGCCTTCGCGCACGTGCTCGACTTTGACATTGTCGATCTCGGCGGTGCCGGCTTGAATGAGGCGTCTCAGCGCCTGCTGTGCGGCGGTTTCGTCAATACAGCGTCCAACCGCATCGCTGACCGCGGCCGGGGGCTGCCAGCGCGCTTGAAAGCGGATCCCGTCCTGCTCCATGTGAGCATCGACGGACCAGAATGGCTGTGGCGCAAAGCTGGCGATCGCCCGGTCGCGCTCGACCACCAGGCGCAGGGTGGGCGTCTGCACACGTCCCACCGGCAGCAGGCCATCGAAACCGGCGCGGCGGCCGAGCAGGGTGAACAGCCGGCTCAGGTTGATGCCGACCAGCCAGTCGGCACGGGAGCGAGCGAGGGCGCAGTGGTACAGCGACAACGTCTGCTCTCCCGGGCGCATGGCGCTCAAAGCCCGGCGGATCGACGCTTCATCCAGCGCGGACAGCCACAGGCGCAAAATCGGCCCCTGGTACTGGCAGCGCTCGAGAATCTCCCGGGCGATCATCTCGCCTTCGCGGTCGGCGTCGGTGGCGATGACCACCTCGCTGCAGGTGCGCAGCAGTTGGCTGATCACCTTGAGCTGGCCAGCGACCTTGGGCTTGGCTACCAGTTGCCAGCGGCTGGGGATGATCGGCAAGTCTTCCAGTGACCAGCGCTTGTAATCGCCATAGGTCTCAGGCGGCGCGGTCTCCAGCAGATGACCGACGCACCAGGTGACGGTAATATTCGGCCCTTTCAGGCAGCCATCACCGCGGCGGCTGGCCTGCAGCACCTGGGCGATGTCGCGGGCTTGGGATGGTTTTTCGCAGATGAACAGGCGCATGCGCGGGCCCTCTCGGTGGGTACCGACAGGGTGAGGGTGTTATCGCGGAAGGCCAGGGTAAATCCGAAGGTGCCGCGTTCATATCGGCGGAGGTGCATCACTTGCGTTGCGCGAGATGGCTCGCCAGCGCTTTCAGAGATTCCAGGGCGAATTGCTTATCCGCATCATCGAGCTCCTTGATGATCGAATTAATCTGCACGCCTAAGTCCTGCGGCCGAGGGCTGATCGCGAGCAGCAGTTCATCGGCCGGGCAGCCATACAAGTCGGCCAATTGCAGCAGCTTGGAAACCGAGAGTTCAACGAAGCCTCGTTCCAAGCGCGACACCGCTTCGCCAGAAATCTGCAGATGCTCGCCGACCTGTGTCTGGGTCAAGTGCCGGGCACGGCGATACTTCGCCAACTGGCGACCAATGTGATGTGGACTAGGCTCTTTCACGGGCAATGGGGGCGCTCTTCAATTCGACCTATATGGTCGAACAGCACCCCAAAGATATGAACGACTCAAAAGGTTGACTAACAACCCGATGAGGCGTATCACCGAAAAAAATATGGATGTCTCGACCGTCATCACGGAGGCAACAAACTTGCACGTATCCCACCAGAGTGAGGCAGATGCGTTAGCGATCAAGGCCTACGAGCTATTCATGGCCACCCATCTGGAACCGGACAAGGAGCAGGCTCGGGCCCGGCTAGTCGCCTGGGTTCAGGAGAGTCCGCTGCACTGGCGGGCATTCCTTGCCCTGGACCAGTACTTGGCGGAAGTGAAGCAAATGCTGGAGCATGAGCGGCGCAAGAGCGCCCGGCGAGAGTGAGTCAAGCGGCAGCAGCCGGTGTTGCCCGCTGAGCTGCCTGTACGGCTCCAGTGATATCGCGCTGCGGGCGGCGATTCCACTGAGTACCACGCACTTATCCGGATTTGCGTGACGCTTTCTTGCCTCCCCCCTTGCGCGAATTGCTCGCGTTGTCGCTGGCTTTCTCGCGCATGGTCACCGAGGCCACGCGGTGCGGCAGGATACCGATGCGCCGCGCCTCCACCTTGAACGTCACGCGGGCGTTGTCCTCGCTGTCCTCCCATTCCTCCTTGACCGTGCGCCCCTCGACCAGGACGCGCATGCCTTTCTGGTACAGCGTGGCCCAGTGCTCGGCGTCGCGGTTCCAGAGCTCGACGGGCGCCCAATAGCCACCGCGGTCCTCGTAGCCGCCTTCGCGTGGTACCGGGTTGTCGAAATAGACATTCAGCCGCAGCAGGCGGCGCGGCTCATCCGGGTTGGTGTTGAACTCCTGATACTCAGGAACGCTGCCGATGTTGCCTTCACCAACAAACAAAGTACTCATGCGGGTTACTCCTCGGTGGGGGAACGGGTCAGGGCGAGCTCGGCGGCCTCGAGCTTGCTGGCACCAGTGATGGCCTGGCGATACAACGACTGCAGGCTGCTCATCTGCAGGTTCAGCACCACACGGTTGGTCTCCAGCTGATACAACGCCTGCCGCAGTTCCGGGTGCAGGTGCGGCTGAACCATCGCCTCCTGCCATACCTCCACGCCCATGCGCAGAAAATCCGGGCTGCGCCAGCGCAGGAAATCAGTGCCCGTCGCGCTGTGCTGGACGACCAGGCGCAGGTCCAGCAACGAGAAGGGGGGCTGGGCCATGATCGCCAGCATCACCGCCATCAACTCGGCGACCTGGGTGCGCAGGCGCAGGATCGTCTCGGCGAACTGCTGCAGCTCCCCCTTACCCTTAAAAGGCTTTAAAAGGCCTTTTAGGGAGGCACCCTGTGCGAACTCGCGATAGGCATCGGCTGACAAACGCCGGGCAATGGCTTCCGCCAGGGTCATGCCTCACCCCCGTCGTTCGGGGTGTCGGCTGTGGGCTGCTCTTCGGCTTCCGGCGGATTCGGGCTTTCGATCTCGGCGTGCGCGTTACTGCGGGCGATCGGCGGGGCGAACTGAGAGCGGCGCGTCCCTTCGAGAATGTCCTGCGGCAGGACGCCGAACTTGTCGATGGCTTCGCGGGCGCGGGCGTTGTTGGCGGCCATGTCGTCGCGGCTCACCCCCGCCAGGCGGTAGCGCTGCGCCAGGCCAAACAGGCTGCGCAGCAGATGCGCCCCGCCATCGATCCAGGACTCCATGTCGCCCCGGCCGATCAGCGCTGTGTGGTGGGCGAGCAGTACCCGCCGGACCAGGGTGTCGTAGTCGGTAAGCAGGTAGATCGCCAGAAAGCCCAACTGGCTGCCGATGAACAGCGGCAGGGTGACGGGGTGGATATTGAGGTTGTCGCCGACATCGACTTGCGTGGGCAGGGCCCGTTCCACGCGGCTCATTTGCTGCGTCAGCGTGGCCATGTCGAGCCTGGCCTGCAGTAGCTTTTCCTCCAGCTGCAACATGAACCAGTCCGCGTACGGGTCGCCTTGGCTGCTGGCGTGTTTGAGCAGGTTGGTGACGCTGATGTAACCGGGCATGCCCAGGATCGGATGTACCCCGTCGCGACCGCTACGCCCCTGCCACAGCCGTGCCGCATGGTGGGTGTGCAGAGTGAGGGTGATGCTGCTGCGCAGGGAGCCCAGGTTGAGTTGGTAGTGATCGACCATCGCCAGTACCTCGCCGTCGGAATGACGCCGACGATGGGCCTAACCCTGACTGGCGACGCGAATCATCGCGAAGGTGGTGCGGTCACATTTCCAGAAGGGTGGACGTTGTTGGAATCTATGGCATTGGCATTATATCCACCGAGTTCCAGCCCTATGTCGCCGCAGTGATCCCCCGACAACGTTGTTTCAGTTCCTCCAGGCAGGAGAGGGCGAGTGGCGAGGCGGTGCGCTGACCGCCGCGCTTCGTTCGTTCGCGGGACGGCTCCTCCGACGCTGGCTTGGCTGGGCGTGAAGCAGGGTTTGAGGATTTCTCTTGCTCGGTACGCGCGGCCCAGAGAGTGAACTTGCCCTGGCAAGCGCGCTTGATCAAACCCATTAGATAGGCGACGGGTTTTCGGATCTCTCCGCGGGCGCAGCGCACCGCCGCTTCGTTGATTACCGCTTGTTGCTGTTCCGGCTCGAGCTGACGCATTGCCTGGGAGGCCATGCGCCGCTCGTTCGGGTTCAGCGGTAAATCTTCGGGCCACCGTGCTCGACCAAACTCTACCTGCCCCAGTACCGTACTTTTTTTGCTTTGGTTTTTCTGTACTGTACGGCCAGCGTCGGCATTCCGAACCATAGCCAAATCCGCTGTATTGCCGCAGGGTTCGGGATCTGTTGCGCCAGCCGGAGAATTCCGAACGGGGCCGTGTGCGCCAGGTTCGGAATCCTCTGTCTTTGTTTCAGCGTTCATCAGCGGCAGCGTTTGCTGTTGGACCGGTGGCAGCGAGCCGATCTTGTCCTTGTCGACTTGAGCGACTTGCGGGTCGGCCTGGATCTCGGCGATCACATGCCGCGCCACGTCTCGGACCCCTTTGGTGGCATGAGAGAGGTTCTGCTGCAGCAACGCCGCGTAGCCGCTATCCAGTTCCAACTGCTCGGCCGCGGTCAACGGATCGCCGTGCAGCACGTAGACGCAACCGCGCAGGCAGCCGTTGGCATCGCGTGAGCGTTCCACCAGGCTGAGCCAGCGAGTGGTGCGTAAAACGTTGAGTGCGCGGGCGATGGTTTCGCGCGAAGCCTGGGCGCCGCAGGGACTGGTCGCCAGGTAGGGCTGCAGGTCCTGATAGCGTGGCGTCTTGACCCTACGTTCGGTGATCAGCCAGCGCAGTACCTGCCAGGTGTTGCGCTCCAGTGGCGTCAGCCGCCGATCCAGCAGCAAGGTCTGCGGCAGCGGATTGTTGTCGCCGTAGTAGATCGTCCGCACCGCCGGCTCCTGGGTGGAAACAGCCAGTTTGCCGTTCGCCACATACCACTCATTTCGGCGCCTAAGGGCGTCGTAGCACTGACGCACCACGTCCTGCCAGTCGACCTCGTAAAAGCTCAGCATGGTGTGCCTCCATACAGTTCGATCTGTTGCCAGACCAGGGTCAGGCTGATGTGTTGTTCCTCGGCCAGCATCATCATGGTGTCCAGCGGATCGTTGTCCGGATCCTCCGTGCGCAACTGGCTCCAGCGATTCCACACCGCATGCTCTTGCGCTTCACTGAGCTGGACCGGCCGACCGCGGTGCGTCTCGATCTTCAGCACACGTCGGCGCAGCGCGGTTTCAGAGTGGTCCAGGCCGAAGCAGCGGTACATGATGTTGGAGCTCGCGCCCAACTTGAGAGCACGATTGATCAGCCGCTCGTTCTGTTCGTCGCGTTCGGCCTGAACGATCAGGCGGCGCAATACGGTGATGTCGACCTTCACCTCGACCCAGGCGATCGATGAGTGTGCCAGGTGGGACAAGGTGGTCGGCGGTAGCGACTGCAGCACCTCAATGTCTTCGTCGGCCAGGCCCAAGGCCTTACAGCGCTGCAGACGCCCATGGCGCAGCTCATGCAGCACTTGGTTTAGCATGGCATGGTTCAACAGATTGAAAGTCGTGCTCATGAGGTGGCTCCTCACGTTATCGAGTGGACGACAGCGTCAGTTCGATCAACTGGCGGGCGTGGCGGATCAGCGAGAACAGCTGCTCCAGCTGGGCATCAGGAAGTCGTTCAAGGCCCACCGTCAGGGCTGGACGGTCGGTGAAGGGCAGGTCGTAGACGCCGATCATCAGCTGACCAAACAGTGCAGCCGGCAACTGCTGACGTTCCTTCCAGGTCACGTCGTCCTGCAGGCGCAGCAGTGCCGAGAGCAGCAGCTGGATACCGGTGTGCCGCGAGCTGAGTCGCTCGCCATGCCCCGGTGAAAGCGTGAAGCCCAGTCCGTCCACGAGGGGGCTGACCATGTCGCCGGCGTCTGCGTAAGCGGCAAGGTCGGCGGCCAGGGCGGCGCAGCTCGCGCGCAAGGCGCTGATCTTTTCCAGTGACGCTGCGCCTGATGGCGCCGTGACGATCGGCGTCGGAACCTCCTCGACCTCTTCCAGAAGCTTCTCCGGTAATGGCTCGTCCCCCAACGCCTGGCGTATATCGGGCAGGCGTGGTGCTTGCGGCGCCGAGAGGCCTGCATCAGCTTTTGTCGGCTCGGGACTGGGTACCGCAGTCGGCGCTTCTGGCGGATGCACAGATGAAGGCGAGGGCTTTGCAAGCTCACCCGCTGAAGGGGTCGGAGGGGTATGAGTGCTGTCGGCTAGGGGCAGCGAGGGGCGTTGTTCCTGGTGCAGCTCCAGAGCCAACAGACGAGGTGTCTGCTCCAAGGACACGGACATCCTGGCAATCAATTCATCCTGCAGCTCACTCGAACTCAGTTCCGGCTTTTCACCGTCGAACGCTGACAGAACCTCGAACCACAACAGCGGGAATTGCTCAGGAGCACCTAAGTACCGATTCCAAATCGACTCCGCTCGCCGTCGCAAACTGATGAGGCGCACGATGCCAGATTTGCCCAGGCCCGCGTACAGCATCTGCGGGATGGCTGGGAGCAGATGTTCGAGCGCGTCGAACATGCGGCTGATGTGTGACTGTGAGATGGGATAGCCACCCTCACTCAAGCGCGTCGCGAGCTCGCGTTGGGTGAGGCGAGTGTCCGGGTATTGGAACATGTCCTGGAGCTTTGCCACGGCCAGAGCCCGTTCGATAAACGTCAATTGGCCGTGCAAGTCACTCTCGGCCAGGTGCCCGAGCAAGGCATGTGACTCCGATTGCCACGGACGGAACAGGCAATGGATACGGAAGAAGCGCTCTTCGCGCGTTTCCTGCCACAGTTCACCGAGGATGCTTAGACGCGTGTTACCGCCGTTGCGGATGATGAAGTGCGGCTCATCGGGACGGCGGGTGATCGCAGGTGGCTGATCCAGGCCACGCTCGCGGATTGAGGCCTTGATGTCGTCATAGAGCGGGTTGCGCACCACACGCGGGTTGAGCTCATATGGCCGCAGTTGCTCGAGACTAACCACAATCGGTGTATCGCCAACGGGGGCCACGGCGAGGTCGCGGTCGTGGTTTTGCGGAAAGTGCGCCTGTTGCAACTGACGCGTGATGTCTTCGGAGGTTGGTGGCTTCATCACTCATCCTCCGATCAGACGCGACGGAGCAGTTGCTGCCCAGCGTCAGTCAGCATGCCGGGCGCACGGGCGGCGAGCGCATCGACCTGCTGGGCCCATTGCGGGAATAGCTCGATGGCCAGGCCGCACATGACCTCTGCGGCGCAAGGGCTGCGGCTCCCGGACGGTGGAGTTATTTCCACTCGGTGCACGGGGAGGCCGAGCGAGGCGGCATTGGGATAAGCCACACGGTCGGGGATCACCGTGCTGCAGACGCTGACATGCGGATCGGTCTGAAAAGAGGCCTGTAGGCTCTGCATGATCAAGCGCGTATCGCGGCGGTTGGCATTGACCTGGTTGAGCAGCAGCTTTACCGACGGCAAGTCAACGCCCAGGTAGCGGTAGGGTTCCAACTCTTCGAACAGACCCAGCGTACCCCGGCGCAGCTCTCGTGCGGCGAGCATTTCCGGGGGGACCGGACACAGGGCGCAAGAGGAGGCAAGAATGACCATCTCCACGACCACGCTGCGTGCACCTTGGGTGTCGATGATCAGTACATCGTAATGCTCCTCGAAGGCAGGCAGCAGGTTGCGCAGGCGCAGACGGCCATCGGCCGCGTGCAGCAGCAGGGTGTTGATGTGCCCGGCGCGGTCGTTGGAGACAATCAAATCCAGGTGCTGAATGACAGTGGCAGAGATCACCTGATCAGGCGCCGTGAGCCGCTGCGCGATAAGTTCGTAGCTACCGGCCTCACATGCATCGCTCATGGTGTAATAGCTGGACAGCGTCGGTTGGCTGTCCAGGTCCAGTAGCAGAACGCGAAGGCCGGCATCGGCGAGCACGCCGCCGAGGTTGGCGGCGACGGTAGTCTTGCCCGCGCCGCCCTTGGTCGAGATCAGCGAGAGGACTTCCATGAGTTAGCCCCCCATGGACAGTCGGTCCTGGACCCACTGCTCGATCTCCAGTGAATCCCAGCCGACGGCACGGGTGCCGATACGCCGACATTGCGGAAACTGACCGGCCTTCATCAGGTTGTAGATGTGCGAGCGTTTGAAGCCGGTTTTCTGCTCCACTTCATCGCGGCGCATGATGTGGCGGTCAGCTGCAGGAGGGGTAGGGCTGGTCGGTTGCATGATGTCACTCCTTAGCGCCGGGTGGCGCGTGGTGGGTAGTGACAGTCAGTGAAGGTCTGAAGAGGGCAAAAAACATTGTCAGGCAATGCTGGGCATTGCCTGACAATGCGGCGTTAGCCCCGTTTCGCCTGGGCTATAAGACGGCGGGCGTCGGCAAATCGGCGATCAATGGTACTTTTACTCAACCCATCCACACCGGGAAAGCGCAGCAGAATAGCTTGTACCAATGCTGCCTGGCTGGAATAGATCGATTGCTGCTTACCGTTTTGGTTTTTCCCGAGCGTGGTTTCGAGCATGGCGCCGATCAGCCAGTTGTGCATGGCTTCGGACGTCTCGGATGGGATGCCAAGTGACTCGAGCCGCGTTTTCAGCTTTTCGTTGAGCGTGGAAAGGGCGGCCATCTCACCAGCGGTGATATCGTAGCTTTGCTGCAACTGCTCAAGCGTATTCAGGGCATACTCGAGCTCGGCTTGTTTGGCTAAATGCGCATTCAGACTGACGCATCTCGAGTGATCAGCATTCTGGGGAAACAGAAAGGCGGGTTTCTGATCGGGGCGGCTCCGTATGAACCAGAGCAGGAGGTCGGCGCGCCGAATGGAATAAAAGCCTCGGTGAACGTGCTTCTCGGCAGTAATAGGCTGGCCGAGGTAAGTCGCTGGCAATTCCCCGCTGAAAATGGCGTCATAGAGATACTCGACGTGTTCGTGCAGGCTTGGCCATTGCGGGAAATGCTTTCGCAAGCTGCCCGGCTGGGAAAGGTCTACTTGAAGAATCTCGTCCTCGTGCTCGGAGAGGTCGCACCACAGAATCGCGGCGTCGATGGGGTGGTAGGAGCTTCTTATTGAGATCATGGCACACAGCCTCCTGCTGCGTTCATCCTGGAAGCGCTGGCGGGGGCTGTGATCTGGCCCCTGTCGAGCGAGCCAATTCAAAAAGCAATAGCATCAAGAGATGGTGACCATACGCCAGGGATTTGGTTCTGCGATGGATATCGGTCACGACACGATGTGTCGTGATCAGCGCTTGAGGACTCTTGATGATCTGGGGTCGTAAATTGAAAATCGCTTCGCCTATGCATGCTAGATTCGATTAAACGATCGTCAGCAGGTCTCTAGGTACGTAGATATAGCTTTCCCAAACCCCGAACTGACAGCAAGGCGTAATCTGCATACAAATGCGGTCACCTTCACCGCGCTTACCCCTTATACATTGAGTCCTTTCGCTACTATCCCGTATGTGTCGTCAATAACACAATCTAGGTGCCGCTACCGCTTAGTCTCGTCGGCTGAGAGCGAGCCTCAACGCCACATTGTTGTCCAATCAATGATCAGGTTCAAAGAAACATGCTTTCTGATGTTGTGCTTGTCTCGCCGTCAGTTACCGCTTACGCCCTGTGCTGTGTTTTCGTCGCTGCGGTTGCGCGGGGTTTTTCCGGTTTCGGCTTTACCCTTCTGGCCATCATGTCACTTTCGTTCGTGTTGCCCTTATCGACGATTGTGCCGGCCATGTTTGTTCTGGAAATTGCTGCCGGTGTGAAGCTTTTGCCCTCCCTCTGGGGGCAAGTGCATTGGCGATCCATTCGAATATTGGTCATCAGTTCGATCATGGCGACGCCGGTGGGCGCGTATCTGCTTGTCAGCCTGCCTGCCGAGTATGTCAAGTTTGTGCTCGCCATCCTGATAATGGCGTGCTGTCTGGTCATGATCACTGGATATAAACTAAAGAGGATGCCCTCGGCCACGCAGACCGCTGCAACAGGTGCAGGGGCAGGGGTGCTCAATGGTTCGCTGGGCCTGGGTGGTCCGCCCGTCATCGTCTTTTTCCTTGGGTCTCCGCTGGCCTTGGAAGCGGGGCGGGCGTCCATCGTTGCTGCGTTTTTGGCAATGGATGTGGCGGCGCTTCCCGCTTTCTGGGCGCTTGGCCTGTTCGGGCGCGAGTCGCTACATCTCGGATTGATGAGCTTGCCGGTGTTGGTAGCGGGCGTGTGGTTGGGGGCGCGGATTGCCCAGCATGTAGAAGAAGCGGTAGCGAGAAAGGTAATTCTCGTACTACTAATGCTGCTTGCCTTGGGTAGCTTTGTTTAACGGCCCGGTACCGCAGGCCACTCAGCGAGTCGCCTAGACGGCCTCCAAGACAGGTACGAGCTGGCCTTAATTGCCTTTAGCCAGCCACGCGTTGAAGCGCACTTCCAGATCTTCGCCATGATCGACCCAGAATTCATTGTTGAACGCCAGCGACTGCTTGATATTCGCGGGGAAGGTATTGAGCCGTGGAGCCACACTGGCATCCAGCAGCCCTGCAGCCTGTAAATTCACTGCCCCATAACCCAGCTTTTCTGCGTGGAGCTTTTGAGCCTGTGGCTGCAAGGTCGAGGCGATGAACGTTTGCGCAAGCGCCTTGTGCTTGCTGCCCTTGGGAATGGCCCAATAATCAATCGCGTGGATGCTGCCTCCCCAAACGGGTTTGATCGGCGCTCCAGACGCCTGGGCGACGAAGATTCGGCCATTGAATGCGGTGGTCATCACAACGTCACCTGCGGCCAGGTACTGCATCGGTTGAGCGCCGGCTTCCCACCACTGGATAGCAGGTTTGATCTTGTCCAGCTTCGCAAGCGCGCGGTCAACTCCCTCTGATGTAGCCAGCACTTCATAGACGTTCTCGCGAGGAACGCCGTCGGCAATCAACGCCGCTTCCAATGTGAACTTGGCACCGCGTTGTAGCGCGCGCTTGCCCGGGAATTTCTCTAAATCCCAGAAATCAGCCCAGCCTTGCGGAGCTTCTTTGAGTGCATTAGCGTTGTAGGACAAAGTCATCGACCATACCAGTAACCCGGCTCCGCATTCAGACAGGGTTTCAGGCACAAACGCCTGCGCATCGCCAAACTGGTTCTCATCAAGTGGTTCAAACAGCCCCTCGTCACACCCTCTGACCAACTTGTCTGACTCGACTTGTACAACGTCCCAGTTCACACTTTTGGTGTCCACCATGGCCTTGATGCGGGCCATTTCACCGTTGTACTCACCCGCGATGATTTTCGCTTGGTGAGCTGTTTCGAAAGGTTTGTAGAAGATTTCAGTTTGTACATCTTTGCTGACGCCTCCATAAGAAATAACCGTCATTTCCTCGGCGCTGACTGGGGCGCACACCGCGAGCGCCAGGGTGAGAGAGGTCAAATGCTTATCCATACGCGTTCTTCCTTGTTTTCATTGTGAAGGCGGTAGTTGGGGCAGGTCCGCTCCATTTTTCGTGGTGGCTGGATGCGGTTCTATAACGTGCAGGACGCTTTATTGAACCGCTCGGCTGAGTGGCAACTTGAATGTTGCTTGCCATGCACGAGCGCAGAGAGTCACCTTGGATCGAGGCATTGAGCACGCATTGAGAGGCCGGTTGGATGGCTTGTGAAAAGTTATAATATAACGTAAATTTGCGCCCTTCTTCTGGTGGAGCTTCAGGGCTCCGGCCGTTTTACGACTGACCACCGCCGCCGTCTCCTTGGCAGTAATCCCGCGAGAGGGATTCAGACAGGGCAGTGAGCACGCGCGTTAAGGATAATGATGAAAACCGATCTGGCTCCCTTTGCGCTCCTTGCAGCTTTCACCGCTGGTGAGTCACTCGCTGCGTCAACAGGAGAATCCACCATTGTTTTGGGCGAGACCCACATTGGAGGAGGTTCTGGTGGAGGACAGGTTTATCAGACCGGAAGTAGCGTAATGACTTCCGTGGATGTACTCGGGGCTGACAAAATCGAGGACCAGGCTGTCATGAACAGCTGGGAGCTGCTTGGGCAGATGCCAGGCATCCAAATGACGGAGACTCGCCAAGGCGGTGAGTCGGGCAAAGTCAGCTTCCGGGCATTCAATGGTGAAGGTTATATCAATGGGATCAAGACATTGATCGACGGCGTTCCCAGTAACGTCAATAGCGGGAACCAGCGTTTCATCGAGATGGTCTTCCCCCTTGATCTTGAGTACATCGAGGTGGTTCGAGGGACAAACGACCCGCGTTATGGACTGCATAACATCGCCGGCAACGTCAATATGGTTACCCGGCAGGGGGGCAATTACGTCGACAGCCGCCTGACCTATGGCAGCTTCAATACTCAGGAGCTTCAGCTGGCGACTGGGCTGGAGTCAGGTAATTTTGCGCAGAACTATTTCCTGGCCAGTCAAACCTCCGATGGCTATCGGGATCACGATACATCTGAAAAATACTCGCTGAGCGGCAAATGGTTCTACACCGACGATGAGGCGAGGATGAAGCTTGGGTTGGTAGCGCGTCTCTACCACCATGAGGCTGACGAGGCGGGCTTCATGACCAAGGCTGAGCTCGACGCGGATCGCCGCAGTTCCGACCCGCGCAACGCCAATGACGGCGATGACCGTGACATGAAGCAGCTGGCTGTGCATTTCGACTGGCAGATGCGCGACGACGTTAGCCTGAGCAACAAGGTCTATTACAACAGTTACAAGGATGACCGGAAAGTCACCTTCAGTAGCATCCCCGTTGGCGATGCGCCACGGCAGCGCCGTCAGTGGGACGAGCAACAGACCGGTATGTTGAGTAACCTGACCTGGGTTGCTTCCAACGGTCTGACCTTGGATGGCGGGTTGAATGTCGAACACCAGAATAATGAGTACCGCCGCTACCGTTATCGCTACAGCATTCCCACCGACTTCGACGCGGCCCCCGCCCGCGTTCAAAACGACGACTCCTACACCTTGGATAACGTGGGCGGGTACGTTCAGGCTGTCATCCAGCCAACCGAAGCGTTGAAGATCATCCCCGCAATGCGCGTGGATCGGTTCTATGGCGAAACTCATATGCTGAACGGCGAGCACGCAGATCTCCAGGACTACGGCTGGATCCGTCAGCCTAAGTTCAGCGTCATTTATAGCCTCACGCCTGAGATCAGTGTGTACGCCAACTGGGGGCGTACCTTCCAGATTCTCACCGGCTCAACGGCGCCTGCCTATGTGACCCCGGGCCAGGTGCGTTTCGATCCCTCCATCAACACGGGCAAGGAAGTGGGGGTCAACTTCAGCCCGGTGATGGGGACCGAAGCCCGTATCGCGGTATGGCAACAAGACGCGACGGATGAGGTGGCCAACATGCCCAGTACGGGTACCTCGGTTGGTCTCGGCGAAACACGACGCCGCGGTATCGACCTGCAATTCAATGCCAGCGTGACTGAGCAATGGAGCGTTTGGGGCTCGCACTCCATACAGGAAGCGAAAGTCGTGAGCGCGTACGCCGCTGACGGTCAGTCGCTGGCGGGCAAAGAAGTCTTCTCGACCCCGCGCCATATCAGCAACCTGGGTACCGACTACCAGCTCGATGATCACTGGCGTTTTGGTCTGCAGGCTCGCGCCCAAGGTGACTATTACGTGGATTCGCTGAATGAACAGGGTAAATATGGGGGATATGCGCTGCTCGACGCCAGTGTGCGTTACACCCATTCTGACGCGCTGAGCGTCGACCTGCAGGTCAAGAATCTGACTGACCGGGAGTATGAGTATGTGTGGTACGACAATTTCTTCTGGGACGGTGCTGACCGGCCCATGTTTTCACCGGCTCCTGGCCGTACCGCCTTCGTTTCACTTAATCTGAAGATCTGACACACGACATCCACGCGCTAGTGTCCTCGGACAGGAGCGATGCCGCCCTGTAGGCCATGGCCGCCCATCTCAAGGCGTTGTCGCCGGCCAAGGGTTCGACTGAACAAGGTTCGCTCAGTAGGAGCAGCCATCGAAGCGCGCTGATTTCTGGTCCGCTTGGTGTAACAACGCGAGCTCTGAGGTATCAGGGCTCGCCTTGTTGTTGCATCTATTAGCAGGTGGCGTTTGCGATTGGTTAGCCCAGTGCTGCGGCCTGCTGCAAGCTCATGGAGCGCGTTTCGGGGGCCAGCATCCAGCTGATTGCCAGCCCGACGAAGGTGATGGCGGCTGCCGCGTACATCGTAAATTCAATCCCGTAACCTTGAAGTGAGATCGGCACGAGATAGGTGCCCAAGGCTGCCCCAATTCTGGAGAGCGAGGTACCAAGGCCGACCGCCTGCGTACGAATCTCGGTAGGAAAGATTTCATTGGGGTATACAAGCGCAAGCACTTGCGCGCCGCCGATGGACACTGCATAGAGGCCGAAGAGCATCAGCACTCCCACAGGGCCGCTGGCGTGCATGATTCCTAGGCCAAGCAGCGATACGCCTGAAAGAAGAAGGCTGAGCAATAACAGGTTTCGCCGGCCCAATGTATTGATCAGCTTGGCCGCCACGGCGCATCCGGCAATGAAGAGCAAGGTGATGCCGAAAGAGGCGCTGGAGGCGAGGTCGCCTTCCAAGTTCAACGACGACATGACTTTAGGGGCGAATGCATAAACGCCAAACAACGGGATGATCGAGCACGTCCAGAATGCGCTCACGAAAAACATTCGTTTCCCGTAACCCGCGCGGAGCAACGACCAGGTGGAGAGCGATTGCGTTTGCGGCTCTTCCGGAAGGTTTTCCAGCGAAAATGCGGGGCCATAGACGGCTTTGATGATTTGCTCGGCTTCTTTCGGGCGGCCTTTGCTCAAAAGCCAGCGCGGCGATTCGGGTGAGCCTACGCGAACCCATATCAACGCCAGGCCGAACACAGCGCCACTTGCCAATACCAGGCGCCAGGCATCAGCACCCCCTATGCGCAAAATCAGCTCACCCAGCCCATAGGCCACGGCGGCGCCCGCAAACCAGATGATCATGAACCAGGCAAGGCGCGGGCCTCGATATTTTTTTGGCATGAATTCGACAAGCATTGCGGTGGCGACCGGATACTCGATGCCTACCGCTATCCCCAATATCAGCCTAAGAGCAAACAAGGTGAGGGGGTCGCTGACCCAATATTGAGCCAGTGACGCGACGACAAATATGATTGGGCCAATAAAGTAGACCCGTTTACGGCCCAGGCGCTGGGTCAGGGAGCCGCCGAGAAAACCGCCGAAGAAAATGCCTATCAGGGCGGATGCCGCGATCATTCCCTCCCAGAAGCTGCTGAGATTGAGTGCGGCAGAGGTGGGCATCAATGCGATGCCGATGATGCTTAATATGTAACCGTCGACGAAGGAGCCGCCAGCGGAGCGCAAGGTGAGTAGCCGATGAAATCGGGTGAGTGGAACATCTTCGATCGAACGAGTTGGACGAGTCATGGGGTCTCCAAGTACGGCTGATCTTTTATTTCTTGTTGGCGGCATGACACGGTGAAGAAACATGCGGCACATGATCAGCTTACGAATTAGCCATGGCGCGGCTTGTCAGGCCACAGGCATTAGAAGGACGGTTAATTTGAACCTTTGATGAAGGGTTTCCAAAAAACGGGCGCAAAGCGCCCGCGTCCCAAGAAGGACTAGTTACCACAAGAGTTCAGGTGACTGGGTGGATCGTTTCTCCTCAGACAGCCGCGCTACGCTCGCGCAGGTTTATATTCAGGATGCGATCGTTTTCGCTGTAATCCACCGGGCAGTCGATCACGTGCACACCGGGGTTGGAAACACAGTGGTCCAGCAGGGGCAGCAACGCATCGGCGCTCTCGACGCGGTAGCCGTTGGCACCGTAAGACTCGGCGTACTTCACGAAATCCGGGTTGCTGTAGTCCAGGCCGAAATCGGTGAAGCCCATGTTGGCCTGTTTCCAGCGGATCATGCCGTAACCGTCGTCACGCAGGATCACCACGGTGATGTGCATGCCCAGACGCACTGCGGTTTCCAGCTCCTGGCTGTTCATCATGAAGCCGCCGTCGCCGCACACCGAGATCACCGGTCGATCCGGGTGCACCAGGTGCGCCGCCATCGCTGATGGCAGGCCAGCGCCCATGGTCGCCAGGGCGTTGTCCAGCAACACGGTATTGGGTTTGTGTGCCTTGTAGTTACGAGCGAACCAAATCTTGTAGATACCGTTGTCCAGGGCGACGATGCCTTCGGACGGCAGTACGCGACGGATGTCAGCGACCAGGCGCTGTGGGTAGACAGGGAAGCGATCATCGTCGCCACCTTCCACGATCTGCGCTTCGTTGGCCTCACGAATGGTCATCAGGCGGGTGAAGTCCCAGTGCGCGGTCTCGTTCAGTGCTTCGCTGATCTGCCACACGGCATTGGCGATGTCGCCGATGACTTCCACCTGCGGGAAGTACACGGCATCGACTTCGGCGGAGCGGAAGCTGATGTGGATGACTTCGGTACCGCCGCGGACCATGAAGAACGGTGGCTTCTCGATGACGTCGTGGCCAATGTTGATGATCAGGTCGGCGGCTTCGATGGCGCGGTGAACGAAGTCACCGGACGACAGCGCAGCGTTACCCAGGAAGCGCGGGTGACGCTCGTCGACCACACCTTTACCCATCTGGGTGGTGATGAACGGGATGCCGGTCTTGTCGATCAGCTGCTTGAGGACCTTGGCGGTCATCTTGCGGTTGGCACCGGCGCCGATCACCAGGATTGGGCTGCGAGCGGCCTGCAGTTTCGCCACGGCAGCTTCGATGGCCTTGTGCTCTGCCAGTGGACGGCGGTGCAGGCTTGGCGGAATGGGTAGCGAGTCGGTTTGCTCGGCAGCGATGTCTTCTGGCAGCTCCAGGTGCACGGCCCCCGGCTTTTCTTCCTCAGCCAGGCGGAAGGCTTCGCGCATGCGCGCCGGGATGTTGTCGGCCGAGGCGAACTGGTGGGTGTACTTGGTGATGGGGTCCATCATGCCGCACACGTCGATGATCTGGAAGCGGCCCTGCTTGGACTTCTTGATCGGCTTCTGGCCGGTGATCATCATCATCGGCATGCCGCCGAGATACGCGTAGGCGCTGGCAGTGACCAGGTTGGTGGCACCCGGGCCGAGGGTCGACAGGCTGACGCCGGTCTTGCCGGTCAGGCGACCGTAGGTGGCAGCCATGAAACCTGCAGACTGCTCGTGACGGGTCAGTACCAGCTTGATCTTCGACTTGCGCAGGGATTCCAGCAGGTCGAGGTTTTCCTCACCAGGAATGCCGAACACATACTCGACACCTTCGTTTTCCAGGCATTGCACAACGACATCGGCGGCCTTGGCCATCTTGCTCACTACCTCAACTCTATAATTGTTCTTACACCAGGCTTCACGAGACCGACTCCAGCGTCGATCCCGCGAGGAACAGCTTGCGTTGGGACCAGTGACTTCAGGCCAACTGGTAGGTGGTCTTGACGCGGGTGAAGAATTGACGGGCGTGGGTGCCTTGCTCACGCGAACCCAGGCTCGATGCGCCATTGCCGCCAAACGGCACGTGATAATCCACCCCAGCCGTAGGCAGGTTAACCATCACCATGCCTGCCGTACTGTTGCGCTTGAAATGCTCGGCGTGGCGCAGCGAGGTGGTGACAATGCCCGCCGAAAGACCGAAAGCGGTGTCCTCTGCCGCAGCGAAGGCCTCGTCGTAATCCCGCACCTTCAGCACGCTCAATACCGGTCCGAAGATCTCTTCGCGATAGATGCGCATGTCGGGCGTCACTTCGGTGAACAGAGCCGGTGTGAAGAGGTAGGCGCCAGCCTGGTTTTCGATGCGCTCACCGCCACACACCAGCTTGGCACCCTGTTCACATCCGCTGATTACGTAGGACAGGTTCTGCTCCAGCTGCCGACCATCCACCACTGGGCCGATATCGGTAGAGGCCTGCAATGCATCGCCTACTTTCAGTGCTTGAGTACGCTCGGCCAGGCGCGCTACGAATTTGTCGTGAATACCCTCGGTGACAATAACTCGAGAGCTGGCCGTGCAACGCTGACCGGTGCTGAAGAACGAGCCATTGAGCGCCACGTCCACCGCCTGCTCCAGGTCGGCATCGTCCAGTACGATCAGCGGGTTCTTACCGCCCATCTCCAGCTGCACTTTCTTCATGCCTTCAGCAGCGAGCTTGGCGATCTGGCGACCCGTATTTTCCGAGCCGGTAAAGCTGATGCCGTCTACCTCTGGCGAGCGAATGATGGTGTCGCCCACGCTGCGACCTGGGCCGATCAGCATGTTGAACACGCCAGCAGGCAAACCCGAGCGGCTGATGATTTCGGCCAAGGCCCAGGCCGAGGAGGGGACCAGTTCGGCAGGTTTGAATACCACGCAGTTGCCGAAGCACAGCGCTGGCGCGATCTTCCAGGCGGGGATGGCAATCGGAAAGTTCCACGGCGCGATGATGCCAATCACACCCAGGGGTTGAGTGAACACGTCGATGCCGACGTCCTGGCGCACCGACTGGTATTTCTCGCCCTCGGCGCGCAGCGCCTCCTGGGCATAGAACTTGAACGAGCGTCCGGCGCGGTCGACTTCACCCAGCGCTTCGCGAACGATCTTACCTTCCTCGCGGGCGAGCAGGGTGGCCAGTTCTTGACGGCGTGCAAGAATCTCGCTGCCAATGAAGTCCAGCGCATCGGCGCGCTGCTGCGGATTGCTGCGCGCCCATGCCGGCTGGGCGCGCCGTGCGGCTGTGATTGCCTGCTCGGTCAGCAACTGGTCGGCACGCACGAAGCGCTCGACCACTTCACCTGGGTTGGAAGGGTTGCGGTTTTCGAGGATATCGGTGCCGCTGTCCAGGGCTACGAAAGCGCCGTCGACGAAGCTGCTTTTGGTGGCGATGGTCATGCGGTGCAAGTCCTTGTTTGAGTATTGTGGCGGGCTACGAAATCAGTGATGTTGTCGACTGCGCGATCCATTAGCTGCTGCATGGCATCCTCACTGCTCCAGGCGATGTGCGGGTTGAGGATGAAGTCGTCGCGATCGATAAGCGCGAACAGCGGGTTGCTTGGATGCAGCGGTTCAACTTCAACCACGTCGAGTGCAACGCCACCCAGGCGACCATTTTGCAAGGCATCGATCAGGGCGGCTTCGTTGACGATGCCGCCGCGACCGGTGTTGATGACCACGGCGTCACTTTTCATGAGCGCGAGCTTCTGGGCATCAATCATGTTGTAGGTTTCAGGCGTCAATGGCGCGTTGATCGACAGCACATCGCAACTCTTGAGCAGGCTGTCCAGCGGGCGGTTGTCCGGCCCCGGGCGCTTGCCGCCACGGTCTTCGAACAAGACTTCCATACCGAACGCGCGAGCGAGCGCTGCCAAGCGGACGGCAATCGGGCCGCTGCCGATGATCGCCATCTGTTTGCCGCGCACATCGCGGATGCGGTGGTCGAAGTAGATATTCTTGTACTCAGCCTGCCCGGCATGCACCTTGCGCATCAGGCGGCTGAAAGCGGCCGGGCGACGGAACAGCTCGAGCATCATCGCCATGCTGTGTTCGGCGACGGTGTTCGCGGCATAGCCAGGTACGCTGGCTACCTCGATGCCGTGTGCATCGCAGTAATCGACGTCGACGATGTCGCGGCCGGTCAGTGCCAGCGAAATCATCTTCAGTTTCGGCAACTGACGCAGGTGCTCTTCACGCAGCGGCACGCTGCACGTCAGCGCTACGGTGGCGTCCTTCAGGTGCTCAAGCACCTGGTCGGGATGGGTATAGGCAAACTGCTGCCAACTATGCTCGCAGTCAGGGCGTTTAAGTCGCGTCGATGCGGCAAGACCGTCGTCGTCGAGAAAAACAATATGCTCACTCATAATCCTGATCCTGATACTTATTTCTTCTGGGCAGGGACATAGCCGGCTGGCGCCATGGAAACCAGCTGGCGGGTGATGAAGCCAGCATCCTGATCGTGGTCTTCTAGGGACTCTTTACGCACCAGTGCATCGCGCACCATGTGCGCGCCGAAGAAGCGGAAGGGCTCTGGCGGCAGCAGTTTCATCTTCTGGTTGACCAGGCCACAGTTGGCCCACTCGTCATTGGCATGGGTGGCCAGCGATTTGATGATGCGGCTGGCGAAGACTGTGGTGGCCACGCCGTTGCCCGAGAAGCCAATGCCGTAGCTGACAGTCCCGTGATGGTCGAGGTAGCCGAAGTTCGGCAGGCCTTTCATGGCACGGTCGATCGGGCCGGTCCAGCTGCTGACAACCGGCACATCCTGCAGTTGTGGGTACAGACGGCGCAGTTCGGCAGCGACCTTGTCGGCGGCCGGCGATGGTTTTTCGTAAAGGTTGCCGATGCGACCGGCGTAGGCGAACTGGCCCAGGGGCTTACCAAACACGACGCGGCCATCCGGGGTGTTGCGCCAGTAGTTGAGCACGGTGCGCGAGTCGGTCATGCACTCACCGCCACTGAAGCCGATGGCGTCGAGCTTGGCTTTCACCGGGGCGGTTGCCACCATGTCGCTGGACATGATGGCAATCATGCGACGCAGCTCGGGGAACTGTGCACCCCAGGCGTTTAGTGCGAGCACAACATGGTTGGCCTTCACACGCCCCATAGCCGTGTGCACCACGGGATTCTTGCCGCGCTCAAGGTGGGTGAATGGCGATTTTTCGAAGATCTTCACCCCAAGCTTGAGGGCGACGCGGCGCAGGCCGCGCGCCAGCATGGCAGGCTGCACAGTCGCGGCGTTAGGGTCGTAGATACCGCCCAGAACCAACGGCGAGCCCACGCGGCCGCGAATGGTCTCACGGTCCAGTTCCTGGAACGGGTTGACATTGAGCTTCTGCAGACCGTCGGTCAGCACCTTCCAGGAGCCCATCTGCCGCTGGTTGGTGGCAGTCCACAACCAACCGTCTTTACGGTACTGGGCATCGATACCGTGCTCCTGGCAGAAGCTGCCAATTTCGTCGATGGCCGATTCAGCTGCTTCACAGATGCGTCGGGCTTCGACGTCACCGCAGATGGTACGCACCGACAGGTACTTGCCCCACCAGTTCGTGGCGACCCCACCGTTACGCCCGCTGGCACCAGAACCGCAACGATCGCGCTCGACGATAACGATGGTTTTTTCCGGGTGCGCCTGCTTCAGGCGGATGGCCGACCAAAGGCCAAGGAAGCCGCCGCCGACAATGCAGACATCCGCTTGAATTGCATCCTGCAGAGCAGGGGCCAGATCGCTGTCCAGGTCGAGTGCCTGGGCATACCAGAATCCACGGTACATAGTGAGTGCCTTTGAGCATGTTGGTTTTTGTCAACATGATGCTCAGTAAACGGCCGCCTAGATATTACGCACATGACAATTGATCGTACGCTTGCGCCTATTCGCACTGAATGTCCTAAACTTCCCATTAGCTGAGATTGATATGATATGTAGGACCGCGGGGGTGCTTTAGAATTGGGCAGTCCAACAAGCCGAGGTGATTCGCAGTGGTCCGGGAATCCGAAGAACAAAGCAGCGTTCCTGCCTCCATCAAGCCAGAGTTGAGGGTCGGCTTTGTCTTGATGAACCACTTCACCTTGGTACCGGTTGCCGGGCTGGTGGACTCCTTGCGGTTTGCGGCTGACAAGTCCTTTCGCAGTCAGCAGGTGTTTTGTCAGTGGGATTGGATGACGCTGAATGACCAGCCCATTGTGGCCAGCTGCGGCATGCCTATCTCACCGACCAAACCCCTGAACCTCTGGGCTCAGTATGACTACATCGTGATTGCCGGGGGGTTGCTCGGTGAGACGCGCAACCCGCCGGACTGGCTGCTCGACGCTCTACGGGATGTGCATGCTGCCAACATTCCGATCATAGCGTTGTGCTCCGGTTCTTTCGTGCTGGGCAAGGCTGGGCTGCTTGATGGCCGGCGATGCGCGCTGCATTTCACCCTGCGAGAGGAGTTCAAGGAGCGCTTCCCGCTGTCCACTGCGGTGATCGACAAGAACTATGTCGATGATCGCGGAATCATCACTTGTCCTGGTGGCACGGCCATTGATCTGGCGGCCAGTCTGATACGCCGCCACTGCGGGGCCGTTCGGGCACAGAAAGGCCTGGAGTACCTGCTGGTCGAGGAGCGAAACGAAGAGGAGGCGACGGGATCTGAAGGTGGGGTCTATCAAAACGACCGCGTTCAACGAGCCATCGCTTTTATGCGCGAGAATCTCGGATCATCCCTTACCATCCAGGCAGTTGCCAGTGCTGTCGGTACGCATCCTCGACAGTTGCACCGCGAGTTCGTAGCCAATACGCAAGAACCTCCCGCCAATTATTGGCGCAAGCTGCGTCTCGATCACGCCAGGCGCTTGCTGGTCAATACCAGTCAGAACATCACTACCATTGCGCTGGCCTGCGGTTTCTCGGACGCTTCCCATTTCATACTCTGGTTCCGGAAGCAGTACGGCGAAACGCCCTACAGCTTCCGCAAGCGTCGGCACGAGGTGGAGCGCTTTGAATGGACTAACGAACGTGTTGGTTTGGATCCCGAGCTATGAGCGTCAAGCCGGCTGCGCCGGTCCGCAGGCGGCTTGATGGATCAGCAATGCTCAGCCTATTCGCTACTCATGGTCAGCCTTATTCTTCAAATTCCACCATGGCATCACTCACCGCCCCCAGGAAATAGTCCAGCGACGGGCGATCGAACAGCAACTGCAACGCCCTCCCTGTATTCACCACGATCACATTGGTCCGCGCCGCCGAGGTTTGCGCCACGCTGCCCATGGCGAACGCGCCTTCGCGCAAATCCACCCCGCACAGCTTGGCCATCACCGCACTGGCCTGATCTCCAGCTAGTTGCAGCCAGGCATGGCTGTCCTGGCGCGGCAGCAGGTAATTGCGCGCGTTGTCGTCCAGCATCCACTGCGCTTCCAGCGCCGCCACCGGCGCACCGTGGTCGGCGAGGGCGCCCAGCAGTAAATACTCCGTATGCGACAGCCGCGCCACCCAGGCGCCGTCGTCCTGGCGTTCGGCCTTGTTGGGCTGCGCCGGCAGTCGATAGCCATGGGTCTGCAACCAGGCGGCGCTGTCGGCGCCGCGAAACCCCACCCGAGCCACGGCGGTCAGGTCGGTGAGGGTGCAAGGCTGAGCCAACACCGCCTGCGGGCTGCGTTCTTCGAAGCTGTCGGCTTTCAACAGACTGGTCATCACTTACACCTCCTGACGGATATTCTCGGGGTCGTAAAACGGCAATTTCACCACCTGCGCCTGGACGATCTTGCCGCCCTCCACGCGGATCGGGATGTGCATGCCAGGCTTGGCCTGATGGGCACCGGCGTAAGCCAGGCCGATGATCTGCCCCAGGGTTTGCGAGTATTCGCAGGATGTGACGTTGCCGCTGATGTCCGCCCCGTCCAGCACCAGATGCCCCTCCAGCGGCTGTGGGCTGCCCTTGGGCAGAGTGAAGCCGACCAGTTTGCGCTTGAGCGGCTGCGCCTCGAGGATCTCGATCGAGCGCTTGCCGACGAAGAATGGCTTCTTGCGGCCCATGGCCCACTGCATGTCGATCTCCGCCGGGTGGGTCATGCCGTCGGTGTCCTGGCTGATGATCACGTGGCCTTTTTCCAGGCGCAGCAGGCGCTGGGTCTCGACGCCGAACGGGCGAATGCCCAACCCCGCGCCGGCCTGCATCAAGGCATCCCACAGGCGCTCGGCGTGGCGCGCCGGCACGTGCACTTCGTAGCCCAGTTCACCCACAAAGCCGACCCGCAGGATGCGCGCGGCAATACCGGCCACATTGCCCTGGCGTACGCCGAGGTAACGGAAGGCCTCGGCCGACAGGTCCACATCGTCACATACCTTGGCCAGCACCTGGCGTGACAGCGGCCCGGCCAGGTTGACCGCGGCCAGGGCGGCGGTGACGTTGGTGACGTCCACATCCAGGCGCCATTGCGCGTTCCACTTCAGCATCTGCTGGTAGATGCGGTCGACGCCGCTGGTGGTGGCGGTGACGTAGAAGTGCTGCTCGCCCAGCCGGGCGCACACGCCATCATCGATCACCACGCCGTGCTCGTTGGTCATCAGCGCGTAGCGGGTGCGGCCGATGGCCAGCTTGGCGAAGCCGAAGGTGTAAAGGCGCTCCAGCAGTTCGGCGGCGTCGGGGCCGCGCACATCCAGGCCACCGAGGGTGGAAACGTCGATCAGGCCGACCTTCTCGCGCACATGGCGGGCTTCCTCCTGCATGCAGCGTTCGCGTTCCTCGGGCTTGCCATAATAGGCCGGGCGCTGCCAGAGGCCGGCCGGCATCATCTTCGCCCCGGCTTCCAGGTGGCGGCGATGCATCGGTGTTTGCCGGTACGGGTCGAAGGCGCGGCCGGCGACGTGGGCCAGTTTTTCCGCCTGGAACGGTGGCCGGGCGGTGGTCACCCCGGTTTCGCTGATGCTGCGCCCGGTGGCGTGGGCCACCAGGCGGGCGGTCGGCAGCGCCGAGTGGCGGCCCTGGGACGGGCCCATGCCGACCGTGGAAAAGCGCTTGACCAGCTGCACGTCGCGGTAGCCGCTGCGGGTGGCGTTGACGATGTCGCGCACTTGCAGGTCTTCGTCGAAATCGACGAAATCCTTGCCCTTGGGGTGGGGGAAGATTGGCCAGGGGAAGTTGACCTTGGCTTCGGCACTGAACACTGGCTGCACTGGCGCTTCCAGGCCCAGCGCTGCCAGCGCATCGGCAGCCCCGCGAGTGGCGTCAGCCAGCACATTGCCCAGTGCGTGACGGCCGTTCACCGAGCCGGCGATATCCAGCCCGGCCGGCAGGTTGCTGATGGCGAATTCGTCGCGGTTCACATCGTAGGCCAGCTTGCCGCCAGCCTGGCACAGCAACTGGTACACCGGCATGTAGCCTGCCGACATGCACAGCAGGTCGCAGGCCAGGCGCAGGCCATGCGGGCCGACCTTGCCCTGGCCGGTGATCGGGCGAATATCCACGCCACTCACGTGGCGCATGCCCGCTTCGTGCAGGGCTTCGTACACGGTGCTGCCCAGGTGCACGGGTATATCGCGGCGCTTCAGTTCTGCGGCCATTGCGGCATCGGCTGGCGCGGCGCGCATGTCGACCACCGCGGCCACGGCCACGCCTTGCTCCTGCAGGTCGAGGGCGGCGAGGTAGCCGTCATCGTGGCCGGTGAGGATTACCGCGCGCTGGCCCGGCTTGACCGCGTACAGCTTCATCAGCCGCTGCGCGGCGCTGGTCAGCATGACCCCCGGCAGGTCGTTGTTGCGGAACACCACCGGCTGGTCGAACGCACCGGCCGCCACCAGGCAGCGGCTGGCGCGCACCTTGTACAGGCGTTTGTGCTGGATCACCGGCAGGTAGTTGTCGGTGAACCAGCCGTTGCAGGTGGCTTCCAGCAGCACCTGGATGTTCGGGTGGCCCTCGACGGCTGCCAGCAATTCCTGGCGCAGGCCGGTGGCGCGGGTGCCGGCAATGTCGAAGCGGGCGTAGGTGAGCGAGCCGCCAAGCACCGGCTGTTGTTCGATCAGCAACACCTTGGCCCCGGCATTGGCCGCGTCCAGTGCCGCACGCAGGCCCGCCGGGCCAGCGCCGATGACGGCCAGATCGACGAACAGATAGGCCTTGTCGTAATACTGCGGCCTGAAACCGAGGTCGAGCACGCCCAGGCCGGCCTTCTTGCGGATCAGCGGCTCCCACACCTTCCACATGCCCTTGGGCTTGTAGAACGAGCGGTAATAGAAGCCCACCGGCATGAAGCGCGAAAACTTGCCCAGGTAGGCATCGCGGTCGTGCGCCAGGCTACCGTTGAAGTTCTGCCCTTCGACCACCAGGCCATCGCGGGCGGCTTCCAGGTCGGCCAGCACATTGGGCTCGTCCGGCAGCTGCACCAGGGTGTTGGCATCCTGCCCGGCCATGCTCAGCGGACCGCGCGGGCGGTGGTACTTGAACGAGCGCGACAGCAGCCAGCGGCCGCTGCCGAGCAGGGCGCTGGCGATGCTGTCACCGGCAAAGCCCTGGCAGGCCTGGCCGTCGAACTGGAAGTGCAGGGGCCGCTCGCGGTCGATCAGCAGGCCCATGGGTGCGGGGAGGCGAGTGTGGCTGTTCATCCGGCAATCTCCGGGGTGGCGGCGGGGGTGAAGTCGACGCGGCGGTCGAACAGTTCTTTCGGGTCGAAGGTGCGCAGCACCTGGTCGCTCACCGTGTGGCGTTCGGCCAGGAACCAGTAGCTGGAGGCGTTGTGCAGCCACCATTCGGTCACCACCCCGGCCAGGTTGTCGCTGTTGAACACATAGTCGGCCCATTCGGCGTCGCTGCAGTTGGCCGGGTCGGGCATGTGCCTGAATTCGCCGCCGTAGGTGAACTCGCTGATATTGCGCGGGCCGTTCAAGGGGCAGGTCAGGATCTTCATCGTCGTCGCTCCTTAGTGGCTGGCCGCGGTAGCGCCCATTTCGTTGACTTGCTGGAAGCGGCTGAAGCGCTCCAGGGCAAAGGGTGCGATCAGTTCCGGTACCTTGCCGCCACTGGCGACCAGCTCGGCCATGGTCTTGCCGCAGATCGGCGTGGCCTTGAAACCCCAGGTGCCCCAGCCGGCGTCCAGGTAATAGTTGTGCACCGGCGACAGGCCCATGATCGGGCTGTAGTCCGGTGTCATGTCGGTGATCCCGGCCCATTGGCGCATCAGCTTGGCGTTGGCCATGAACGGGAACATCTCGATGGCGTGGGCCAGCAGGCTTTCCTTGAGGTCGAGGGTGGAGCGGGTGTTGTACAGCGGGTAGGGGTCGGAGCCGCCGCCAAAGACGATCTCGCCACGGCTGGTCTGCTGCACGTAGCAGTGCAGCGCCGACGAGCTGACCAGCGGATCGAGGAACGGCTTGAACGGCTGGGTGACCATGGCCTGCAGCGGGTAGGTATGGATCGGCGCACGGATGCCGGCCTTGGCCATCAGCAGCGAACTGGCCCCGGCCACGGCCTGCACCACGCAACCGCACTGCACGGTGCCACGGTTGGTCTTCACTGCCTCGATGCGGCCATTGCGGATCAGCAGGTCCTGCACTTCGGTCAGATGGTGGATCTCGACGCCGCGCTTGGCCGCCTGCTTGGCGTAGCCCCAGGCCACTGCGTCGTGGCGCGCGGTGGCGCCGTCGATGTGCCACAGGCCGGCCAGCACTGGCAGGTGGCCCGGGTCCAGGTTCAGGCTTGGCACCAGTTCGCGGATCTGCTGGCGGTCGATCATTTCCGTGCGGCCACCGAAGTGCCTGTTGACCTCGGCGCGCTGGCGGAAGGCGCGCACGGTGGCGTCGGTATGCGCAAGGGTGAGCTGGCCGCGCTCGGAATACATGATGTTGAAGTCGAACTCGTTCGACAGGTTCTGGAACATGCGCACCGATTCTGCGTAAAAGCGCACACCCTCACTGGTGAGGTAGTTGGAGCGGATCACCGCAGTGTTGCGTGCAGTGTTGCCGCCACCGAGATAGGCCTTTTCCAGCACGGCGACATTGGTGATGCCGTGGTACTTGGCCAGGTAGTAGGCGATGGCCACGCCGTGGCCGCCGCCGCCGATGATCACCACGTCATAGCGTGGCTTGAGGTCGCACGGTGGTGGCAGGTCGACCTCCACCGGGTAGTCGGCGCTCAGGCCGTATTTCAGCAGGGCGAAAGGCATGGGGTGCGCTCCTGGTGGGCGGCCTGTTGTTGCAGGTCGAGGGCGAGCAGGGTGTTTTTCATCAGGTAGGCGATGGTCATCGGGCCGACCCCGCCGGGCACCGGGGTGATGCCGGCCACCTGGGGCAGTGCGGCGGCGAAGTCGACATCGCCGACCAGGCGGCTGTGGCCGCCTTCGTCGATGCGGTTGATACCGACATCGATCACCACCGCGCCGGGCTTGAGCCAGTCGGCACCAATCAGCCGCGGCTTGCCCACTGCGGCCACCAGGATGTCGGCCTGGCGACACAACGCCGGCAGGTCGCGGCTGCGCGAGTGCACCACGGTCACCGTGCAGTCGGCCTGCAGCAGCAGGGCGGCCATGGGCTTGCCGACGATGTTCGAGCGGCCGACCACCACCGCATGCTTGCCGCGCAGCTCGCCACAGGCATCGCGCAGCAGGCGCATGCAGCCGCTGGGCGTGCACGGGGTGAGCACATCGCGGCCCTGGGCCAGGCCGCCGACGTTCTCGCTGTGGAAACCGTCCACATCCTTCAGTGGGCTGATCGCCTGGAGAATGCGGTGTTCGTCGATATGGACCGGCAACGGCAATTGCACGAGGATGCCGTTGACCTCGGCGTCGCGGTTGAGGCGGTCGATCAAGGCCAGCAGCTCGGCCTGGCTGGTGTTGGCGGGCAGGCGATGCTCCAGCGAGCGGATGCCCACCTCTTCGGCACGCAGCACCTTGTTGCGCACGTACACCTGGCTGGCAGCGTCGGCGCCCACCAGCACCACCGCCAGGCCCGGCTGCACGCCGCCCTGGCGCAGTTCCTGCACTTGCTCGCGTACCTCGGCCAGCACCCGCGCCGCGGTGGCCTTGCCGTCGATCAGCTTGATACCGGGAATGGCGTTCATTTGAAGATCACCGTGCGGTCGTGGTTGAGGAACACTCGGTGCTCCAAGTGGTACTTGACCGCGCGGGACAGGGCGATGGTTTCGGTGTCCCGGCCGATCGCCACCAGGTCGTCGGGCGTGTAGGCATGGTCCACGCGTTGTACTTCCTGTTCGATGATCGGGCCTTCGTCGAGGTCGCTGGTGACGTAGTGTGCGGTGGCGCCGATCAGCTTCACCCCGCGCTGGTACGCCTGGTGGTAGGGCTTGGCGCCCTTGAAGCCGGGCAGGAACGAGTGGTGGATGTTGATCGCCTTGCCGCTGAGCTGGCGGCACAGGTCGTCGGACAAAATCTGCATGTAGCGGGCCAGTACCACGAGCTCCGTGCCGGTGTCCTCGACGATGCGCATCAGCGCCGCTTCCTGGTCGGCCTTGGTTTCTTTAGTCACCGGCAGGTAGACGAAGCGAATTCCCTGACGCTCGGCCATGGCGCGCAGGTCGAGGTGGTTGGACACCACGGCGGTGATTGTCATGTCCAGCTCGCCCTTGGCGTGGCGGTACAGCAGGTCGCTCAGGCAATGGTCGAACTTGCTCACCATCAGCAGCACGCGCATGGGCTTGGCGCTGCTGTGCAAGCTCCAGTCCATGTCAAAACGCCCGGCCACATCGGCAAAACCCGCTTCCAGTTGCGGGGTGTCACCGCTCACGCCAGTGTTGTAGCGGAACACCGCACGCATGAAGAAGCGGCCGTTGTCCTCGTCGTCGAACTGCGCCATTTCGCTGATGTAGCAACCGTGCTCGGCCAGGTAGGTGGTCACCGCGGCGACGATGCCGGACACGGCCGGGCAGCTGACGCGCAGGATGAAATGGTCGGGAGCGGGGTGCATGAAAGTGTCCTCGTGGCGGGGAGAGTAGGGCAGGTCTGGCACAAGGGCGAAAGGGGATGATGCTATGTTATTTCTTCGTAGGAATATAAATTTCCTTTTGCGGATTTATAGGCGAAGTGGTGGCGTGGGTCTAGCGGTTTGTGAAATTTTTTTGCTTGAGAGGAAAGTTGGAGGGTGAGCAGGGTGGTGTCAGTTCACTATTGGCACGGCCCTTGGGCAGCGGCTTCAAGGCCGCTCCCAAAGAATCACCTGTGCTTCGGTTGTGCTGTACCTGCGGGGGCCTAATTGCCGGCGATGAGGGCGGCGGGAGATTTGCGCGTCAGTCGCTGCCGTAATTCATGATCGACAACAACCGTATCGGCACTTGCACCAGCTTCTCCGGCCCGTGGGGCGTTTCACCGTCGAACGTCAGGCTGTCGCCGGCTTTCATCGGGTACAACTGGTTGCCATGTCGATACACCAGCTCGCCCTCCAGCAAGTGCAGGAACTCCGTTCCGGGGTGGGCAAAGGTTGGAAACTCTTCACTCGCATCGTCCATGCTCACCATATACGCCTCGAAGTTTTTCTTCGGCCCTCGGGTGTGGTTCAACAGCTGGTAGGTATGGCCTTTCTCTGTGCCGCGGCGCACCACTTCCAGCCCTTCACCGGCCTTTACCAGCAAGGCGTTGCCGTCGGGTTGGTCGTACTGACTGAACAGCTTGGCCATGGGCATGCCCAGCACGTCGCACAGGCGGCTGAGGGTGTCGAGGCTGGTGGACACCTGGGCGTTTTCGATCTTGCTCAACATGCCCTGGCTGATGCCGGCGATACGGGCCACGTCGGCCAGCTTCAAGGATTGCGCCTGGCGCTGGCGCTTGATCTGCATGCCCAGGTACTGCTCCAGGCGTAGGCGCGGTTCGTTCTCGGTCGACATTCGGTGTCCTGCACGGTTTCAGTTCAAGAATAATATTTTCGCACCTGGAAAGTGCGTGAGTTTCCTTATGTGAAAGGGAGTTTCCCATAATTCAACGGGAAATGCTTGGGGGGCCAATGGTTCTATCGCCGGCAAGCCAGCTCCTACGGGGTTTGCGTGACCTGGAGGAGCCGGCTTACGGCGATCAAGGCGATCCAGTGGCAAAGTTGGCAAGGCAGTTGCATTCCTGTGGTGAAAGTAAGTTTCCTTATCTGAAATTTATCCAGGCCAACCTTGCTGTGCCCTAACCCAGGAGTGATCAACCCATGTTGCCAGCAGAAACCCAGCGCACCCTCGATCAGCACGGCATCAAGTACGTGCTGGCGCAGTTCGTCGATATCCATGGCTCGGCGAAGACCAAATCGGTGCCGGTCTCGGGCCTGAAGATGGTGGCCGAGGAGGGCGCCGGCTTTGCTGGGTTCGCCATCTGCGGCATGGGCATGGAACCGCACGGCCCCGACTTCATGGCTCGTGGCGACCTTTCCACCTTGATCCCGGTACCGTGGCAGCCGGGTTACGGCCGGGTGGTATGTGTAGGCCACGTAAATGGCCAGCCTTGGCCCTACGACAGCCGCTACGTGTTGCAGCAGCAGGTGCAGCGCCTGGCCGACAAAGGCTGGACCCTGAACACTGGCCTTGAGCCCGAATTCAGCCTGTTCCGCCGCGACGAGGATGGCAAGCTGCAACTGGTGGACGCGTCCGACAACCTCGACAAGCCGTGCTACGACTACAAGGGCCTGTCGCGCTCGCGGCTGTTCCTCGAACGCCTGACTGAGGCGTTGCAGCCGGTGGGCTTCGACATCTACCAGATCGACCACGAGGACGCCAACGGCCAGTTCGAGATCAACTACACCTACAGCGACGCCATGGAGTCGGCCGACCGCTTCACCTTCTTCCGCATGGCCGCCGGCGAGATCGCCAACGACCTGGGGATGATCTGCTCGTTCATGCCCAAGCCCGACCCCAAGCGCGCCGGCAATGGCATGCACTTCCACCTGTCGCTGGCCAGCAGCACCAACAAGAACCTGTTCCATGACCCGTCCGACAGCAGCGGCATGGGCCTGTCGAAGCTGGCCTACCACTTTGCCGCAGGCCTGCTGGCCCATGGCCCGGCGCTGTGCGCCTTCGCCGCGCCCACGGTCAACTCGTACAAGCGCCTGGTAGTCGGCCGCTCGCTATCCGGCGCCACCTGGGCCCCGGCGTTTGTCGCCTACGGCGCCAACAACCGCTCGGCGATGGTGCGCATCCCCTATGGCCGCCTGGAGTTCCGCCTGCCGGACGCTGGCTGCAACCCGTACTTGGTCACCGCCGCGATCATCGCTGCCGGCCTCGATGGCATCGACCGTCAGCTGGAGCCGGGCGAGATCTGCAACGAGAACCTCTACAACCTGAGCCTGGAAGAGATTGCCGCACGCGGCATCAAGACCTTGCCGCAATCGTTGAAGGAAGCCGCCGATGCCCTGGAGGCCGACCCGCTGTTCCGCGAAGTGCTGGGCGCCGAGATCGTCGACGAGTTCATCAAGCTCAAGCGCATGGAGTGGGTGGAGTACTGCCGCCATGTCTCCGACTGGGAAATCCAGCGTTACACCGAATTTTTCTGACCGCCCCCAATCCCTTGGGCGGCCAGCACGAAGGCGGTCGCCCACTGCCTAGTAAGGAGCATCACCATGTGTGGAATCGTAGGTCTGTACCTTAAAAAACCTGAGCTGGAAACCCAGCTTGGCAAGCTCTTCGAACCCATGCTCGAAGCCATGACCGACCGTGGCCCGGACAGCGCCGGCTTTGCCATCTACGGCGACGAAGTGGCCGATGGCTGGGTCAAGCTGACCCTGCAGGCTACTGACATCAACTACCCCTGGGTGACCCTGATGGGCCAGCTGGAAGGGCGCCTGGGCTGCTCGCTGGATTGGTTCCAGAACGCCAGCGCCGCCGTGCTCAAGGTGCACACCCGCGAGGCGTTGGCCCGCCAGGCCCTCAGCGAACTGGCCCCTGACGTGCGCATCATGAGCGCCGGGCAGAGCATCGAGATCCTCAAGGGCATGGGCCTGCCGGCGGAAATCTCCAGCCGCTTCGGCCTGGTCGGCATGAAAGGCAGCCACATCATCGGCCATACCCGCATGGCCACCGAAAGCGCCGTGACCATGGAAGGCAGCCATCCGTTCTCCACCGGCGCCGACCTGTGCCTGGTGCATAACGGCTCGCTGTCCAACCACTTCCGCCTGCGCCAGGAGCTCAAGCGCGAAGGCATCAGCTTCGAGACCGACAACGACACCGAAGTGGCCGCCGGCTACCTTACCTGGCGCCTGCAGCAGGGAGACAGCCTGGCCCAGGCCCTGGATGGCGCCTTGGAAGACCTGGACGGCTTCTTCACCTTCGCCATCGGCACCCGCAACGGCTTTGCCGTGATCCGCGACCCGATCGCCTGCAAGCCCGCCGTGCTGGCCGAGACCGACGACTACGTGGCCATGGCCTCGGAGTACCAGGCGCTGGCCAGCCTGCCGGGCATCGAGAACGCCAAGGTCTGGGAACCGGCCCCGGCCACCCTGTACGTCTGGGAACGCGAAAGCGCCTGACCTGCCACCGAACCACTGGAGAACCACATGAAGACGATCGACCTTTCCAGCACCTCGGTGCGTGTCCTCAATCAGTCCTTGCACGGTGAGGTGCAGGACCACGAATGGCGGGTGACCCACCCCGACGGCAAGCACAACCTGGCCGTGGGCATCAACGCCGCCGTGGCCGTGGATATCGAAGGCCACGCCGGCTACTACTGCGCCGGCATGAACCAGCAGGCCAGTGTCACCGTGCATGGCAACGTCGGTGTCGGCGTGGCCGAAAACATGATGTCCGGCTCGGTGCGGGTCAAGGGCAGCGCCTCCCAGGCCGCCGGCGCCACCGCCCATGGCGGGCTGCTGGTGATCGAGGGCGACGCCGGCGCGCGTTGCGGTATTTCCATGAAGGGCGTGGATATCGTCGTCGGCGGCAGCATTGGCCACATGAGCTGCTTCATGGGCCAGGCCGGGCGTTTGGTGGTGTGTGGTGATGCCGGCGATGCGCTGGGCGATTCGCTGTACGAGGTGCGTATCTACGTCAAGGGTTCGGTGCAGTCGCTGGGCTCGGACTGCATCGAGAAAGAGATGCGCGCCGAGCACCTGCAAGAGCTGCAGGAACTGCTGAACAAGGCCGGCCTGGACCACAAGGCCGCCGATTTCAAACGCTACGGCTCGGCTCGCCAGCTGTACAACTTCAAAGTCGACAACGCCAGCGCGTACTGATCCAGGAGCATTCCCATGAGCGAGCAATTCCCCCCGGTACTGCGTGAGTCGGCCACCTTCGACCGCCTGACCATCCAGGAAATCCAGCGTGCCGCCGAAACCGGCATCTACGACATCCGCGGCGGTGGCACCAAGCGCCGCGTGCCGCACTTCGACGACCTGCTGCTGCTCGGTGCCAGCGTGTCGCGCTACCCGCTGGAAGGCTACCGCGAGAAATGCGGCACCGATGTGCTGCTTGGCACCCGCTTCGCCAAGAAGCCGATCCACCTGAAAATTCCGGTGACCATCGCCGGCATGAGTTTCGGCGCGCTGTCGGCCAACGCCAAGGAGGCCCTGGGCCGTGGCGCGACCATTGCCGGCACCAGCACCACCACCGGCGACGGCGGCATGACCCCGGAAGAACGCGGCCAGTCGCAGCACCTGGTGTACCAGTACCTGCCGTCGCGCTATGGCATGAACCCCGATGACCTGCGCAAGGCCGACGCCATCGAAATCGTCCTCGGCCAGGGCGCCAAGCCGGGCGGTGGCGGCATGCTGCTGGGCATGAAGGTCACCGAGCGCGTGGCCGGCATGCGCACCTTGCCGATCGGCGTCGACCAGCGCAGCGCCTGCCGCCACCCGGACTGGACCGGCCCGGATGACCTGGCGATCAAGATTGCCGAGATCCGCGAGATCACCGACTGGGAGAAACCGATCTACGTGAAGATCGGCGCCAGCCGCCCGTACTACGACGTCAAGCTGGCGGTGAAGGCGGGTGCCGACGTGATTGTCCTCGACGGCATGCAGGGCGGTACTGCCGCGACTCAGGAAGTGTTCATCGAACACGTCGGCATCCCGATCCTGCCGGCCATTCCACAGGCGGTGCAGGCGTTGCAGGAGATGGGCATGCACCGCAAGGTGCAGCTGATCGTCTCCGGTGGCATCCGCAACGGTGCCGATGTGGCCAAGGCCATGGCCCTGGGTGCTGATGCCGTGGCCATCGGCACGGCGGCGCTGATTGCCCTGGGCGACAACCACCCGCGGCTGGACGCTGAGTTGAAGAAGATCGGCTCGGCCGCCGGGTTCTACGACGACTGGCAGAACGGCCGCGACCCGGCCGGCATCACCACCCAAGACCCCGAGCTGGCCAAGCGCCTGAACCCGGAAGAGGCTGGTCGGCGCCTAGCCAACTACCTGCGAGTGCTGGTGCTGGAAGCGCAGACCATGGCCCGTGCCTGCGGCAAGTCGCACCTGCACAACCTCGATCCTGAGGATTTGGTGGCGTTGACCGTTGAGGCAGCGGCCATGGCTCGGGTGCCGCTGGCGGGCACCGCGTGGGTGCCAGGTCAGGCGCAGTACTGACAGCCCAGCCCCGTCTCTGTAGGAGCCGGCTTGCCGGCGATAGGGCCACCGGCCGCGCCACAGCTTGAGGGCCGTGGAATGCAGGCCCGGCCCGCATCGCCGGTAAGCCGGCTCCTATCTTGTCCCGATCACACAGGAGTGCCCCGCATGAAGCTGTCTCTCGCTGTTGTGTTGTCCTTGCTCGCTACCCAGGCCAGTGCCGCCGAACCCAGCCTCGATACCGGCAACACCGCCTGGATGATCTGCGCGGCGATGTTCGTTCTGATGATGTGCATCCCGGGCCTGGCGCTGTTCTACGGCGGCATGGTGCGAGCCAAGAACCTGCTGTCGGTGTTCACCCAGCTGTTCGCCGTGGCCGGTGTTATCGGTATCCTCTGGGTGCTGTTCGGCTACAGCCTGGTGGTCAGCACCGAAGGCATGGTAGAGGGCAAGCTGACCCTCAACAGCTTTATCGGCGGCCTGAGCAAGGCGCTGATGCTCAACATCGGCCACGACAGCCTGGTGGGGACCATCCCCGAAGGTGTCTTCGCCGTGTTCCAGCTGACCTTTGCCATCATCACTCCGGCGCTGATCGCCGGCGGCTTTGCCGAGCGCATGAAATTCAGCGCCTCGCTGCTGTTCATGGGCGCCTGGTTCGTGCTGGTGTACGCGCCCATCGCGCACATGGTCTGGGGCGGTCCGGGGGCTTTGATGGTCAACTGGGGCGTGCTCGATTTTGCCGGCGGTACCGCCGTGCATATCAATTCCGGCGTGGCGGCCCTGGCTGCTGCACTGATGCTCGGCAAGCGCAAGGGCTATCCGCAGATGGCCATGCCGCCGCACAACCTCGGCTTCACCTTAGTGGGGGCGGGCCTTTTG
>NZ_JBWKXT010000024.1:0-64785 GCF_059423245.1 Pseudomonas sp. GW460-LB5
GCGCGAAGCGGCCCCAGGACTTCAGCTTCGCCGCGTAAAATGCCGGGGCCGCATTGCGGCCCATCGCGACACAAGGCCGCTCCCACAAAGACCGCACTCCCCTTGGGCTTAAAGCATTTGGCTCCTAAGCTAATGCAAAAAAGTTATTTATTTAGAAATTCTTAGATCATTTAGTCTTCTCGCCATCCAACACCCTGATTGCCTGACGAGAGGTCCACCATGATCCCGCACGCTCCGCTGCGCCTGTTCGCTGCCCTGACCCTCGCCAGCACCAGCTGGTTTGCTCAGGCCGCCGACCTGACCGTGGCCTATCAGACCACCGTCGACCCGGCCAAAGTGGCCCAGGTCGATGGCGACTACGAAAAAGCCAGCAAGGCCAGCATCGACTGGCGCAAATTCGATAACGGCGCAGACGTGATCACTGCGGTGGCCAGCGGCGACGTGCAGATCGGCTACCTGGGCTCCAGCCCGCTGGCCGCTGCCGCCACCCGCAAACTGCCGGTCGAAACCTTCCTCATCGCCACCCAGATTGGTGCCGGTGAAGCGTTGGTCGCCCGCGACAGCATCAAGACGCCACAAGACCTGATCGGCAAGAAGGTCGCCGTGCCGTTCGTTTCCACCGGCCACTACAGCCTGCTGGCCGCCCTGAAAAGCTGGAACATCGACCCCTCCAAGGTCCAGATCCTCAACCTGGCGCCGCCGGCCATCATTGCCGCCTGGAAACGTGGTGACATCGACGCCACCTACGTCTGGGACCCAGCCTTGGGCGTGGCCAAGGAAAATGGCAAGGTGCTGATCACCTCTGGCGAACTGGCCCAGAAAGGCGCACCTACTTTCGATGCCTGGATTGTGCGCAAAGACTTCGCCGAGAAGCACCCCGAGGTGGTCAAGGCGTTTGCCAAAGTCACCCTCGATGCCTACGCCGACTACCGCAAGGACCCGAAAGCCTGGCTGGCCGACAAGGGCAACGTAGACAAGCTGGTGAAGCTGTCCGGCGCCAAGGCCAGCGACATCCCGGTGCTGCTGGAGGGCAACGTCTACCCACTGGCCGCAGACCAGGCCAACGCCCTGGGCGCGCCGACCACCCAGGCACTGACCGACACGGCCAACTTCCTCAAGCAGCAAGGCAAGGTCGACGCCGTACTGCCGGACTACTCGCCGTACGTCAGCGCCAAGTTCCTTCCAAACTGATCCGGAGCCCGTCATGGCCTTGCTCGAGCTGGAGCGCATCAGCGCACAGTACCCTGGCGCCAGCACCCCGGTGCTGGCCGACATCAACCTGAGCCTGGGGCCACGCCAGCTGCTGGTGGCCCTGGGGCCTTCCGGCAGCGGCAAGACCTCACTGCTCAACCTGATCGCCGGCTTTGTCGCCCCCAGCGGCGGGCGCATCACCCTCGACGGCGTACCGGTGCAAGGCCCTGGTGCCGAGCGCGGCGTGGTGTTCCAGGATGATGCCCTGCTGCCATGGCAGAACGTGCTGGGCAATGTCGCCTTCGGCCTCGAACTGGCCGGCGTGCCCCGCGCCCAGCGTGAGGCCAAGGCCCGGGAAATGCTCGCCCTCGTCGACCTTGATGGCTTCGGTGAGCGGCGCATCTGGCAATTGTCCGGTGGGCAGAAGCAGCGCGTTGGCCTGGCCCGCGCGCTGGCGGCCGACCCACGGGTATTGCTGATGGATGAACCGTTCGGCGCCCTCGACGCGTTCACCCGCGAGCAGATGCAGGAACTGCTGCTTCAGGTGTGGCAGCGCACCGCCAAGCCGGTGTTCCTGATTACCCACGACATCGAAGAAGCGGTGTTCCTCGCCAGCGAGCTGGTACTGCTGGCGCCCAACCCGGGGCGCGTGGTGGAACGCCTGCAACTGGACTTCGGCCAGCGCTATGCCGCTGGCGAATCGGCCCGGGCCATCAAGTCCGACCCCGCCTTTATCGAAACCCGCGAGCATGTACTGGCGCGGGTGTTCTCCCAACGCCAAAGCTTGCAGGAGCGCGCATGAGCAGCCTGGACCTGCCGGTCGCCGGCAAACACACCGCACAAACCCGGCCCGCCGCCAAGCTGCGCCGACCACTGTCCACTCGCTGGATCAGCACCCTGACCTTGGCCAGCCTGCTGCTGGTCTGGTGGCTGGTGACGGCCGCCGGCTGGATCGAGCCCCTGTTCCTGCCCTCGCCCGGCGACATCCTGGCCAGGGCGTGGACCCTGCTGACCCAAGGCTACATGGACGCCAGCCTGTGGCAGCACCTGGGCGCAAGCCTGGGCCGTATCGGCCTGGCGCTGGTGGCGGCGACCCTTACCGCGATCCCGGTCGGCATCGCCATCGGCTACAACCGCGTGGCCCGTGGCATCCTCGACCCGCTGATCGAGTTCTACCGGCCCATCCCGCCGCTGGCCTACCTGCCGTTGATCGTCATCTGGTGCGGTATCGGCGAGCTGTCGAAGGTGCTGCTGATCTACCTGGCGATCTTCGCCCCGATCGCCATTGCCACCGCCACCGGTGTGCGCACGGTCGACCCGGCCAAGCTGCGGGCGGCGCAGTCGCTGGGCGCGACCAAGGCCCAACTGATCCGCCATGTGATCCTGCCCAGTGCGCTGCCCGACATCCTCACCGGCATCCGCATCGGCCTGGGGGTCGGCTGGTCGACACTGGTAGCCGCCGAGCTGATTGCCGCCACCAGCGGCCTGGGCTTCATGGTCCAGTCGGCGGCGCAATTCCTGGTCACCGATGTGGTGGTACTGGGCATTTTGCTGATCGCCCTGATCGCCTTCGCCCTGGAAATGAGCCTGCGGGCCCTGCAACGCAAACTGGTGCCCTGGCACGGGCAGAGCCACTGATTGCCGACTGACCACGCCGGCAACCCGGCGCCTAGAACGAGAAAAAACATGAGCCTGACCGTTACCCCTCTCAGCCCGGCCCTCGGTGCCCAGATCAGCGGCGTGGACATCAGCCGCGATATCACTGCAGAAGAGCGCGACGCCATCGAGCAGGCGCTGCTCAAGCATCAGGTGCTGTTCTTCCGCGACCAGCCGATCAACCCGGAGCAGCAGGCGCGCTTTGCCGCCCGCTTCGGCGACCTGCACATTCACCCGATCTACCCCAACGTGCCGGAAACCCCGCAGGTGCTGGTGCTCGACACGGCAGTCACCGATGTACGCGACAACGCCGTGTGGCACACCGACGTGACCTTTTTGCCGACCCCGGCACTGGGCGCGGTGCTCAGCGCCAAGCAGCTGCCCGCTTACGGTGGCGATACCCTGTGGGCCAGCGGCATTGCGGCCTTCGAAGCCTTGTCGGCGCCGCTGCGTGAAATGCTTGATGGGCTGACCGCCACCCACGACTTCACCAAGTCGTTTCCGCTGGAGCGCTTTGGCACCACGCCGGAAGACCTGGCGCGCTGGGAGGCCACACGGCGTAACAACCCCCCGCTGTCGCACCCGGTGGTGCGCACACATCCGGTGAGCGGGCGCCAGGCGTTGTTCGTCAATGAAGGGTTCACTACACGCATCAATGAACTGAGCGAACTGGAGAGCGATGCGCTGCTGAGGCTGCTGTTCGCCCATGCGACGCGACCGGAGTTCAGCATTCGCTGGCGTTGGCAGGAAAATGATGTAGCGTTCTGGGACAACCGCGTGACCCAGCATTTTGCGGTGGATGATTACCGGCCGAACCGGCGGGTGATGCACCGGGCGACCATCCTGGGGGATGCACCTTTCTGACAGATTTTCGGAGGCCTTTGGCCTCCATTCGCAGCACAAGGCTGCTCCTGCAAGGGATCGCGTACCCTTGTAGGAGCAGCCTTGTGCTGCGAATGGGCCGCAAAGCGGCCCCGGCGATCTAACGGACCAGATGCAGGTACTGCATGTGCCGCTCGTACTGGTCGAGGATGTCGTTGATGATCTGCTCTTTGCTGTAGCCCACCAGGTCATAATTCTGGCTGCCTTCGCTCAGGTGCACCTCCGCACGGTAATAGCGGCGGTTCTTCAACTCCTGCGCACCCAACCCACCCAGGGCGAACGATGGCGTGAAATAGCCACGCATCTGCACCTGGTAAATGAACGGCTGCTCCTCGCCATGGCCAATTTTCAGGCTGACGTTGTCATGGCTCGGGTCATCCTGGGTGATCAGCACCAGGCCCTTCTGCTCGAACACTTCACGCACATCGGCAATCGCCGGGCGCACCACGTCGTCCATGAAGCGGTACACCTCATCACGCGACGGGAAGTGCACCGCCTGGCTCAGGCGCTGGCGCCAGCCGCCACGGCCGCGACGTGACTGGGCGAACGGGGCCAGCGAGTGCATCTGCGCGATCTGCCGTTGCGACTCCAGGTAGAACGCCTTGTGCAGCCCCCACATCATGCACAGCAGGATCAGCGAGAACGGCAACGAGGTCAGTACCACCGCCGACTTCAGCGAGTCGATGCTGCCCGCGAACAGCAGTGCGCTGGTAATCAGTGCAGTCATGGCGCCCCAGAAGATACGCAGCCAGTTCGGGCCGTCCTCATCTGCATCGCCACCCTTGGCCGACAAGGTCGACAGCACCACGGTGCCTGAGTCGGCCGACGTCACGAAGAACACGAAGCTGATGAACACCGTGGTGGCGATCACCGCCTTGCTCCACGGGTAGGTTTCCAGCAGCAGGTAAAGGCTCATCGACGGGTTATCCAGTGCCGACTGGCCCAGCGCGGTCATGCCGTGATTGATGACCTGGTCCAGAGCGCTGTTACCGAAGATCGACATCCACGCCAGGGTAAAGCCCAGCGGAATCAGCAGCACGCCGAAGACAAACTCGCGAATGGTGCGGCCGCGGGAAATGCGCGCGATGAACAGGCCCACGAACGGTGCCCAGGCAATCCACCAGGCCCAGTAGAACACCGTCCAGCCGCCCAGCCAGTCGCGGTTTTCACCGTAGGCATACACGTCGAAGCTTTTGCGTGGCAACGCGCCCAGGTAATCGCCAAGGTTCTGGATCAGCGTGTTGAACAGGTGCTGTGTAGGCCCGGCAAACAATACGAACAACAGCAGCGCGCAAGCGAGGAACAGGTTGATGTCGCTCATCACCCGCACCCCCTTCTCTACCCCGGCGACGGCCACGGCCACCGCCGCGCCCATCATCAGGGTGATGAGGATCACCTGCACCCACTGGCTGTGGCTGATGCCGAACAGGTAGTCCAGACCGGCGTTCAAATGCAGCACGCCAAAGCCCATGTCGGCACCCAGGCCGAACACCGTGGCGATGATGCCGAAGCCATCCACTGCGTAGCCGATCGGCCCGTTGATGCGCTTGCCAATCAGCGGGTACAGCGCCGAACGTAATGCCAGCGGCAGGTTGTGGCGGTAGGCGAAGTAGGCCAGCGCCATGCCGACGAAGGCGAATACGCCCCAGCCATGCAGGCCCCAGTGCAGGAACAGGATCTGCATCGCCTGGCGCCCGGCCTCGGCCGTGCCCGCTTCGCCCTGGGGCGGCTGCAACATGTGCGTCAGCGGCTCGGAGACACAGAAGAAGAACAGGGTAATGCTGATACCGGCGGCGAACAGCATGCCGGCCCATGAGAGGTAACTGAACTCGGGTTCGTCGTGGTCGGCACCGAGCTTGATCTTGCCATAGCCGGACAAGGCGGTGACCACCACGAAGACCAGGTACAGCGTCATGGCCAACATGTAATACCAGCCGACCGTATTGGCCGCCCAGTTCTGCGCCGCCAGCAGCCAGTCGCCTGCGGCTTGCGGGTTGGAGATGACCACCAGGCCAAAGATGAGGATAAAACTTGCCGCAAAGTAGAACACCGGGGGGTTCATGCGGATTTTGCCATTGGCAGCGGAAGTGTTCGGTGCACTCATCGGGCGTGCACCTCGTCGAATGACGTGAGGTTCGAAATGAACGGGTTCAGCAAAGGAATCCTCCTGTTGAACACCGGCAGCGGACCAGCGTTTTTCATTGAACAAGCGTTCAAGTTAAACATGGATCGGTTTTCAATGCGAATTGGGGCGCTGATTGGTGTTGTCCTGTACCGGCCCTTTCGCGGGTAAACCCGCTCCCACAGGTACTGCACAAGCCTCAGTCTTTGTGGGGTACCTGTGGGAGCGGGTTTACCCGCGAAAGGGCCGGTACAGGCTAAGCAAATGCTAGATCAATTCTTGTCCTGGCAATCCAGCTGCAGGTTGGCCTGGGTGATGTTGCTTTCAGCAGGCACACTGCGGGTCAGCCACACGTTACCGCCAATGGTCGAACCCTTGCCGATGGTAATACGCCCCAGCACCGTGGCCCCGGCGTAGATCACCACATCGTCCTCGACAATCGGATGGCGCGGCAGGCCTTTGTGCAGGGTGCCGGACTCATCGCTGGGGAAGCGTTTGGCGCCCAGGGTCACCGCCTGGTAGATACGCACGCGCTCGCCGATGATCGCGGTTTCACCAATGACCACCCCGGTACCGTGGTCGATGAAGAAGCTCGGGCCGATCTGTGCGCCCGGGTGAATATCGATACCGGTGGCCGAATGCGCCAGCTCCGAACTGATCCGTGCCAGCAGTGGCAGGCCGGCCCGGTACAGGTGGTGCGCCAGGCGGTGGTGGATGATCGCCAGGATACCCGGGTAGCACAGCAGCACTTCATCGACGCTGCGCGCGGCGGGGTCGCCGTGGTAGGCGGCCAGCACGTCGGTGTCGAGCAGCACCCGCAACTCCGGCAGCGCGGCGGCAAAGCCCTGGATGAGGCTCAATGCCTGGGCATCGACGCTGGCCAGCTCAGCCTTGCTTTGCCGGGCGGCATAGCGCAACTCCAGGCGCGCCTGGGTCAGCAATGCAGTCAGCGCGGCATCCAGGGTATGGCCAACGTAGAAGTCTTCGCTCTCTTCGCGCAGGTCCACAGGCCCAAGGCGCATGGGGAACAACGCGCCGCACAGTTGCTCCAGGATCTGCCGCATTGCTTCACGCGACGGCAGCTCACGCCCGCCCTGTTCGCCAATGCTACGGCCATTGCGGGTGCGCCATTGCTCACGGGCGCCACGCAGGCCAGTGACAATGCTGTGCAACTGCCAGTGCGCGGATGAAGGTTGTTCGCTCACGGTTTTCTCCTGCCTGAGTCGGCCAAACTATTTTTATCGGCAGGCCAGGCCCTTTCGCGGGTTTACCCGCGAAGAGGCCCACCCTGCTTACATACAGCCCACTCTACGGCAAATCCGTCCCTTGGAAAAAACAACGCTTTATTCCATCCTGCGCTAAGTCAGGCATAAGCCGCGATGACGTAGCGAGCATCCTCGCCTACCCTCAAAGCAGCCAGCACCTGGCACAAACCAAAAAGGGAATAACAAAATAATTTTTTAGTATTTCCTGGCCTAAAAAGCCAACCCTATAGTCGCCACCTCACTACTTACACAACAAGCGCGGGGCTCTGACATGTCGAAATTCGCCAAACCGCTACTCAACGCCAGCCTGGCCATCCTGCTGGGTGCCGGCCTGCTCAGCCAGGCGTTCGCCGGCGAGCAGTTGAAGACCATCCAGGAAAAAGGCGTGATCAACGTCGGCCTCGAGGGCACCTACCCACCGTTCAGCTTCCAGGACGAGAACGGCAAGCTGGCGGGCTTCGAAGTGGAGCTTTCGGAACTGCTGGCCAAGGAGCTGGGGGTCAAGGCCAAGATCCAGCCGACCAAGTGGGATGGCATCCTTGCCGCGCTGGAATCCAAGCGCCTGGACGTGGTGGTCAATCAGGTGACCATCTCCGAGGAGCGCAAGAAGAAATACGATTTCTCTGAGCCCTATACCGTTTCGGGCATCCAGGCCCTGATCCTGAAGAAGAAAGCCGCGGACCTGAACATCAAGACCGCGCAAGACCTGGCCGGCAAAAAAGTCGGCGTGGGCCTGGGCACCAACTACGAACAGTGGGTCAAGCAAGACGTCCCGAAAGCCGAAGTGCGCACCTATGAAGACGACCCGAGCAAGTTCGCCGACCTGCGCAACGGCCGTATCGATGCCATCCTGATCGACCGCCTGGCCGCGCTGGAATACGCGCAAAAAGCCAAAGACACCGAACTGGCCGGCGATGCCTTCTCGCGCCTGGAAAGCGGCGTGGCGCTGCGTAAGGGCGAGCCTGAACTGCTGGCGGCCATCAACAAGGCCATCGACAAGCTAAAGGCTGACGGCAGACTGGCCAAGCTGTCCGAAAAATACTTCGGTGCCGATGTCACCAAATGATTGCTGAAAGCCTGCAACTCGTTGTCGACTCCGCGCCCTTCCTGCTGAAGGGCGCGGGTTATACAGTGCTGCTCAGTGTCGGCGGCATGTTCTTCGGCCTGCTGCTGGGCTTTGCCCTGGCGCTGATGCGGCTGTCGAAGCTCTTGCCGCTGAACTGGCTGGCGCGGATCTACGTGTCGTTCTTCCGCGGCACGCCGCTGCTGGTGCAGTTGTTCGTGATCTATTTCGGCATGCCGCAGATCGGCATCGAACTCGATCCCATCCCGGCTTCGCTGATCGGCCTGTCGCTGAACATGGCGGCCTACATTTGCGAGATCCTGCGCGCTGCAATCTCCTCGATCGACCGTGGCCAGTGGGAAGCCGCAGCCAGTATCGGCATGACCCGCGTCCAGGCCATGCGCCGGGCGATCCTGCCACAAGCCTTGCGTACCGCCCTGCCCCCGCTGGGCAACAGCTTCATTTCACTGGTCAAGGACACTGCGCTGGCCGCGACCATCCAGGTGCCAGAGCTGTTCCGCCAGGCGCAGCTGATTACCGCACGCACCTTCGAAGTGTTCACCATGTACGTGGCGGTCGCGGTCATCTACTGGGTGCTGTGCAGCATCCTCGCGCACTTCCAGAACCGCATGGAAGCGCGGGTCAACCAGCATGACCAGGAGCAATGAGCATGATTGAAGTCAAAGGCCTGACCAAGCAGTTCAAGGGCCAGACCGTGCTCAACGGCATCGACCTGACCGTGCAGCCCGGCGAAGTGGTGGCCATCATCGGCCCCAGCGGCTCGGGCAAGACCACCTTCCTGCGCTGCCTGAACCTGCTGGAAACCCCCGACGCCGGGCAGATCAAGATAGGCGCCATCAGCATCGATGCCAACCGCCCGCTGGGTGGCCAGCAAAGTGCGATACGCCGCCTGCGCCAGCAGGCCGGGTTCGTATTCCAGAACTTCAACCTGTTCCCCCACCGTACCGCCCTGGAGAACGTGATCGAGGGGCCGGTGATCGTCAAGAAGACGCCCCGCGAGCAAGCCATCGAACTGGGCCGGCGCCTGCTGGCCAAGGTCGGTCTGGCAGGCAAGGAAGACGCCTACCCACGGCGCCTGTCGGGCGGACAGCAGCAGCGGGTGGCCATCGCCCGCGCCCTGGCCATGGAGCCGGAGGTGATCCTGTTCGACGAACCCACCTCGGCACTGGACCCGGAGCTGGTGGGTGAAGTGCTGGCGACCATCCGCGGCCTGGCCGAGGAGAAACGCACCATGATCATTGTCACCCACGAGATGAGCTTTGCCCGGGACGTAGCGAACCGGGTGATCTTCTTCGACAAGGGCGTGATCGTGGAACAGGGCGAGGCCAAGGCACTGTTTGCGGCGCCGAAGGAAGAGCGTACCCGCCAGTTCCTGCGCAAGTTCCTCGGCACTGCCGCCTCCGAGTAAACCTGTTCCGGCCTCTTCGCGGGCACGCCCGCGAAAGGGCCGGCACATCTGTAACAAATCCCTCCTTCTATACATATTCCAAAGAGTTAGTTCATAAACTTTTTATAAAGCATTAGGGTATATAAACCGGACCACCGGACCAGCACACATTTGTCGCGACCAGCTGTAGCGACACAACTTTTTTGTGAGGTCAGGAATGGTCAGGATCACAATCACCCCAGTGCGTATCGCCAGGGCATTGAGTGCAGCCAAGGAGCGGTACTGATGTCCAGCCAGCCAAATACCCAATTCCATAGCGATCTCGACAGCTCGCCCCTGCTGCTGCCGGCCAAGGTACTGCGCACCGACGCCGAAGCCCTGCAAGCGGCCCGTGAACTGGCCGAGGTTGCCCGCGAGCAAGCCGCCCGCCGCGACCAGCAACGCAAACTGCCGTGGGCGGAGATCGAGCTGTTCACCCGCAGCGGCCTGGGCAGCATCAGCGTACCCAAGGCCCACGGCGGCCCCGACGTGACGTTCGAAACCGTGGCCGAAGTGTTCCGCCTGATCAGTGCCGCCGACCCGGCCCTGGGGCAGATCCCGCAGAACCAGTTCGGCATGCTGCAACTGATTCGCCTGACAGCCACCGAGGCGCAACAGGCGCTGATCTTCCGCAGCGTGCTCGACGGCTGGCGCATCGGCAATGCCGGCCCCGAACGCGGCACCAAGGACACCCTCACCCTCAAGGCCCGGATCACCCGCGCCGGCGACAGCTATCGCATCAGCGGCGAGAAGTTCTATTCCACCGGTGCCCTGTTCGCCCACTGGGTGGCGGTAAAAGCCCTCGACGAGGAAGGTCGTCAGCGCCTGGCGTTCGTGCGCCGTGGCAGCCCGGGGCTGCGCATCGTCGATGACTGGTCCGGGTTCGGCCAGCGCACCACCGCCAGCGGCACTGTATTGCTGGACGAGGTGCCGGTAGACGCGGAGCTGGTGATCGACAACTGGCGCCAGCGTGACATCCCCAACATCCAGGGCGCAGCCTCGCAGCTGATCCAGGCGGCGATCGACGCCGGTATTGCCGAAGCGGCAATCGACGATGCGATCACGTTCGTGCGGGAAAAGTCCCGCCCGTGGATCGAAGCCAACGTGGACCGCGCCAGTGACGACCCTTATGTGATTGCCGACATCGGCCGCCTGAAGCTCGAACTGCACGCTGCCGAAGCGCTGCTACGCAGAGCCGCGCGGGTACTCGACGAGGTCAATGCAGCGCCTATCGACGCAGCCAGCGCGGCACGCGCCTCGATTGCGGTGGCCGAGGCCAAGGTGCTGACCACCGAAATTGCCCTGCAGGCCAGCGAGAAGCTGTTCGAACTGGCCGGCAGCCGCGCCACCCTTGCCGAGTTCAACCTCGACCGGCACTGGCGCAATGCCCGGGTGCACACCCTGCACGACCCGGTGCGCTGGAAGTACCACGCGGTGGGCGCGTACCACCTCAACGGCACCCTGCCTGCGCGGCATTCCTGGATCTGATTTTTAGGCCCTTGGGGCTGCCCTGCAGCCCTTTCGCGGCACAAGGCCGCTCCTACAAAGCCGTGTGCGACCCCTTGTAGGAGCGGCCTTGTGCCGCGAAAGGGTGGCGACGCGGCCCCAATGGCCCCGGAGAAACAACATGACTACAAAAATCATCACCAGCGACACCGAAGCCCTGAATGTCGCCGAAGACATCGCCCAGCAACTGCGCCGCGACAGCGCCCTGCGCGATCGCGAGCGCCGCCTGCCGCATACCGAGCTGGAGCTGTTCACCCGCTCCGGCCTGTGGGCCATCAGCGTGCCCAAGGCCTTTGGCGGCGCCGGCGTGTCCAACGTCACCCTGGCGAAGGTCATCGCCCGTATAGCCCAGGCCGACGGCTCGCTCGGGCAAATCCCGCAAAACCATTTCTACGGCCTGGAAGTGCTGCGGGTAAACGGCACCCCCGAGCAGCAACAGCGCCTGTACGCCGAAGTACTCGCCGGCCGGCGCTTCGGCAATGCGCTGGCCGAGCTGGGCACCAAAACCGCCAACGACCGCACCACCCGCCTGAGCCGTGACGGCGACGGCTTTCGCATCAACGGCCGCAAGTTCTATTCCACCGGCGCCATCTACGCCCAGCGCATTCCCACCTCGGTCGTCGATGAACAAGGCGTGCAGCAGCTGGCCTTCGTCCCGGCCGATAGCCAGGGCTTGCAGGTGATCGACGACTGGAGCGGCTTCGGTCAGCGCACCACTGGCAGCGGTTCGGTGGTGTTTGACAACGTGTACGTCAGCGCCGCCGATGTGGTGCCGTTCCAGAGCGCGTTCGAGCGCCCCACGCCGGTCGGGCCGCTGGCGCAAATTCTTCATGCTGCCATCGACACTGGCATCGCCCGCGCCGCTTATGAAGATGCCCTGCACTTCGTGCGCACCCGCAGCCGCCCGTGGGTCGACTCGGGCCTGGACAAGGCTACGGATGACCCGCTGACGCTGAAGAGTTTCGGCCACCTGGCGATCCGTCTGCATGCCGCCGAAGCCCTGCTGGAGCGCGCCGGCGAATACCTCGACCGCGCCCGCGACGACAGCACGGCCGACAACGTGGCCGCCGCCTCCATTGCCGTGGCCGAAGCACGTGCCATCAGCACCGAGATTTCGCTCGCTGCCGGTACTGCCCTGTTCGAACTGGGCGGCAGCCAGGCAACGCTGGCCGAGCACAACCTCGACCGCCACTGGCGCAACGCCCGCGTGCATACCCTGCACGACCCGGTGCGCTGGAAGTATCACGCCATCGGCAACTACTACCTCAACGATACCAACCCGCCACGCCGGGGGACCATCTGATGGCCAGGCAGATTCTGCTCAATGCCTTCAACATGAACTGCATCGGGCACATCAACCACGGCCTGTGGACCCACCCACGGGATACCTCGACCCAGTACAAGTCCCTGGAATACTGGACCGATCTGGCCCGCCTACTGGAGCGCGGCCTGTTCGACGGGCTATTCATTGCCGACATCGTCGGCACCTACGACATCTACGGCCAGTCGCTGGACGTCACCCTCAAGGAGTCGATCCAGCTGCCGGTCAACGACCCGCTGCTGCTGGTTTCGGCCATGGCTGCCGTCACCCGCCATCTGGGGTTCGGCCTTACCGCCAACCTCACCTACGAAGCGCCATACCTGTTCGCCCGGCGGCTTTCCACCCTCGACCACCTGAGCAATGGCCGGGTGGGCTGGAACATCGTCACCGGCTACCTCGACAGCGCCGCCCGGGCCATGGGCCTTGAGCAGCAACCCGAGCATGACCGTCGCTACGACCAGGCCGACGAATACCTGCAAGTGCTTTACAAGCTGCTGGAAGGCAGCTGGGCCGATGACGCGGTGGTCGCAGACCGCAAGCAGCGCGTCTATGCCCGGCCCGACAAGGTGCGCAAGGTCAGCCACCACGGCGAGTTCTACAACGTCGAGGGCTATCACCTGAGCGAACCCTCGCCGCAACGCACCCCAGTACTGTTCCAGGCCGGCAGCTCGCAGCGTGGCCTGGCGTTCGCCGGCAACCATGCCGAATGCGTGTTCATCAGTGGCCAGGACAAGGCCGCCACCCGCGCCCAGGTCGACAAGGTGCGCGCTGCCGCCCAGGCCGCCGGGCGCGACCCGCAAGCGATCAAAGTGTTCATGGGCATCACGGTGATCGTCGCCCCTACCGAGCAAGCGGCCCAGGCCAAGCATGCCGAATACCTGCGCCATGCAAGCCCCGAGGCCGGCGTCGCGCACTTCGCCGCCTCCACCGGCATCGACTTTGCGGCCTACGGGCTGGACGAGCCGATTGGCTTCAGCCAGGGCAATGCCATCCAGTCCGCCACGCGCCAGTTGCAGAACAACGCCTGGACCCGCCGTCGCCTGCTTGAACAGCACGCCCTGGGTGGCCGCTACGTAACCCTGGTCGGCTCACCGGAACAAGTGGCCGAACAGTTGATCGCCTGGATCGACGAAACCGGGCTGGACGGTTTCAACCTGACCCGCACCGTCACCCCGGAAAGTTTCGAGGACTTCATCGACCTGGTCATCCCGCAGTTGCAACAGCGTGGCCGCTACAAGACCGCCTATGCCGAAGGCACCCTGCGCGAAAAGCTGTTCCAGGCCGACCACCCGCACCTGCCCGCCGACCACCCGGGCTCGACCTACCGCTTTACCCCAACCCCTGCCCCGACTGGAGCCCTGCACCATGCTTGAGAAACTGTTCCGGCCCGTCGCGGCCATTGCCCTCACCCTGGGCCTGTCCGCCAGTGTCCTGGCTGCCGAACCGCTGAAGATCGGCACCACCTCGGCTTTTGCCATTCCGCTGGAAGCCGCCGTGGAAGAAGCGCACAAGCAAGGCCTGGAAGTGAAGCTGATCGAATTCAGCGACTGGATCGCGCCCAACGTCAGCCTCAACAGCGGCGACATCGACGTGAACTACTTCCAGCACATCCCGTTCCTGGAGAACGCCAAGGCTGCTGCGGGCTTCAACCTGGTGCCTTACGCCTCGGGCATCATCAACAACGTTGGCCTGTACTCGAAAAAGTACAAGAGCTTTGCCGAGCTGCCTGAGGGCGCCAGCGTGGCGATCGCCAACGACCCGATCAACAGCGGCCGTGGCCTGCAACTGCTGGCCAAGGCCGGGCTGATCACCCTGAAGCCAGGTGTTGGTTACAAGGCCACCGAGGACGACATCGTCGCCAACCCGAAAAAGCTGAAAATCCTTCAGGTCGAGGCGGTTCAGCTGGTCCGCGCCTACGACGACGCCGACCTGGTGCAGGGCTACCCGGCCTACATCCGTCTGGCCAACACCTTCGATGCCACCTCGGCATTGCTGTTCGACGGCCTGGAAAACAAGGAATACGTGATCCAGTTCGTCATCCGCCCGCAAAGCAAGGACGACCCACGGCTGGCCAGGTTCGTCGACATCTACCAGCACTCTCCGGTGGTGCGCGCAGCATTGGACAAAGCCCACGGCAAGCTCTACCAAGCCGGTTGGGAAGGCTGACATGCGCCAGGCCCACGCGCTCAGGGCGCCTGCACCACAACCATCGCCGCCACCGGTCAAGGAACAGGCCCTGCGCCCGGAGGTCAATGAAGCCCATGTACGCTTTATCGGCCTGGGCAAGACCTACCCTGGCCAGCCGCAACCGGCCTTGCAAGGCATCGACCTGAACATCCGCCATGGCGAGATCTTCGGCATCATCGGCCGCAGCGGTGCCGGCAAGTCTTCACTGCTGCGTACCATCAACCGCCTGGAGCAACCCAGCCAGGGCCGGGTGCTGATCGACCAGGTGGACATCGCGCCTTTCGATGAGGACCACCTGGTGGCGCTGCGCAGGCGCATCGGCATGATCTTCCAGCACTTCAACCTGATGTCGGCCAAGACCGTATGGCAAAACGTCGAACTGCCGTTGAAAGTGGCCGGCGTGGCCAAGGCCGAGCGCCAGCGCAAGGTGCGCGCTTTGCTTGAGCTGGTCGGTTTGCAGGAAAAGCACCACGTGTACCCGGCGCAGCTGTCTGGCGGGCAGAAACAGCGCGTCGGCATTGCCCGGGCGCTGGTACACGACCCCGAGATTTTGCTGTGCGACGAAGCTACCTCGGCGCTGGACCCGGAAACCACCGCTTCGATCCTTGAGTTGCTGCGCGACATCAACCAGCGGCTGGGCCTGACCATCGTGCTGATCACCCACGAAATGGCGGTAATCCGCGATATCTGCCACCGGGTGGTCGTGCTGGAGCGCGGCGAAGTGGTCGAGCAGGGCGAAGTCTGGCGGGTGTTCGGTGCCCCACGCCACGAGGTCACCCGCACCCTGCTAGCGCCGTTGCAAGCCAGGTTGCCTGCCGCACTGCAAGCCAGCTTGCGGGCCAGCCCGGTAAGCCGCGACAGCGCTGTAGTGCTGAAACTGACCCTGCTCGGTGAGCCCGAGCTGTCTGCTTTGTTCAACGATCTGGGCGGCCGCGTACGCCTGCTGCAGGGCGGCGTGGAAACCATCGGCGAGCATGCCTTGGGGCAACTGATCCTGTCGGTGCAACATTCGCCGCACGACACCCATCAACTGCTGGAACGTGCCCGCCGCTGGGCCGAGGACGTGGAGGTACTGGGCCATGTGGTTTGATCGCCTGCTGGACGGCTTGCTCGACACCTTGCTGATGGTCGGCGTGTCGTCGCTGATCGCCCTGCTGGTGGGGGTGCCCATGGCGGTGCTGCTGGTCACCAGCGACAAGGGCGGAATCTTCGAGGCACCGTTGCTGAACCGGGTGCTGGGCGCCTTCGTCAACCTGTTCCGCTCGATCCCGTTCCTGATCCTGATGGTCGCGCTGATCCCCTTCACCCGCCTGGTGGTAGGCACCACCTACGGGGTGTGGGCGGCGGTGGTGCCGCTGACCATTGCCGCCACGCCTTTTTTTGCGCGCATTGCCGAGGTCAGCCTGCGCGAAGTCGACCATGGTTTGGTGGAAGCTGCACAGGCCATGGGCTGTCGGCGTTGGCACATCGTCTGGCACGTGCTGTTGCCCGAGGCGCTGCCGGGCATCGTCGGGGGTTTCACCATTACCCTGGTGACCCTGATCAACTCCTCGGCCATGGCCGGTGCGATCGGTGCCGGGGGCTTGGGCGACATTGCCTACCGGTATGGCTACCAGCGCTTTGACAGCCAGATCATGCTGACCGTGATTGCCATGCTGGTGGCGTTGGTGGCGTTGATCCAGCTGGGTGGGGACCGCCTGGCGAAGGGCCTGAACAAGCGATAGACGAGGGCCGCAAAGCGGGCCCTGGGTCTCAATCCCAGCGAAGATCCGCAGCCGGCACCGGCCGCCCGAACCAGTACCCCTGCCCCAGCTGACACTGCTCCAGCAGCAGGAAGCTGGCCTGCTCCGCCTGCTCGATGCCCTCGGCATGCACCTGCATGCCCATGCTGCGTGCCAGGGCAATGATTACCCGCACGATCGCGATGTCATCCTCATCCAGAGGCAACCCGGCAACGAAGCCCTGATCAATTTTCAGCTTCTGCACCGGCAAACGCTTGAGCCGCAGCAACGACGAATACCCGGTGCCAAAGTCGTCGATGGCCAGGGTCACGCCCAGCTCGCGCAAACGGTGCAACTGCTCCAGCGCCACTTCCGGGTCTTCCATCACGGCGCTCTCGGTGACTTCCAGCTCCAGCAGCGCCGGCGCCAGGCCGGTGTCGTGCAGCACTTCGGCAACCTGCTGGTACAGCTCGTGCTGGCCAAACAGCCGGCTGGAGATGTTCACCGCCACAAATGCCAACTGCCGGCCTTCGGCCTGCCACTGCACCATTTGCAGGCAGGCCTGGCGCAGCACCCAGGTGTCGATTTCGGCAATCAGCCCGGTGCGCTCGGCAATCGGGATGAACTCGCCCGGCGGCACAAGGCCGCGCTGGGGGTGCTGCCAGCGCACCAGTGTCTCGACCCCGACCTGCCGGCCTGTCGCCAGGTCATGTACCGGCTGGAAGTACACCCGCAGCTCATCCTGCTCCAGGGCCCGGCGTAGCTCACCGGCGGTCTCGACCCGCTGTTGGGCGTGAGCAGTCAGCTCTTCGGTGTACAGCGCATAGCAGGCCCTGCCGTTGCTTTTGGCCTTGTACAACGCCGCGTCGGCATTACGCAGCAACTGCTCGGCGCTCAGGGCGTCGCTGGGGAACAGGCTGATACCGACGCTGGCACTGATGAACAGGCGATTTTCCTCGAACAGGAACGGCTCGCGCATGCGTTCGATAATGCACTGCGCCAGCTTGCCCGCCTGGCCGACCTGCTGGCAGTTCTCGGCCAGCACACCGAACTCGTCGCCACCCAGGCGTGCCAGGGTCACGCCATTGCCCAGCACCTCGCCCAGGCGCTCGCCCACCAGCTTCAGCAACTGATCACCGATGGTGTGGCCCAGGCCGTCGTTGATACTCTGGAAATGGTCCAGGTCCAACAGCAGCAGGGCACAACCGCGCTTGTTGGCCTGAGCGGCCGCCAGGGCCTGCTCGACCCGGTCGGTGAACAGCAGGCGGTTGGGCAGGCCGGTGAGCGGATCGTGGTGGGCCAGGTAGGCCAGTTCCTGCTCCGAATGCTTGATCGCGCTGATATCACTGAACACCGCCACGTAATGGCTCAGCTCACCGTCGTCATCGCGGATGGCGCAGATGGTCTGCCATTGCGGATAGATTTCGCCGCTTTTGCGCCGGTTCCAGATTTCGCCGCTCCACTCCCCCTGCTCGGCCAGGGTGGCAAAGATCTGCTGGTAGAACGCCTGGCCGTGGCGGCCCGATTTGAACTTGCTCGGGCGCTGGCCGATCACCTCATCCTGCTGGTAGCCGGTGATGCGCATGAAGGCACGATTGACGTGCACAATCAGGCCCTGGCGGTCGGTGACCAGCACACCTTCGAGGGTACTGTCGAACACTGCAGCAGCCATGCGCAGCCGCTCGCGGTCCTCGCAGCGCAAGCGCGCACCAATGCCGATGAAGTTCAGCAGCCGCACCCTCGAAACATAGATCAGCACGGCACTGAACAACACCCACAGCACCACATTGATCTGCCGCCCCACGGCCAGTGCCAGGGGATCGTCAGCCATGCCGTGCAGCATCACCTCGGCCAGCGCCAGCCAGAGGATCGAGAGCACCACATACAGCGCAGCCATGCGCAAGGCGTCGCGAACGGAAACAGACATGTCGGGTGGAAAAGCCCATCAAAAAGGAGTGGGCATTATAAAGGCTGAAACATGTCGTGACCTCCTATCTAAACGGTTGACTGGTTTTATTTCCCCGCCAAGGGATAATCAGCCCTTCCCCCCGCATTTCGAGGGTATTTACATCTATGTGGTATAACGGCCTGCTCGACTTGTCGGCCTGGCAACTGGTCGGCATCACTCTGCTGATGACCCACGTGACCATTGTCAGCGTCACGGTCTACCTGCATCGCTACTCCGCGCACCGGGCCCTGGAGCTCAATGGCGCGCTCAAGCATTTCTTCCGCTTCTGGCTGTGGCTGACCACGGCGCAGAACACCCGTGAATGGACCGCAGTCCACCGCAAGCATCACGCCAAGTGCGAAACCCCCGACGACCCGCACAGCCCGGTGTACAAGGGCCTGGGCACTGTGCTGCGCAAGGGTGCCGAGCTGTACCGTGAAGAGGCGCGCAACCCCGAAACCCTGCGCATCTATGGCAAAAACTGCCCGGATGACTGGATCGAGCGCAACCTCTACTCGCGCTACAAGCTGGGTGGGATCGCGCTGATGGCGGTGATCGACCTGCTGCTGTTCGGTACCGCCGGCATCACCATCTGGGCTGTACAGATGATGTGGATTCCATTCTGGGCCGCCGGTGTGGTCAACGGCCTGGGCCATGCCCTCGGCTATCGCAACTTCGAATGCCGCGATGCTGCCACCAACCTGGTGCCTTGGGGCATCGTCATCGGGGGCGAAGAGCTGCACAACAACCACCACACCTACCCCAACTCGGCCAAGCTGTCGGTCAAGCGTTGGGAGTTCGACATGGGCTGGGCGTGGATACGCCTGTTCTGCCTGCTGCGCCTGGCCAAGGTACAGCGCGTGGCGCCAATCGCCCACCGGGTGGCCGGCAAGGCAAGCCTGGACATGGACACCGCCATGGCCATCCTCAACAACCGCTTCCAGATCATGGCCCAGTACCGCAAGCTGGTGATCGGCCCGCTGGTCAAGCAGGAGCTGGCCCGGGTGGACGCTTCGGTGCGCCACCACTTCCGCCGCGCCAAGCGCCTGCTGTCGCGTGAAACCAGCTTGTTGGAAGACCGCCACCATGTGCGTATCGAGTCCATGCTTGCCCATAGCCAGGCGCTGAAGACCATTTACGAAAAGCGCCTGGCCCTGCAGCAGATCTGGGCGCGCACCAGCGCCAACGGCCACGACATGCTGGCTGCCATGAAGGACTGGATACACGAGGCCGAAACCAGCGGCATCCACGCCCTGCGCGACTTCGCAGCACAACTCAAGACCTACTCCCTGCGCCCGACCGGCGCCTGACCGCCGTTGATCGGCACGCCCCATTTCGGTGCGTGCCGTTCGGAACTTAGCCACCTCGACTCCACTCAAATTTGGCACATCGCCCGCGTGGCGGGCCGGATGCTGGCCGCACGCTTTTACGTCGAGACCCGCTTCGTGCACATGGCCAAGAATATTCCAACGACATTGCCCGGCACCCCGCCTCCCGAAGCCGCCAAGACTTTACTTGCGCTCCTGCACGCCCAAGGCGAGGTAGCCCGCCTGAGCGAGCGCGATCAGCTGTTCAGTTCGTTGCTGGACAGCGTCAACGCGGTGCTCTGGGCATTTGACTGGGAAACCCGTCAGGTGCTGTACGTAAGCCCCGCATACGAACGCATCTTCGGCCGCCCGGTCAGCCTGTTGCTGGCCGATTACAACGAATGGCGTGACAGTATCTACCCTGACGACCTCGAGTTCGCCGAGCGCAGCCTGGCCCAAGTGCTGCTCAAGGGCGCTGTGGAAGACCGCGAGTACCGCATCCTGAATGCCGACGGGCAACTGCGCTGGCTGAGCGACAAGTGCTATATCAACCAGCAACACGTGGGCGACCGGGTAATCATTGTCGGTATCGCCGAAGACATCACCGATAAGAAGCAGCTTGAAGGCGAACTGCAGCGCCTGGCCACCACTGACGTGCTGACCCAGAGCAGCAACCGCAGGCACTTCTTCGAATGCGCCCAGCAGGCCTTCGACAGCGCCCGAGAAGACGGTACACCGCTGGCCTTCCTGCTGCTGGACATCGACGACTTCAAATGCATCAACGACAGCTACGGCCACCAGGAGGGTGACCAGGTACTGCAACACATCGCCGACAGCGGCAAGGCCGTGCTACGCCGTGGCGACCTGTTCGGGCGCATTGGCGGCGAGGAGTTTGCGGCCGTGTTCCCCGGTTGCAATACGCAGGTGGCCGAGCAGATTGCCGAACGCTTGCAGCGGCAGATCCAGCGGTTGAGTTTCATCCACGGTGAGCAGACGTACGGGGTGACGGTGAGCCAGGGGCTGACCGGGCTGACCGAAGAAGATGTGGCACTGGACAGCCTGTATGCCCGGGCCGATGCGGCGATGTACCAAGCCAAGCGGCAAGGCAAGAACCAGATCGTCCGCGGCTGACCCATCCTGCGCAGATAATGGTATGACTGGGGCTGCAAAGCGGCCCCAACATCTCAGCAGGGCGCTTCAGCCTCCGCCACAGGCGGCTCTTCCTGGGGCTTCACCTCCGGGTTATCCACCTTGCGCAGCCGGTTCAGCTCCGGCAGGCCCATCTTCAGCAAGCGCGCGGTCTTGCCACTGGCCACTTTCTCCAGCCCCTGGTCGGCCGGCAGCCGCGACAACTGCCCCGCCAGGTTCATGGCCAGGATCTCCCGCGAATACACGCCGCCGCCCAACTGGTAGATCGCCGCGATCAATTCGCGCAAGGCCAGCGGCAAACGCCAGCGTGTCCGCAGCGCCGAGCCGAACGCTGCTCCGAACTCATCCAGCGATTGCTGCACGTTATGTTCGTCTAGCTCGCCCCCGGCCAACCGCCACTCTTGCAGGCAGCGCAACACGGCCAGGTCGCCCAGGCAATGCAGCAACCCCGCGCAATAGCAGCGCCCTTCGTCCAGCTCGAGCATGCGCGCCAATGTACGGCCATATTCGGCCGTATGCAGTGAAAGCTGCCAATACCCGGCCGCGTGCTGCGCCAGCAACGGGTCGCTGAGCCGTGCACTGCGCTTGAGGGTCATGCCCAGAATCAGATTCATGCTCTGGGTGCTGCCAAGCTTGTTCAGGGCCTGCAGCAAGGTTTGCACCGGCGCTTCACGGTGCAACGCAGCGCTGTTGGCAGCCGCGATAAGGACGGCGGTAACCTGAGGGTCGTTACGCACTTCCTCTTCGAGCACCTTCAGGTTCAGGCCCTGAGGGTTGAGCGCCCGCTTGATCGCCACCTGCACGTCGGCCAACAGCGGCCCGCCATCGGCGGTAGCACGGCGCTGCTCAAGGTAGGTGGGCAGGCTGGCACCTGCCTGCAACGCCGGCACCGGGCAGGCGATTTCTTCGCCAACGGCCAGCAGCAGCTCTTCCAGGCGCTTGCGCAGGTTGTCCAGGTTCAGGGGTTTGCTCAGGTAGGCAGTGGGGTGCAGGGGCAACACCTCGCGCACACTGGCGCTGTCGCTGCGGTTGCTCATGAGGATGAACGGCAAGCCGGGCCCTTTGGCGCGCACCTTGCGCAACAGGTCCAGGCCATCGACACCGGCCAGCTCGCGGGCGGCGATAATCAGGTCTGGCTTGCTGGACAGCGCGCTGAGTGCCTGCGCCCCATCGGCGCACACCTGCAGGCGGGCATCGCAGCGCACACTGAGCAGCATCTCGCTGAGCATGTCACGCACCCACGGGTCGCCTTCCACAATCAGTACGCTGGGTGGGGTGGGGTCTGCAGCGTTCATCGCCAACTACTCCTGAATAGCCTGACACACGTTCCGTCGCAGCTTCCAAAGCCAGTCCTCCGACAACCATAGCGCCACATGGCTTTTCAGGGCACAAAAAAAACCCGCCGAAGCGGGTTTTTTCAGAAGCGCGTCACATCAAGCGAGTTCAGCGAAGCACTCTTCGATGATGGCCAGGCCTTTGTCCAGCAGTGCGTCTTCGGCAGTCAGCGGTACCAGGATACGCAGAACGTTGCCGTAGGTGCCGCAGGACAGCAGGATCAGACCCTTGTCGCGTGCCTTGGCAACAACCTGGCCAACAGCAGCAGCGTTCGGGGTGTGAGTGCCTTTCTCGAAGACTTCAACAGCAATCATCGAGCCCAGACCACGGACGTCGCCGATGATCGGGTGCTTCTTCTGGATTTCGCGCAGGCCAGCGGTCAGGCGCTCACCTACAGCCTTGCTGCGGTCCAGCAGTTTTTCTTCTTCGAACACTTCGATCACGGCCAGGGCCGCGGCGCAAGCGATCGGCGAACCGGCGTAGGTGCCGCCCAGGCCGCCCGGGGCGATGGCGTCCATGTACTCGGCCTTGCCGCACACACCGGCCAGCGGGAAGCCGCCAGCGATGGATTTGGCGAAGGTGGTCAGGTCAGGCGCAACGCCCATCTGTTCCATGGCGAAGAAGGTACCGGTACGGCCAGCACCCGTCTGAACTTCGTCGGCGATCAGCAGGATGCCGTGCTGGTCGCACAGCGCGCGCAGGCGCTTCATCAGCTCTTTCGGCGCTGGCAGGAAGCCGCCTTCGCCTTGTACCGGCTCGAGGATGATCGCGGCGATGTCACGCGGCTCGGCGTCGTTCTTGAAGATGCGCTCGACCGAAGCAATGGCGTCGTCAACGCTGATACCGTGCAGTTCGCTCGGGAACAGGGCGCGGAAGATGCCGCCTGGCATCAGGCCCATGCCAGCGGAGTACGGCACGACCTTGCCGGTCAGGCCCAGCGTCATCATGGTACGGCCGTGGTAGCCGCCGGTGAAGGCGATGACGCCAGCACGGCCAGTGGCAGCACGGGCGATCTTGACGGCGTTTTCAACGGCTTCGGAGCCGGTGGTGACCAGCAGGGTCTTCTTGTCGAAGTCGCCTGGGACCAGCTTGTTGATCTTTTCGCACAGCTCTACGTAGGGTTCGTAGGCCAGCACCTGGAAGCAGGTGTGGCTGACTTTGGTCAGCTGCTCTTGCACGGCTGCAACCACTTTCGGGTGCAGGTGGCCGGTGTTCAGTACTGCGATGCCGCCGGCGAAGTCGATCAGTTCGCGGCCTTCAACGTCGATCACGGTCGAGTTCTTCGCAGTGTCGACGAAGATCGGGTGGATCTGGCCAACGCCACGTGGGACGGCAGCTACACGACGTTGCATCAAGGATTCGTTGGTCTTGCTCATAATGCCCTCATTGCGCCGACAGGAATGGCGCTTTTATTCGGGGGTGGCTGGGAGTGCTCGCGCACAGTATTCGTTGATCGACTGCCGTAAACGCCCTGGCCACCAGGTACTGCGATGTAAAAAAGGCCAGCGAGACGTCGCTCTCGCGCCCCGCTGGCAGAGGTAAAGCCTTTACCGTGCTATCAGACGCTGATGCACAGGTATTTGATTTCGAGGTAGTCCTCGATACCGTATTTGGAACCTTCGCGGCCCAGGCCCGAAGCCTTGATGCCACCAAACGGTGCCACTTCGTTGGAGATCAGGCCGGTGTTGATACCCACCATGCCGTATTCCAGGGCTTCGGCAACACGGAACACACGGCTCATGTCGCGGGCATAGAAGTACGAAGCCAGGCCGAACTCGGTGTCGTTGGACATGGCGATGACTTCGGCTTCGTCTTTGAAGCGGAACAGCGGCGCCAGTGGGCCGAAGGTCTCTTCCTTGGCGACAGCGGCGGTTTTAGGCACGTCGACCAGGATGGTCGGCTCGAAGAAGTTGCCTTCGATCAGCTTGCCACCGGACAGCACCTTGGCGCCTTTGGAGACGGCGTCTTCGATGTGTTCCTGAACCTTGGCGACAGCTTTACCGTCGATCAGCGGGCCCGTGGTGGTGCCGTCTTCCAGGCCGTTACCGATCTTCAGCTTGGCAACTGCAGCGGCCAGCTTCTGGGCGAACGCGTCATAAACGCCGTCCTGCACGTAGATACGGTTGGCGCAGACGCAGGTCTGGCCGTTGTTGCGGTACTTGGAGATGATCGCGCCTTCAACCGCCTTGTCCAGGTCGGCATCGTCGAACACGATGAAGGGGGCGTTGCCACCCAGCTCCAGGGAAACCTTCTTGATGTCCTTGGCGCACTCTTGCATCAGCTGGCGACCGATTTCGGTCGAGCCGGTGAAGGACAGCTTGCGTACCAGGGAGTTGCCGGTCAGTTCGCCGCCAACTTCGCCAGCGCTGCCGGTGACGACGCTCAGCACGCCAGCCGGGATACCGGCACGGTGGGCCAGCTCGACCAGGGCCAGGGCGGAGTAAGGGGTTTGCGAAGCAGGCTTGAGCACCATGGTGCAGCCAGCGGCCAGGGCCGGGCCGGCTTTACGGGTGATCATGGCGGCCGGGAAGTTCCACGGGGTGATGGCCGCGGTAACGCCGATTGGCTGCTTGATGACGATCAGGCGCTTGTCTGGCTGGTGGCCCGGGATGGTGTCACCGTAGACGCGCTTGGCCTCTTCGGCGAACCACTCGATGAACGAGGCGGCGTAGGCGATTTCGCCCTTGGCTTCGGCCAGTGGCTTACCTTGTTCGGTGGTCATCAGGCGAGCCAGGTCGTCCTGGTTCTCGATCATCAGTTCGAACCAGCGACGCAGCTTGGCCGAACGCTCTTTGGCGGTCAGTGCACGCCAGGCCGGCAGGGCCTTGTCGGCAGCTTCGATGGCACGGCGGGTTTCCGCGGTACCCATCTTCGGCACGGTGCCGATGACTTCACCGGTGGCCGGGTTGGTCACCTTGATGGTCTGGCCATTGTCCGCATCCAGCCACTCACCATTGATGTAGGCTTGCTGGCGGAACAACTGAGCGTCTTTGAGCTGCATGTCGGCTTCCCGAATTGTTGATTGTTGAAAAGCGCCCAAGGCAGGGCATCGAGCGTTTGAAATCTCAAACGAATGCTAAGCGGCTGCTGGGGTGTTGGACAATAGGCTGTTCGAAAAAAAGAACGAATGGTTGAACAGCCGGGCGGAAATTTCATCATTTGGGTAGTGGCAACCGGCCTCTTCGTGGGCACGCCCGCTCCCACAGGTACTGCACCGAATTGGAGACCGGTGGGGTACCTGTGGGAGCGGGCGTGCCCGCGAAAGGGCCAGTACAGGTTAGACGAACGGGCTGAAGGAAATGTGAAGGGAGGACCGACGGCCCTCCCGAAGGGGATGGATCAGAATGCCTTGGCCAGGTCGATCACCAGAGCCCGGTAGCCAACACTGCCCGGCTGCCGGCTATGCACCTTCAACTCCACCAGCACCTCCTGGGTCCCGCGCCGTACCTCGTTGAGCACGGTGGTGGTCAGTTTCTCGGGGGTCAGGAAGTTCACCGAAGCCGAATAGATGAACTGGGTGTCGGTCTCTGGCCGGTAAGCCACCACCGAGGTCACCGGGCTGTACCACTCGTCGCCACGCTCCTTGCCGTACTCCCACACCTGCTCGACCGTGCCCTTGGCCTCGTCGATACGGTACTCCACCGCCCGGCTGTAGTTGCCGGCAAGCCTGGTTGGCGCAAAGTCGCGCCCCCAGCCGTTATCGAACACCGTCAGCGTGCCTTTGCCGGTCAGCCAGGCGGTGTGCTGGGTCCACGACCAGTCGAAGCTTGCGCTCGCAACCGGCGTCAGCACTTTATCGCGCAGGCGCTCAGGCCAGCCTTGGGGCGAGGCCAGAATCCACTTCACCTGCTTGTCGCGACCAATCTTCACCACGCCCTGATGCCGTGCTGAAACGATGATGCTGTCGTCATCGGCGTCGTAATCGATGGCATTGACGTGTGCCCAGTTGCGCCCGGTACCCACCCCCGGGGTGTCGCCGAAGGGCAAGTCGCCCTCGGCCAGTTCATTCGCCAGACGCTCGTCTTGCTTCTGCACCCCTTCCGGCAACTGGATAGCCGCTTTACCCAACGTTTCCAGCAGGTCGCCACGGTAGGGGTCGAGGATCTGGTTGAGGTCCCAGAAGTCCAGTACGTCCCCGGCCTCACTGACCTCGATGATGTGGTCGCGAATCGAACGTACACGCTTGCCGTCGGGGCGCCGGTAGTCGCTGGTGCCCACCCGCAGCAGGTAGGTGCCGTTGGCGGTTTCGCGGATTTCGTGGGAGAAGTCGGCGAACTTGTCGGGCAGGCTGCGCTGCCAGATGCGCCGACCCAGCAGGTCGTACTTGGAGTAGGTCTGGCCCTGGCCCCAGATGAGCTTGCCGTCGCGGGTCTGCTGGAAGCCCATGGTGCCGCCCAAGCCATCGCGACGGTTGGAGTCGTGGATCTGTTCGATATCCAGGTACCAGCGCACATCGCCATTGCTGTCGGCAATCCAGTTGTTGCCCACCTGGTCCCATTCCGCTGCGCCACCCAGGGCATTCCACTTGAAGGCGCGGCCGCCCGGGATGTCACCCTGCAGGTGGTTGAACAGGTACAGGCGCTTTTCAAAGCCTGGCGCTACCTTGACCGGCTGCACTTCCGGCAACGCGGCGGTCTGCCTGGCCACCACCGGCAGGCGCACGGCCGGGGCGTAGATCTGGTACTGCTCGCGAATGCGCTCGCCGTCGAGCTTGTAGGTCACCTGGACCTGGTTGACGTAGTCCGGGTACAGCCCGAATACCGGGATGCCGCCGTAGGTCCACAACGAACGGTCAGACACGTCATAGACAATGTCCACACCGCGCTCGCCACGCCCCAGTACACGCACATGCGCATCACTCAGGCTGCGCCCGCCGTCGCGGATGATCGCGGTCAGCGGCGCCAGGCGGTACGGGTTCACAACCACATCGCCGAGCAGCGCCTCGTCACGCTCGGGAACCTTGGCGGTCAGGCAGGCGCCTTCAGGCAGTGCAGGGGTTTCGGTCTTGGCATTCATGGCAAAGCTCCTTGTGCTCAGAAGTCGTAACGGGCGGTGGCGCCGAAGGTGCGCGGGGTGCCGAGCACGCCGGCATAGCCACCGTTGGCGGAGTTCCACAGGCTGGTGAAGTAGGTTTTGTCGCCGGCGTTTTTCACCCACAGCGACAGGTCGACCACGCCATCGCCCTGGTCCAGGCGCACACCGGCGGAAAGGTTGACCAGCGCATAGCTGGGGATCTGGCCGAAATCGGAATCATCGATGGTGCCCACGGCCTTCGAGCGGAAGGCATAGCTGGCAGTGACGTAAGGCTCGACATGCTCGGTGGCTTGCCACTTGTACTGGGTGTTGAGGTTGGCGATGTACTTGGAGGCGCCGACCACCTGGTGGCCGGACAGGTCGCAGGTGGCGGTGGCATTGGCCAGGCTCACCTCAGGCGGGCATGGGGCATCCTTGTATTCGGTGTAGCGCACGTCGTTCCACGAGCCGTTGAAGTTGACCGTGAGGCCGCGGATCGGCAGCGCCGTGGCTTCGAACTCCAGGCCGCGCGAGCGCACGCTGCCGGCGTTGGCCAGGTACTGCACGCGGTTGATCTGGTCGTAAACGTTAGCCTGGTAGCCATGCACCTCGGCCCAGAACAGGTTGCTGTTGAGTTGCAGACGACCGTCGAACAGGGTGCTTTTCAGGCCCAGTTCGGCGTTGTTTACCCGCTCGGTACCCACCAGCAGCGAATCGGTGCCCAGCCGTGGTGCAGCGCCAACAGTAAGGTTGACGCCACCAGACTTCTCACCGTGGGTCAGGGTGGCATAGCCCAGCAGCTGCTCGTTGAAACGGTAGCTCAGGCCCAACAGGCCGGAAGGGCTGAAGCTGTACTGGTTGAGGTCGCCCGAATCGTAGGCCCCTATCCGGGCTTGGCGCGCGGCAGCAGCGGCCCCGGTTACAGCGGCGCCGCCGTCAGGTGCGTCGCGGGTCACCCAGGCGCTCTTTGCTTCATAGGTACCGCGCACGCCGGCGGTGAAGTCCAGGCGGTCGGTGACATGCCAGGTGCTCTGGGCGAACAACGCATAGCTGTCGGTATCGATGTGCCCGTCACCAATGCTGTTGACGTTGTTCAGCGCACCGGCCGGTGTGAGGTTCCAGACATCCGCCTGCGGCCCGTAGTAAGTAAAGGATTTGTTGTCCAGGTCCTGCTTGAAGTAATAGGCACCCAGCACGTAGTCGAAGGCGCCACCCGTAGGCGAAGCCAGGCGGATTTCCTGCGAGTACTGCTTGTCACGTACCGAAACCCCGGCGCTGTAGAACACCGGTACGTCAAGACCATCGTCGTTGCGCGGGGTGAAGTCCCACCAGCGGTAGGCAGTGATCGAAGTCAGGGTGAAATCATTGGGCAAGGTCCAGTTGGCCTCCACCGAAGTGCCGCCCTGGAACACCGTTACCTGCTGGTCGGCGTCGAAATTGACCTTGCGATCCTTGCCCGACACCAGCGTCGCGCCCGCCTGGGCGGCCAGGCTTTCGTAGCGGTTGACGCCATTGATGGTGGGGCCGGTGCTGTACAGGCTGAGGATGCCGTTGTTGGAGTCTTCTTCGTTGTATTCGCCAATCCAGCGCAGGTTGAATGTTTCGCTGGGCTTGAACAGCAATTGTGTGCGGAAGCCTTGGCGCTTGCCGCCGTTGAGGTCGTCACCGTTGTGGATGTTCTTCACATAGCCGTCGTCTTCGGTGCGGTAGGCACTGATGCGCCCGGCCAGGGTCTCGCTGATCGGCCCCGAGAAGCTGCCTTGGGTTTGCAGATAGCCGTCTTCGCCAATCGACTGCTGGATGCTGCCTTCGCGGTGGAAGGTCGGCTTGCGCGTAGTGATGTTGAGCACGCCGGCCGTAGTGTTCTTGCCGAATAGCGTGCCCTGCGGGCCGCGCAGCACTTCCAGTTGCTCCACATCCAGCAGGTCGAATACCGCCATGCCGGGGCGGCCGAGGTAGACGTTGTCCAGGTAGATGCCGACGCTGCCCTCCAGGCCATCGCTGGCCGGATTGTTGCCCAGGCCACGGATCGAGATGCTCGACTGACGGGCATGCACGTAGGCGACGTTGGTGCTGGGTACCAGTTGTTGCAAATCCTGCACGCGGTAGATGCGCTGGGTTTCCAGGGTTTCGCTGTCCAGCACGCTGATCGGCGTGGGCACGCTTTGCGCGGTTTCTTCGCGGCGGCGGGCATTGACCGTGACGGTGCCGAGCTTGGCCTCCTGCTCCACCGCCGGGGTGGCGCTGACCGGCTCTTCGGCGAAGCTGCCAGAGGACGCCGCCAGTAGCACGCCGGCGGCCAAGGGTTGCAAGGTGAAACGCGACGCGCGCGCAGGCCAACGAGAAAGTCCGGACATGCAAATGCTCCTTGAGGCGTGGGCCCTGGCGAGCATTTCCGTTGGCGGAACCGAATCGCGGTCAGTCGGGCTTATATTCTTTTAAGTGATATAAATATTTGTAATTCATATTTAGTGGAATAAGTAACACCCTTTATAAGGGGACTCACCCTTGTCAGCAATTGCATTTGACCGAAGGTTTTAATGTAGAAAATGCATATCGATCTGCGTCAGCTGCGCCACTACATCGCCCTTGTCGAGCACCGCAGTTTCGTGGCCGCTGCGGCGGCGGTGAACCTGTCGCAATCGGCCTTCAGCCGCAGTATCCAGACCCTGGAGCACAACATCGGCTGCCGCCTGGTCGACCGCGCCAGCAAAGAACTGGCGCCCACCCGCCAAGGCTTGCTGGTGCTGGAGCATTCGCGGCGGCTGGTGCATGGGGCGCACAATCTGGTCAATGAGATCCACCAGTTCAACGGCGCCACGACCGGGGTGGTGCGCTTTGGCTCCGGCCCTGCGCCAGCCGGTGGCCTGGTGCCGCGGGCGGTGGCGCGCTTCGTGGCCGAGTACCCGGCGGCGCGCACCTGCTTCCAGGTGGACAACTGGCAGGCGCTGAACCGCAAGCTGGTTGCCGAAGAGATCGAGTTCTTTGTCGCCGACACGCGCCAGTTCGAGTCCGACCCGGACTACCAGGTGCACAAGCTGACGCCACAACGCTGGCATTTCTGCTGCCGCGCCGGGCACCCTCTGACCGAGCAGGAGGCCGTGCAGGCACGCGACCTGTTCGACTACCCGATGGCCACTACCTTCCGCCCGCCGAACATCCGCAAGATCCTCAGCGACCTCAGCGGGCGCCAGGACTTCTTGCCAGCGGTGGAGTGCGAGCACGGGTATGCGTTGCTGAATGTGGTGATGCATTCGGACACCATCGGCATTGCCTGCAATGCCAATTTGCGGCCGTATCAACGCGAGGGCGGGCTGGTGCAGTTGAAGCTGGCTGACCTGACACCGGAGCAGGAAGAGGCGTGCCATACCCGCTATGGGGTGGTAAGCCGGGTGGGGTATGGCTTGTCGCCGTTGGCGCAGGGGCTGGTCAGGCAGTTGATTGCCTGTGATACCGAAATGTGAAGGCGTGCGAAGCCAGATGTAGGAGCAGCCTTGTGCTGCTCCTACACAGGGTTCTCTACTGGGCTCAGCCCTTGCGGGTAGTCCGGCTCAATTGGCCATCCACGCCCACCGGCACCTCTCCCGCCAAGGTCACACGCCGTACCACCCGTGGCTGGGTCCCGTAGTCATCCACCGCATAATGCTGCGTCGCGCGGTTATCCCAGATCGCCACATCCCCCGCCTGCCAGCGCCAGCGCACAGTGTTCTCCAGGCGCGTCACATGCCCTTGCAGCACAGCAAACAGGTGCTGCGAATCCGCCAGCGAATAGCCTTTGATGCGTTTCACGAAATGCCCCAGTTGCAGCGCCCGCTCTCCGCTGATCGGGTGTACGCGCACCACCGGGTGTTCGGTTTCGTACACCGTGGAGGTGAACACCTTGCGGTAGCGCTCCAGCTTGGCCGGGTCCACGTCGGGCTTGATGCTGGCGTAGTCGTATTCGTTGCTGTGCACCGCCCACAGCTTGTCGGCCAGTTCGCGCAGCGGCTCGGGCAGCTCCTGATAAGCCGCAGCCGTGTTGGCCCAAACGGTATCGCCACCCGAAGCCGGCGCTACCACGCTACGCAGGATCGAAGCCTTGGGGTAGGCGTCGACGAACGTCACGTCGGTGTGCCAGGAGTTGGCCCGCTGGCCTTCGGCGCCATCGAGTTGCAGCAGGTAGCTGGTGCCATCCACCACCGGCACGGTGGGGTGGGCTACCGGCTCGCCAAGCCGTTTGGCAAAGCCTTCCTGGCTTTGGTCATCCAGGTGGGTCTGATCACGGAAGAAGATCACCTTGTGCTGCACCAGTGCAGCCTGGATGGCCTCGATGGTGGCGGCATCGAGGTCGGCGGACAGCCTGACCCCGCGAATTTCCGCGCCGATACGGCCGGCAACCGGGTGAATGTCGAGTTCAAGGGCTTGTGGCGCGGTGGCCAGGGCGGCATTGCTCATGGTCATGGTCCTTGCGGTCATTGTCGGGTTTTTTGAAGGTTCAACGGGCGGCCTGCACGGGCTGTTCCTGTTGCAGCGCCGCATCGAGGAAGCGTGGCTCGACCCAGTCGGCTACCTGGAAGCCACGGCGGATCAGGCGCTCCTTGGCGGCCAGGTCTACGCCCTGCTGCAGCTGGCCTACGAAGTCAGCGTCCAGGCGTGGATCGAAGTAATGGGCAAGGTCTTCCTTGGCCAGGTCATCGCTGAGGATGTTGCGCGGCCAGTTGGCGTTGCTGGCCACCAGATCGATATAGGCCTGGCGGTTGTGTTCATCGCGCAGCCAGGCACTGGCTTGCTGCTGGGCATTGATCAGGCGCTGGACCAGCTCGGGGTATTTACGGATGAAATCGCCGGTGCCCAGCAGCACCGCCTGAGTGCTGCCGGCCCCTTCCAGGTCACGCGAATTGACCGGGAGCTCGACCAGCCCGCGCTCTCGCAAAGACAGCAGGTTCGACAAACCCCAGGTGGCGTCGATCTGTTTGGCGGCCAGCGCAGCATTGGCGGCGTTTAAATCCAGGTTGATCACTTTCAGCTCACGCTCGGAAAGCCCCTGGCTGGCCAGGGCGCTGGCGAACGACAGCTGGTTGGCTGTGCCGCGGAACACCGCCACGCGCTTGCCCTTGAGGTCTTGCAGGGTCTTGATGCCAGAGCCGGGCACCACGCCCAGGTAGCTCTTGACCCCACGCACGCCAGCCGACAGCACGCGGGTGTCCAGGCCATTGGCCTTGCCGACGATCGCGGCCAGGTCGCCCAGATAGGCGAAGTCAGCCTGGCCGTTTGCCAACGCCTCGTTCACCACGGGCCCGGCGCCTTTGAAGAAGTGCCAGTCGATGCGGATGCCGTCCTTGGCAAATGCCTTCTCCAGTAGCTGCTGGTCACGCAGCACATCGACCACGCCACCGGCGCTGGGCTTGCTGCCGGCACTGAGGTCGGGCACGGCGATGCGAATGCTTTCTGGCTTGGCGGGTTCAGCCGCGTGGGCACCGAGGGTGAAAGCCAGCCCAAGGGCGGTAATCAGGTGGCGCAACGGGGTTTTCATGGCAAGGCTCCTTGGCAGGCTGCCACCGGCGATGGCCGGCGCTTTGGCCAGAAGCTAGGCAGGTCTGGTTAGAACCTACAAAGATCAAAACTTCATCTTTCAGTAACTGGAAGGCATAAATCAGGCGACATGCGGGGCTGCGGGGAGCTTGCGGAAAACGCATTGAAAATATGAGGAAAACGCAACGCAAGAGGGCTTCCGTATGCAGGGAACGCATGCTCTTATCTCTTGAAGATCACTTTATTGTTTTTTTAATTCCATAAGTGAATAACCTAACAACGCTTCGAGAGATGGCCGATGAATGGAGTGCTGAGCAGGAATCGGGGGGGGCCGCTACGCGACCCATTCGCGGCGCAAGGCCGCTCCCACAGGGATCGCATACGCTCTGGGAAACGGGTTCTTCCCTGGTTGTTGCCTGTGATGATTGCACTGCTTTGGGGGGTGGCGAGCCGCCAGCACTGGATGAGCGAGCAGATCCTGCCGGCACCGGCACTGGTGTGGCAAAGCGCACTGGAGTTTGGCTCCGGCGAGCTGTGGGGGCACCTGTGGATAAGCCTGCAACGGCTGTTCTGGGGGTTGGCGGCGGGCATTGCCAGCGGCCTGCTGCTGGGGGTATGGCTGGGTGCTTCGCGCCGGGCGCAGACGCTGGTACTGCCGACGTTCGTGGCGCTTGCCCAGGTCCCCACCCTGGCCTGGATTCCGTTGTTCATGTTGTTCTTCGGCATCGGCGAGCTGCTGGTGGTGCTGGTAAAAGCCGTGGTGGTCCCCGTGACCTTGCACACGCTGGTGGGTGTACGCGATGCCCAGCCAAAACTGCGCGAGGCCGCTGCGGCTCTGCGCCTGCCAAAGCACCTGCTGTTCCTGCGCCTGTTGCTGCCAGCTGCCCTGCCCGCCTTCCTCACGGGCGTGCGCCTGGCCCTGGCTACTGGCTGGACATCGCTGTTGGCGGTCGAGTTGCTGGCCTCCAGCGAAGGGATCGGGTACCTCATGGTTTGGGGGCGACAGCTGTTCATGCTCGACCTGGTGATGCTGTGCATCCTGGTGATCGGCCTGGTCGGCGCCGCGCTGGAGCGCAGCTTCTCAGCGCTGGAAAAGCGCCTGCTGTATTGGCCGCAACCGGCCACTGGCGAGCAGCAGCGCGGGCCACTGCCGCGCGGCTGGCAAAGCCTGCTGCTGCCACTGGGGATAGTGGTGCTGTGGCAGGCCAGCAACAGCTTCGGCTGGGTTGACCCGAACATCCTCACCTCGCCATTGGAAGTAGTGCGCACGCTGCTCGTCGGCCTGGCCGATGGGTCGCTGCCGCAAGCCTTGTTGCTGAGCCTGCAACGCACCCTGAGCGGCCTGTTGCTGGGCGGCGCCGCGGGCTTGCTGGCCGGATTGCTGCTGGGGCTCTCCAACACAGCCGAACGCCTCTTCGGCCCGAGCCTGTCGGCCTTGCGCCAGGTGGCGCTGTTTGCTTGGGTGCCTTTGCTCACTGCGTGGTTCGGGCTGGGTGAAGGGGCCAAGCTTGTGTTCGTTGGCCTGGCCGCCTTCTTCCCGCTGCTGATCGCTACCCAGCGCGGTATCGCCAGCCTGTCGCCACAGCTGGGCGAAGCGGCCCGCACCCTGCGCCTGAACCTGTGGCAGCGCCTGCGCCTGCTGGTGCTGCCCGGCGCGGCACCGGCGATTTTCGCCGGCCTGCGCCTGTCGCTGATCTACGCCTGGCTGGGCACCATCGGCGCGGAATACTTCATGCCGTCGGACGGCGGCATCGCCAGCCTGATGATCGGTGCCCAGCAACTGTTCCGCATGGACCAGGTGATGGCTGCCATGGTCCTGATCGGCCTGGTCGGCGCCCTGCTCGGCACCCTTGGACAACGCCTCGAATCGCGCGCTACGCGCTGGAGAACCGCATGAACGCATTCAACACGGCCCACCTGCAGGCGGCCAACCAGCCCAACAGCACCCCGCCTCTGGTCAGCTTCGAGGGGGTCGGCAAGGTGTTCAGCGTGGACGGCCAGCCGTTCGAAGCTATCCGCAACTTCAACCTGTCGATCAACGAAGGTGAGTTCATTGCCATCGTCGGCGCATCCGGTTGTGGCAAATCCACCTTGCTGCGCTTGCTGGTGGGGCTTGATACCGAATACAGCGGCAGCATCCGTGTCGACGGCCAAGCGGTCAGCGGCATTGGTGGCGAACGCGGCATCGTGTTCCAGGAGCACCGGCTGTTCCCGTGGTTGAACGTGGAACAGAACATTGCCTTGGGGCTGGTCAACGAGTCGCTCACCCAGGGTGAACGCGCCAGGCGGGTGCATGAATTCGTGCAACTGGTGGGACTGGTCGGCTTCGAGTCGGCCTATCCACACCAGCTATCGGGCGGCATGGCGCAGCGCGTGGCGATCGCCCGTGGCCTTGTGGCCAGCCCGCGTATCCTGCTGCTCGACGAGCCGTTCGGCGCCCTGGATGCTCTGACCCGCCAGCAACTGCAAGACGAGCTGCTGGCCATTCGCGAACGAGCAGGTATCACAACTTTGCTGGTGACCCACGATGCCGAGGAGGCAACATACCTGGCTGATCGGGTTGTGGTGCTGGAGCCACGCCCGGGCAGGATCAAATCGGTGGTCGAGATAGACCTGCCACACCCGCGGTTACGTACGGGTGTGGCACTGCATGGGCTGCGCGAGAAGGTGCTGCACCAGATCACCGGGGATGGCGGTTACCTGCCACCGCCGGGGCGACGGGTGGAAGGGCTGCGGCCGGAGCTGATTGCATTGTGAATGACCGGCGACAATTTCAGGGCAGATACAAGGCTGCTCCTATAGGGGATGCGGTAGCCTGAGGGATCAGCCTCCCTTGCTGACTAGGTCACGCAAGTAAGCCCAAGGGTAGATCCCGCGCTCATGCCCATCGTTGAACACCAGCTGCACGCCATATCCCTGCGAGGTAATCCGCTCCACCCGCACATCGTCGCGCACCAGGCTGATCCCCCCCGCCAGCCGCGCCGCACGGCATTGTGAGCAAGGGCAAGCACCGCGCAAACGGGTATGGCTGAGGCTGTGCTCGCCGTCTTCCCATTGCAGCAGCAGCTGCCCTGGCCCGCGCAAGTTGCGAATGGCTTGCGGGGCGTTCATCAGGCAGCCCCGCGCAATTGCGCCAGGGCAATCCGTACAGCCTTGCGCACCTCGGGGTCGCTGTCAGCCTCGGCGGCCTGCAGCACCGGCAAGGCACGCGCCTGGCCCAGCTCGCCCAGCGCCAGCGCTGCCTCCTTGCGCAAGTTGGCAATGCCATGGCCCAGCAATAAGCCAAGCGCGTCCAGTGCAGCGGCATAGCGCAGCCGACCCAGTGAGCGCGCTGCCCGCAGGCGGACCTGCCAGAAGTCGTCGGCAAGGGCATCCACCAACGCCGGGCCTGCTTGGTCCTGACCGACTTTGCCTAACGTTGTGGCGGCTTCCTCGCGCACTTGCCAGGCCTGGTCAGCCAATGCCGTCACCAGCGCAGGCAACACCGAGTTGTCCCGGGCAAGGCCCAGCGCGCCGATGGCCGCGCGGCGCACCTCGGTGTCCGGCTCGGCCTGGGCGAGCCCTGCCAGCGCCAGCAACGCCGGCTGGTGCTTGAGCCAGCCAAGAATGCCCACTGCCTCACGCCGCACGGCCGCATCGTCATCGGCCAGCGCCAGCAGCGCTGGTTCGGCAGCATCCTCCAGGCGCAGCTCGCGCAAGGCTCGCAAGGCACTGGCGCGGACGAAGGCATCGGCGTGCTTGACCCAAGGCAGGATCAGCTGACCGGCTTCAAGGCTCTTGAGTTCGCTGAGGCTCTGCGCTGCTGCCAGCCGTACCGGCTCGGCGACATCGGCCAGCGCAGCGCACAGGGCTTGCACAACTTCGGGTTCTTCCCAGGCCTCAAGCAGGCGCGCGGCCTCGGCACGCACCTCGTCGGCGGCGTCCACCAGCAGGGCATCGGTGAGCCAAGGCAAGCCATCCGGGTCTTCCAGGTCGGCCAGCTCGATCAGGGCGATGCGGCGCACGCCAGCGTCGGTGGCATCAAGGCGAGGCAACAGGGCAAGGATGTCGGGGTTGTCGGTCGTTCGGTCAGTCATAGCGCGATCCGTAGCGGTGGGTGGTCGGTGGCCGGCAGGCCCAACGGGGTCAGGCGCGGCAGTTCGCGGCCTTCCTCGTGGCGCAGCAACGCCAGGCAGTGACGCTTGAGGTGGGTGAATTCAGGGGTGGTCAGCAGGCGGGTGCGGCGTGGCCGCGCAAAGTCCAGGCGCATGTCTTCGATAAAGCGACCGGGGCGCGGGCTCATCACCAGAATACGGTCGGCCAGGAACAGCGCTTCGTCGATATCGTGGGTGACGAACACCACGGTGGTACGGATGCTTGCCCAGATATCCAGCAACAGCTCCTGCATGCGTGCACGGGTTTGCGCATCCAGGGCGCCGAAGGGTTCATCCATCAGCAATAGCCCCGGGCGGTTGATCAGCACCCGGGCAATTTCGGCCCGTTGCTGCATACCGCCTGACAGCTGGCTGGGCCAGCGCCCGGCAAAGTCGGCCAGCCCTACCAGTTGCAACATTTCGCGTGCTTGCCGGTGACGTTCGGCCCGGCCCAGGCCCTGCATCTTCAGGCCGAAGGCCACGTTGTCGAGCACGCTTCGCCAAGGCAGCAAGGTATGATGCTGGAATACCATGCCACGCTGCGGCGACGGACCGGAAACGGGCTGGCCGTCCACCTTCAACTGGCCGCTGCTGGGCACCAGGTGCCCGGCCAAGGCGCCGAGCAACGTTGACTTGCCACAACCAGAGGGGCCGAGGATGCAGACAAACTCGCCAGGCTCTACGGCAAAGTCCAAGCGCTGCACCGCCTCGAACGCGTCGCTGCCGTGCCCCAGGTGTATCGACAGGCCATGCCCTTCGATACGCCCTGGCGCAAGTTGAAAGCTGTTCATCACCCGGCCCTCCGCGTGCGGTACCAGGGCGTGGCCAGCTCGCCGATGCGCTTGACCAGGGCACTGCTACCCATGCCCAGCACGCCGATCAGCAGCATGCCGACGATGATGTCCGGGTAGTTTTGCAAGGTGTAGGACTCCCAGGTGTAGTAGCCGATGCCAAACTGCCCGGAAATCATCTCGGCAGTGACCAGACAGAACCATGAAGTCCCCATGCCGATGGCCAGGCCTGTGACGATACTGGGCAACGCCCCAGGCAATACCACTTCGCGCAGGATCGCCCAGCGCCCGGCACCGAGGCTGCGCGCCGATGCCACCAGCCGCGGGTCGACAGCCTCCACGCCGTGCACGGTATTGAGCAGGATGGGGAACAACGCGCCGGTGAACGTGATGAACACCATCGACAGTTCCGACGACGGGAACATCAGGATCGCCAGCGGAATCCACGCCACCGCCGGAATCGGCCGCAGCACTTCCAGCGGCGGCAGCAGGGTGTCTTCAGCCCATTTCGAACGGCCGATCAGCAACCCCAGGGCCACGCCAGTCAGCGCCGCAGTGGCATAACCGGCAAATACCCGCGACAGGCTGCTGCCCAGGTGCGCCAGCAGCGTGCTGGAGGTCAGCAATTGCCAGGCAGCTTCCAGCACCGCCTTGGGTGTGGGGACATAGGTGAACGTCAGCAGACCGAGGTCCAGCTTCACGCTTGCCGCCAGTTGCCAGAACAGCAGGCAGGCCAGCAGCGAAGCCAGGCGCAGCGGCCAGCGCTTGAGGTTGCGGGTCATGTCGGTGGCTCCCGGTCAGCGCTGGGCGACCAGCTTCTGGTTGGCACTGACGAAGTCCAGCGCCTCGCCACCATGGGCCTTGGCGTACTGCTCGGCTTGGTCCTTGAGCAGGAACGCCGCCAGTTCGCCGTTGCCGTTGCGCACGAACCAGGCCTGGTTGGCCAGCAACTTGATCCCGCTGTCGGCGGCCTGGGCGTAGATGGCGCGGATGTCCTTGCCTTCCTGCTCCAGTTGGGCCAGGGCGCCAAGGGCCGCTTCTGGCGAAGCGTAGTGGCGTACCTTGTCTTCACCACGCACCCAGACCTGTGCCAGGCGGCTGAAATCGGTGATCGGCTTGCCGGTCAGCGCATCATTGGCTTTGAGCGGTAACGGGTCGTAGTTCTTCAGCGCCTTGTCGTAATCCAGCCCAGCTTCCTTGAAGGCCCCGCGGATGTACTGGTCGTCGATGAACTTGTCGGTGTCCAAACCACGGTCGGTCTTTTTCAGCAGTTTGAGCGTATCGATGGACGTTGCGACTGCCTGGCGATATTCAGGCTTCCAGGTCAGGTCGCGGGTCTGCAGGCCGAGCGGGCCATGGAACAGGTAATTGACCTCGGCTTCGATCCCCGTGACCTTCTCGATCAATTCGCTGTACTTTTCAGGCTCCGCAGCGATCAGGCGGTCGGCTTCAAGGCTGGCGCGCAGGTAGGCGGTGACCACTTCCGGGTACTTCTTCGCGTAGTCGGCATCGACCAGGGCACCATGGAACGTCGGTGCGTTGGCCTGGGCGCCGTCATAGATCTTGCGGGCAAAACCCCGGTTGGGGAACAGCTCGGCGAACGGCACAAAGTCGGCGTGGGCCTCGATGCGGTTGCTGCGCAGGGCGGAACCGGCGATCTCCGGCGCCTGGGCGATGATCCGCACATCCTTCTGCGGGTCCCAACCCTGGGCTGCGACGGCGCGCAACAGCATGCCGTGGGCAGTGGAAGCAAACGGCACCGAAATGGTCTTGCCCTTGAGCTCCGCCAGCGACTGCACGCTGGACGCGGCGGGCACGACGATGCCGTTGCCGCTGCCATGCACGCTGCCTGACAGCACACTGATGAACAGGCTGCGCTTGCCGGCATCCAGGTGTGCAACGCCGTTGAACGACCCCGGGAAGTCGGCCATGGCGCCGAAGTCGAGTTTGCCGGCGACCATTTCGTTGGTCAGCGGCGCACCGCTGGTGAAGTTCTTCCATTCGATCTGGTAGGTCGCATCCTTATACTTGCCGTCGTGCGGCAGGTACTTGTCCAGCAGGCCCAGCTCACGTATCAGCAGGCCGCCGGTGGCGCAGTTGATGGTGGTGTCCTGGGTGCCGATCGCGATGCGGATGGTTTCGGCGCTGGCGTTCAGGCCAGTGAGCGCCAGCGCGAGGCCGGCCACGGTTGCTGCAAGGCGCATGGGTATTTCCCCTCGAATCGTTATAAGAGTTGGCGTCGTCTCCGCCCCCGGCTTGGGTGGTGGGAAACGAGGGGCACAGCAGGAGGGCGTCCGGGGGTTGACCGGATGGCAGGATGAATCAGCGGAGCAGGTACGGAATGTCGACCTTCACCGCGCCAGTGGGGCAATCCTTCTCGCAGGGCATGCAGTACCAGCATTCATCGAAGGCCATGTAGGCCTTTTGCGTGGCTGGGTTGATCGCCAGCAGGTCCATGGGGCAAACCTCGACGCACACGGTGCAGCCTTTTTCGGCGATGCATTTGTCTTCGTCGATGGTGACCGGGGCGCTGCTGCGAAAGAAGATTTCTTGCGGCTGGTAGGCCATTTCACGGAGTCCTTGGGGCCTGTGGCCCTCGTTCTGTTTTTTGCAGAGGCTGATGGCCTCATCGCCGGCAAGCCAGCTCCCACAGGAGGGTGCAGACTTCACCGCCGATGCAGTACCTGTGGGAGCCGGCTTGCCGGCGACTGGGCTTTGAAGCAGCCCCATTCACGCTGCATCAGCCTTCACCCGCAACCGGTCATAAGCGGTCTGCTCATCGGCTTCCAGGGCAATCAGGTAGGGTTCGACAGCCTTCTTGAAACTGGTCATTTCACCGTTCTCACCTTTTTTCAGGTGGCAATGGCAAAACCACTCGCCATCGTTGCGCTCAGGGAAATCCACCCGGTGGTGGTACAACCCCCACCGACTTTCCTCGCGGAACAGCGAGGCGCGCGCCGCCATCTCGGCGCAGTCGCGAATCACTGACACTTCCATCGCACGCATCAGTTCATGAGGGTTGCTGGCTTTCATCTGCTCCAGGTCACGCTCGATCTCGGCAAAGCGCGCCAGGCCAATTTCCATCTTCTTGGTCACCTTGGGCGGCTGCAGGTAATCGTTGACCATGCGCCTGAGCTTGTACTCGACCTGGGCGGGCGGCAGGCCATGCTCACGCTGCAGCGGGGCAAACACCCGCGCGCGCTCGCGCTCCACCTGTGCGGCATCAACCTCGGCGAGTTCGCGCCCGGCCACGTAGTGCGCGGCGTTTACGCCGGCGAACCAGCCATAGGTAAAGGCGCCGAGCATGTAGTTGTGCGGCACCGCAGCCATATCGCCTGCGGCATACAACCCTTTGACGCTGGTTTCGGCCTTTTCATTGACCCACACGCCAGATGCCGAATGCCCGGAGCAAAAACCGATTTCGGAGATGTGCATTTCGACCATGTGCTGGCGATAGTCGGTGCCACGCCCGGCGTGGAACTGGCCACGGCTGGGGCGCTCGTTGCTGTGCAGGATCTCTTCGATATTCTGGATGGTCTCTTCGGCCAGGTGATCAAGCTTGAGGAACACCGGGCCATTGCCGCCTTCGAGCTCCTGGTGGAACTCCCACATCATCTGGCCGCTCCAGTAGTCGCACTCGATGAAGCGCTCACCCTTGCTGTTGGCGGTGTACCCACCCAGCGGACCGGTAACGTAGGCACAGGCCGGGCCGTTGTAGTCCTTGATCAGCGGGTTGATCTGGAAGCACTCGAGGTTGGCCAGCTCGGCACCTGCATGGTAGGCCATGGCGTAACCGTCGCCGGCGTTGGTCGGGTTCTCGTAGGTACCCATCAAATAGCCTGACGACGGCAGGCCCAGCCGCCCGGCGGCGCCACAGGCCAGAATCACCGCCTTGGCCCGCACCACGCGAAACTCGCCGCTGCGGCAGTCGAAGCCCAGCACACCCGCGGCGGCGCCTTCGCCATCGAGCAGCACACGGGTGCAGACCATACGGTTGCTGATCTCGACCCGGGCACGCTTGAGCTGGCGGTACAACACCTTCTTGATGTCGTGCCCTTCGGGCATGGGCAACACGTAGGCGCCCATGTGGTGAACCTTTTTCACCGCGTAGTCGCCCGTCTCGTCCTTCTCGAACTTCACGCCCCAGCGGTCGAGCTGCTCGATGGTTTCAAAACTGTGGGTAGCGTAGGCATGCACCGTGGCCTGGTTGACGATACCGTCATTGGCTACGGTGATCTCCTTGGTGTACTGCTCGGGGGTGGCGTGGCCGGGGATAATGGCGTTATTCAGCCCGTCCATGCCCATGCTGATCGCGCCGCTGCGCTTGACGTTGGCCTTGTCCAGCAGCAGCACGCGCAGGCTTTTGTCCTGCTCCTTGGCCTTGATCGCCGCCATTGGCCCGGCGGTGCCGCCACCGATGACGATGATGTCGTAGTCCTGGGTCTGGATGCTCATGCCTTGCCCCCCTTCTGACGGTCAATGCGCAGGCGGTACTGGAAGGCATCGCCGCGGTAGTAAAGGTGTTCGAAGTCCAGTGGCGTGCCATCGGCAGCATGGGTCAGGCGCTCGATGCGCATGATCGGGGAGCCTTCTTCAACATCCAGGGCCTGAGTCAGGTCGCTGTCGGCCAGCACCGCATCGATGGCCAGGTCGGCATGGCCAAGGGCGATGCCGCAGTCGTTTTCCAGCAACAGGAAGATGTCGCGGGTGACCAGGTCGGCCTTCTCCAGTTTTTCGCCGACAGCCTTGGGCAGCCAGGTCAGTTCAAGCGATACCGGCTCGCGGTTGATCAGCCGCACCCGGCGGATCTCGGTCACCAGGCTGCCCTCCTCGACCTGCAGCCGGGCGGCCACCAAAGCGTTGGCCGGCACATGGCGCAAGCTACGCAGGCGGTTGATCACCTCGTAGCCCATCTGCGTCATCGACTCACCCAGGCCCTGCAGGGTACTGACGTTCTGGAACGCCTTGGGCTTGGCGACGAATGTGCCTTTGCCGTGGATCTTGAAGATCAACCCTTCCTTCTGCAGGTCGCCCAGCGCCTGGCGCACGGTGATGCGGCTGACGTCGAAAGCCTTGCCCAGCTCGCTTTCAGACGGCATGCGGCTGTGCGGTGGATAAGTGCCGTCGAGGATGCGCTCGCGCAGCAGTTCCTTGAGCTGGGTGTAGAGCGGTACCGGGGACAGGGGGAGCAGTTCGGCCATGGGATCTCTTCGCTGATCGGTTACTTGTTATAACAAGTTGTGACCAGAGGATAGTGGGCATAAACCGGCTAGCGGAAATATTCATTTCGCATATGGATAGATGAAATCCTGGTTGTCGGTGCTGGCAACAGAGGAAAAAAGGCCACAGATCAAGGCGATGGACGCCACCGATTCAGATGGGTATCATGCGTGCGCGTTGCACTCGTAGCTCAGCTGGATAGAGTACTGCCCTCCGAAGGCAGGGGTCGTGGGTTCGAATCCCGCCGAGTGCGCCATATCAAAAAAGCCCTGGGCCTTGGCCCGGGGCTTTTTCGTTTGTGCGACATGTCGCGTTTCTGGTACTCCCGTGCCACGGGTCATTGGTGTTAGCGTGGGCGTCTTCCCGTTTTCTGACGGGTAACCCATGACAATGACTGGCGAAGGAATGCGCGCAACCATGCACCTGAAAAAACTCACCGCCACCACCCTGCTGCTGGCCAGCATCGGTCTGTTCACCCAGCCGGCCCAGGCCAACCTCTCCCAACAGCAGTCCGCTGCCATCGTCAAAGCCTTCGACGGCAGCAACCCAAGCGACTTCAGGCAGTTCCTCGACAAGCTCAAAGGCAGCGAGCAAGCCAAGGCCGACAACCTTGAGGCAACCCTCGATGCCTACCTGGCCAACAAGCCATTGGCCGCCGAGCAACAAGACGAAATCAACCGCCTGCTCGGCCTGTATACCCGCATCAAGTATGGCAAGGCCGCTACCGAAACCCTGCGCGAGCTGGTAGCCATCCCCACCTTCAACATCGAGGGTACGCCGCAGTACGAGAACCCCGAGTTCCTCAAGATTGCCGACAAGATCAAGGCCCTGGCCGACAGCTTCGGCCTGGCCTTCCGCAACATCGACAACCGGGTGTACGAGATTTCGCTCGGCAGCGGCAAGGAAGTGATCGGTATACATGCCCATGCCGACGTTGTGCCGGTCAACCCGGACAACTGGAAGCTGGCCGACGGCACCCGCCTGGACCCGTTCAAAGTCACCCTGGTGGGCGACCGCATGTACGGTCGCGGCACCGAAGACGACAAGAACGGCATCGTGGTGGCAATGTACGCGTTGAAAGTGGCCAAGGACGAAAACCTGCCACTCGCCCGGCAGTTCAAGCTGCTGATCGACACCACCGAAGAAACCAGCGGTGATGCCATCCCCTACTACTTCGAACGCAACCCTACCCCCGATTACAACCTGGCCCTGGACGGCGGCTACCCGGTGGTGATCGCCGAGAAAGGCTACGGCACGGTCATGGCCAGCTTCAGCAAGCGCCAGGCCAGCGGCAAAGGTGCTGAAATCGTCAACCTGACCGGCGGCCTGGCCACCAATCAGATCCCGACCACATCGGTAGCCACCCTGAACGCCGACAACCCTGCACAGCTGGCCAAACACCTGCAGCAGGCTGGTGCCAAATATGTGAAGCAGCATGGGGGCGACTTCAGCATCGACGCCAAGGCCGATGGCAAACAGGTACTGCTCACCGTGACCGGTGTTTCTGCCCACTCCTCGGAACCGGAGTCCGGGGTCAACCCGGTGGCGCGCATGCTCGACTTCATCAATGGCCTCGGCCAGCAGGTGCCGCTCAAGCACAACCACTTCACCGACGCCGCCCGCTACGCTGCTGACAACTGGGGCCTGGACTACCTGGGGAACAAACTGGGCGTGGCGTTCAAGGACGCGTTCATGGGCCCGCTGACTGCATCGCCAACCTTTGTAGGAGTGGATGACAAAGGCCTGAAACTGGCGGTGAACCTGCGCATTCCCAAGGGCAAGCCGATTGCCACGATCAAGGACGAGCTGGTTGGCAAGCTGGGCAACTGGACCCATAAGAGCCATATCTCGGTGGCATTCGACTACAGCCTGGATGAGCCGATGTACCGCAACCCCGAAGGCGAGTGGGTCAAGGCCCTGCTGGCTGTAGCCAGCGAGAACCTGGGCATGAAGCATGAGTTCGGTACCTCGGCCGGTGCAACCTCGGTGCACGACCTGCCCAACGGCGTGCAGTTCGGCCTTGCCATGCCGGATGTGAAATACACCGGGCACAACGACAATGAGTTCAAGACCGTAGAGCAGTTCATGCTCGACCTGCAGGTAGTGAGCGAAATGGTGGCGCGGATCGGGCAGATGCCGAAGCTTTGATAGGCAGGGCCGGGGGGGGGGGGGGGGGGGGGGGGGCTTTAGCCGCGAAGCCCGGCACAGGCGGACACCCATGACGTTTTTCAATCGACTCCATGCCGTTTCCTGCATTGCCGTGCAGAGCGCCGTGCCGGATGCTTTAGTTACTCCGAGACAGCGCTTTTTTCACCCGCAGAGGCCCGTATGAAGACCGTCGAACAAATCCTCAAGACCAAGTCCCAGCACCAGACCGTATACACCATCGGCCCGGATGACTCGGTGCTTGACGCCCTGAAAATGCTGGCGGAGAAAAACGTCGGTGCGTTACCCGTGGTCGAGGGCAACCAGGTGGTGGGTATCGTCAGTGAACGGGACTATGCGCGCAAACTGGTACTCAAGGGCCGCTCTTCCGCCGCCACCCCGGTGCGCGAAATCATGAGTGCACCCGTGGTCACCGTGGAGCCAAAGCAGAAGCTCGATTTCTGCATGAACCTGATGACCGACCGTCACCTGCGTCACCTGCCGGTGGTCGACAACGGCAAACTGCTCGGCCTGCTGTCCATCGGCGACCTGGTCAAGGAAACCATCACCGAACAGGCCAGCCTGATTCGGCAACTGGAGCAGTACATCCGCGGCGAATGACGCCCCTCAATGGTAGGCGCGCTCAAGCTCATCCAGTTGATGGTCGAAGCTGCGAAGGCGTGCCGACCAGGTGTACACCAGCACTTCCAGGTCACGGTTGACCACTGCAGTATTGCCATGGCCACTGCAGGTGGGCTCGCCCAGGTCCAGCTGGTAGCGTTCACGGGCCATGGCCTGGGCCACGCTGGACAGGTCGCGGGCATTGGCCAGCCAATGGTGATGGTGGTCATGGATTTCACGGTCGAGCACCCGGCACTGGCGCTTCAAGGCATCAAGGCTCTGCTCCAGCGGTGTCCCCTTGAGCTCGCCCATGACTTCTTCGAACGTGCGGCCGGAATGCCAGTAGCTGCCCCAGAAATAGCGGTCGAATACCGTCTCGACGCGGCGTAGTGCCACCTTGGTGTTCCAGATGGTCAGCAACGTTCGCCCCTGAATCACTTCGCGCTTGTTCAGGTGCAACTGCTGCCAGGCGATCCAGGTCAGCGCCACCAATACCACCGCCACGGTGACAGCCGCAGCCGCATACAGGAAGTGCACCGCCTGGTTCATCTGTTGCGTCTGCCTGATGCCATAGAAGTAACTGGCCGTCAGGGTGCCCAGGATCGTCACGGAGCACCAGAAGCCTGGTGCATAGGGATCTTTCATCGCGCTATCCCCTTATTGTTTTCCTGAGCATAGCAACGGCCAATCACTCGTCAGGTGCCGCTCGGCGCTTTATTTTTTGCGGGGATGCAGCGCTTCGTTCAGCTGGTCGATCATGGGTATCCAATCAGCGTCGGCGGTGTAGCTTTCCTTGAGAAAAGCGCGTTGAGAGTCGTTCCAGAATGGCGCGTCCACCAATTTCACATCCTCATCGAGCGGTGAATGGGTGGTGATGAAACGATCGATTTCTACCGGGTCGTCGGGAAGACCCAATTGTTTGAAAATTTCCGAAAATGGATGAATCGGCTTGTCCATGGTTCCTCCTGGGCACCAGTCTGGGCATCGACGACGCCAGACTGGTATAGGTTGAGAGCATCAGCACAGCTCGCGCACTTCGGCGTGCGGCACCAATTTCATGTACTGCTCCATGCTCATGTGGATCAGGTGATCGTGGTCACCCGCCTCCAGATAGACATCGCCCTGGCGTGTAAGACTCGGATCAAGCAACATTTTTATCTGGTAGGCGTCGCCAAGGGCCGGCACGGCGCCGCGCTCGCAGTCGCCGAACAGGCTCGGCAGGCCACTTTCGCGAGTCAGTTGCCAGGCCCCGGACATGCGCACCTTGGTCATGTCCAGATGCCGGTTGGCCGGTAGCACGGCCATGATGTAGTTGCCATGGCGGTCATCGAGCATCACCGACTTGGCCACCCGCTCGGCGGGTACGCCGGCCGTGCGCGCCGACTCAAGGCTGGTGGCCGAGTGTGGATGGGGAATGATGTCGTAGTCGCAGTTGGCCTTGTCCAGGCGGGCCTGCAGGGTCTTTGCCATACGCATGATGCACCTCCGTTTTCACCCCCAATCTGTAATTTTAGGCGGGGTAACGCCAACCAGGGCTAAACTTGTGTAATAGGGGCAAACGAGGTGACGACAGGTGATCGCCCGCTGCTGGCGCTGGCTGTTGCTGCTGTTACTGCTTGGCATCACGCCAGGTGGCCAGGCAGCGCCCGGTGCAGTGTGGGTGCTGGGCATCGATGATGCCATCGGGCCGGCCAGCGCCGACTACCTGATTCGCAGCCTCGGGCAGGCCCAGGCACAGGGCGCGCAACTGGTGGTGATCCGCATGGACACCCCCGGTGGCCTGGACAGCGCCATGCGTCAGATGATCAAAGCGATTCTCGCCAGCCCCGTGCCGGTTGCCACTTACGTCGCCCCGAGCGGTGCCCGCGCTGCCAGCGCCGGCACCTATATTCTCTACGCCAGCCATGTCGCCGCGATGGCCCCCGGGACCAACCTGGGTGCTGCCACGCCGGTGCAGATCGGCGGCCCCCCAGGTGCGCCCAAAGACGACAAGGCCAAGGGCAGCGATGATGAAACCCTGGCACGCAAGCAGGTTAACGACGCCACTGCGTATATTCGCGGCCTGGCGCAGCTGCGCGGGCGCAATGCCGACTGGGCGGAGAAGGCCGTGCGCGAGGCCGTCAGCCTGCCAGCCAGCGAGGCCTTGCGGCTGAATGTGATCGACCAGGTCGCCGATGACCTGCCCGCCCTGCTGCGCAAGCTCGATGGCAAAACGCTGGTGGTCGCTGGCCAGCCACGCCAGCTGCACACCGCCAGCGCCAGCCTGGTGGAGCACCTGCCGGATTGGCGCACACGGGTACTGGCGGTCATCACCAACCCCAGCGTGGCGCTTATTCTGATCATGATCGGTGTGTACGGGCTGCTGTTCGAATTCATGAGCCCCGGGTCTACGGTGGGTGGTGTGGTCGGTGGTATCTGCCTGCTCTTGGCACTTTACGCTCTACAACTGTTACCGGTGAGCTTCGCCGGGGTGGCGCTGATCGTGCTGGGTATCGCCTTCATGATCGCCGAAGCCTTTCTGCCCAGTTTCGGCGTGGTCGGTTTTGGCGGCATCGTTGCCTTTGTGGTCGGCGCGCTGATCCTGATCGATACCGATGCACCCGGTTTCGGCATCCCGCTGGCCTTGATAGGCACCCTGGGAGTGCTTTCGGCGCTGCTGATCGGCGGCGTGCTGGGCATGGCCCTCAAGGCACGTCAACGGGCACTGGTCAGCGGTGACGCCGGCCTTGTCGGCAGCCTGGTTCCCGTCACCCAGGTGATGGCAGGCAACCCGCTGCGTGGCGTCGTGCTGGCCCAAGGCGAGCAATGGCAAGTGCAGTGCGCAACGCCGCTGCAAGCTGGCCAGAACGTGCGGGTGACCGCACGCCATGGCGTGATGCTGGACGTGAGCCCCGCCGCGCCTGCGGTGCAAGGAGAATGACCATGTTCATGCAAGTTGGTTTTGGTGCCGTGCTGATCGTGCTGGCGATGCTGTTGCTGTCGGCGTTTCGCATCCTGCGCGAGTACGAGCGCGGTGTGGTGTTTCAGCTGGGGCGCTTTTGGCAGGTAAAGGGGCCGGGGTTGATCCTGTTGATCCCGGTGATCCAGCAAATGGTGCGGGTCGACCTGCGCACGGTGGTGCTGGATGTACCACCCCAGGATGTAATCACCCGCGACAACGTCTCGGTCAAGGTCAACGCGGTGCTCTACTTCCGCGTGCTCGACCCGCAAAAGGCGATAATCCAGGTGGAGGACTTTCTGGTAGCGACCAGCCAGTTGGCCCAGACCACGCTGCGTGCGGTGCTGGGCAAGCACGAACTGGATGAGCTGCTGGCCGAACGTGAGCAACTGAACGGGGACATTCGCCATGTGCTGGACGCGCAAACCGACGCCTGGGGCATCAAGGTGGCCAACGTCGAGATCAAGCATGTCGACCTCAACGAATCGATGGTACGCGCCATCGCCCGGCAGGCTGAAGCCGAACGCGAACGGCGGGCCAAGGTGATCCATGCCGAGGGGGAGTTGCAGGCGTCAGAGAAGCTGATGCAGGCGGCGCAAATGCTGGGCAAGGAACCGGGGGCAATGCAGTTGCGCTATATGCAGACGCTGGGGGCGATTGCGGGCGACAGGACCTCGACCATTGTCTTCCCGATGCCGGTGGACTTGCTGACAGGGTTGGTAGACAAGCAGAAATAGAGCTGGGGCCCGGACCAGGCCCCAGCGGTCTGTCAGAGAGGTGCGCGGCGCAGGGTCGCCAGGAAAGTGGCCGCACCAATGAACAACCCGGCAAAGGTCCGGTTGAGGCGCTTCTGCTGCTTGGGCGTACGCAGCAGGCGCAACACCCGCGAAGCCAAGCCGGTGTACCCCGCCATCACCAGCATGTCCACGCTGATCATCGTCACAGTGATCGCCACATACTGCGGCAACAGCGGTGCATGCGGATTGATGAACTGCGGCAGCACTGCCAGCATGAACACCAGCGCCTTGGGGTTGCTGACGTTGACCAGGAACCCGCGGAACACCAGGCTCAGCGGTTTGCCGATAGGGCGAACACCGGACTCATCGGACATGTCCATCGGCAAGGCGCGCCATTGCTTGTAGGCCAGGTAGACGAGGTAGGCAACGCCGAACCATTTGATGACCTGGAAGGCCGTGGCCGAGGCGGCCAGGATGGCGCCGACGCCGGCGGCAATGATGGCGATTTGCACAATCAGGCCCAGTTGCAGGCCCAGGGCGTTCCAGTAGCCACGCCAGAAGCCGTATTGCAGGCCGCTGGACATCGAGGCAATCGCCCCGGCACCGGGTGACAGGCTGATTACCCAACAGGCGGCAAAGAAGCCCAGCCATACTTCCATCGACATCACACACCTCGCTCGAACATTTGTTGCAAAAGGTTAAGCTAAGGTTTTGGTGAAAAAATAACCAGCGATTTCTGAGGGATTTTTGGGACCTGTGCCGGCCTCTTCGCGGGCGCGCCCGCTCCCACAAGTACAGTGCAGTTTCAGACCCTGCGGGATACCTGTGGGAGCGGGCATGCCCGCGAAGGGGCCAGTACAGGTTCAGTCAGCTTCGGCAGCTGTTTCTTTGTGCAAGGCCTGCACCTCAGCCCCGCGCCAACGCCGTACCGACTTCTGGAAGAACTGGCTATTGGGCACCTGCACCAGCGCCCCGCCCGCATCGGGCATTTCCAGCAAGGTGGTAAACAGCAGGTTGATGGCGATCACCCGGCCTTTCACCCCCGGCTTGTCCAGCGTGTCGACCAGCTCGACCACATCACCGATGCGAAACGGCCCGACCGTGAAGATCAGCACCGCGCACAGCAGGTTGGACAGCACGCTCCACATGGCGAAGAACGCCACCGCCGCCACCGCGACAAAGCCGGACAACGCCGTCCACAGCACGGTCGCCGAAACGCCCAGGCGCTCGAGCACGAACAGCAGCGCGCTGCCCATGATCAGCCAGCGCAGGCCACCACGCACCGGTACCAGCAGTTCTGGCGGCAGCGGGTAACGCTGGCCCAGGCGGCTCAACCCACGCGCAACGATGCGCTGCAGGACGAAAGCCGCGACCAGGATCAACAGAATCTGCAAGCCCAGCCAGAACGTGTCCATCCATTGCCCTGGCAGCAGCGAACGCAGTTCCTCCATCAGGACAGCGCCTCGAGTTCGGCCTGCATGCTTTCGAGGGTTTCCAGCGCTTCCATCCAGGCTTCTTCCAGCTCACCTTCGCGTTGCTTGAGCTTGGTCTGGCGCGCCAGCAGGTCACGCAACTCGTCCTTGCGCGCCGCCTCGTAGAGGCCACCGTCACCCAGCGCGGTCTCGATCTCGGCCAGTTGCACATGCACCTGGTTGAGCTCGGTTTCCAGCTTGTCGGCAGCTTTCTTGTGCGGTGCCAGTTGCTGGCGCAAGGCCGCGGCAGCTTGACGCTGGGCTTTCTTGTCGGTCTTGTCCGGGTTGACCGGGGCGGTACTGACCGGCGCACTGCGCTGGCGGTACTCGACCAGCCAGCGGCTGTAGTCGTCCAGGTCTCCGTCGAAGGTTTCGACCTTGCCGTCGGCCACCAGCAAAAAGTCGTCGGTCGTGCTCTTGAGCAGGTGACGGTCGTGAGACACCACCACCACGGCACCGGCAAACTCCTGCAACGCCATGGTCAGCGCCAGGCGCATTTCCAGGTCAAGGTGGTTGGTTGGTTCATCGAGCAGCAGCAGGTTTGGCCGTTCCCAGGCAATCAGCGCCAGCGCCAGACGGGCCTTTTCGCCACCGGAAAAGTTCACAACCGGCTCGTCGGTGCGAGCGCCATGGAAGTCGAAGCCACCGAGGAAGTCGCGCAGGGTCTGTTCGCGCTCGGTGGGGGCAATACGCTGCAGGTGCAGCAGCGGGCTGGCCTTGTCGTCCAGCGAGTCCAGCTGGTGCTGGGCAAAGTAGCCAACAGCCAGGTTCTCGCCACGTACCAGGCGGCCAGACAACGGCTCCAACTCACCCGCAAGGTTCTTGATCAGGGTCGACTTGCCGGCGCCGTTGGGCCCGAGCAGGCCAATGCGCGCACCTGGGGTGAGCTGCAGCTTGACCTTGTCGAGAATGGCCGTGTCGCCATAACCCAGGCGGCCTTCGGACATGCTCAGCAACGGGCTGGAGATTTTCTGCGACTCACGGAAGACGAAGTCGAACGGCGAGTCGACATGCGCCGCCGACAGCTCCTCCATGCGCTCCAGGGCCTTGATCCGGCTTTGTGCCTGGCGGGCCTTGGTGGCCTGGGCCTTGAAACGGGCGATGTACTTTTCCATGTGCGCGCGCTGCGCCTGCTGCTTCTCGTAGGCCTGCTGCTGCTGCGCCAGGCGTTCGGCACGGGTGCGCTCGAAGGCGGTGTAACCACCCTTGTACAGGTTCAGCTTGCGCTGTTCGACGTGCAGCACGTGGTCGACCACCGCGTCGAGGAAGTCACGGTCGTGGGAGATCAGCAACAGTGTGCCGGGGTAGCCTTTGAGCCAGTCTTCCAGCCACAGGATGGCGTCGAGGTCCAGGTGGTTGGTGGGCTCGTCGAGCAGCAGCAGGTCGGACGGGCACATCAGAGCCTGGGCCAGGTTCAGGCGCATCCGCCAGCCGCCGGAAAAGTCGCCGACGCGGCGGTCCATCTGCTCGTTGGTGAAGCCCAGCCCAGCCAGCAATTTGCGCGCGCGGGCATCGGCGGTATAGCCGTCGGCGCCTTCCAGCTCACTGTGCAGGCGCGCCAGGGCGGTGCCATCGTGCGCCTGCTCGGCCGCGGCCAGTTCGGCCTGGACCTTGCGCAGGCGCGCATCGCCGTCGAGCACATAATCCACGGCCAGGCGGTCGAGGGTGTCGACCTCCTGACGCATGTGGGCGATGCGCCAGTCGCCAGGCAGCAGGCAATCGCCGCCATCGGGCGACAGCTCACCGCGCAGCAAGGCGAACAGGCTGGATTTTCCGGCGCCGTTGGCGCCGATCAGGCCGGCCTTGTGACCGGCGTGCAGGGTCATGTCGGCGCCGTCTAGCAAGCGCTGCGGACCACGCTGTAAAGTGAGGTTGGATAGTCTGATCATGATGGTCGCGGAGTCTACCAGCTTCCTCGGCCCATAGCGCGAGTGGAACCATGTACACCGACCTGTGGAATTACGCTTTGGCCCTGTATGCCAGGCCTGGCGTGGAAGCGGCCTGCCTTGAGCTACAGGCGCAGGGTGGCGATGTTTGCCTGCTGCTATGCGCAACCTGGCTGCAAGCACGTGCTGTGGCTGTGCTGGAGGAGCGCGTGCAAGCACTGCACGAAATGGCCGAGCCGTGGCAGCGCGAAGTGGTCACTCCACTCCGCAGCCTGCGCCAGCAATGGCGAGCGGCAGCGTTGGGAGATACGCAGCTGGCGTCGTTGCGTGAACAGGTGAAGGGGCTGGAGTTGCAGGCAGAAAGAACTTTGCTGGAGCGCTTGCAGGAATTCGCCCAAAAGTGGCCCGCAGGCTCCAGGGAGCCCACGGACGACTGGCTGGCCCGGCTGGCGCCGGCCCCTGTCCGACACCACCACGCGCTGGATCAGTTGCGCGTCGCGGCGACTGCGCTTCAGGACGCCGAAGAGGGTGCCTGAGCCGGGGTGCTGGCGGGTGCCGACGGCGCTGCCGACGAGGCCGGGTTGGCCGAGTTGGTTGCTGCAGCCGGGGTGCTGGCGGCTGGCGCAGCAGGTTTGGCGTCGGCTGGCTTGCTGGCAACAGGCTTGGCGGCAGCTGGCTTGGCGGCCGTGCGTGCTGGAGCCTTGGCAGCAGCTGGTTTAGCAGCGGATTTCGCGGCAGCAGCTTTGGCTGGCGCTGGCTTGGCGGCAGGTTTGACAGCGGCAGCAGGCTTGGCGGCAGCAGTGGCTTTGGCCGCTGGCTTGGCGGCAGCAGTAGCCTTGGCAGCTGGCTTGGCCGCAGGTTTGGCTGCAGCAGTAGCCTTGGCAGCCGGCTTGGCGGCAGGTTTAGCTGCAGCAGTAGCCTTGGCAGCCGGCTTGGCGGCAGGTTTGGCAGCAGCAGTAGCCTTGGCAGCCGGCTTGGCGGCAGGTTTGGCAGCAGCAGTGGCCTTGGCAGCTGGCTTAGCGGCAGGTTTGGCAGCAGCAGCGGACCTGGCAGCTGGCTTAGCGGCAGGTTTGGCAGCAGCGGTGGACCTGGCAGCTGGCTTAGCGGCAGGTTTGGCAGCAGCAGTGGACCTGGCAGCTGGCTTGGCAGCAGCAGGCTTGGTGGTTTTGGCGGCACGCAGGTCAAGGGCCTTGGCGGCTGCTTCGCGAACTTTGCCTACACCTTGGGCCAGCTTGAGGCTGTCCTGAGCGTCGCGCTTGAGTTGCTGGATATAAGTACGGGTCTGGGTTTGGCGTTCCTTGAGGGAATCGAGTAGCTCTTCAAGTTCGCCAACGGCTTTTTGCGCTTTGGTCTGCGCCTTGGCTTTACCCGCCTTGGCGGCATCCTGCAGTTTCAGGCGACCGGTGTGCAGTTTTTCCTGGGCCTTGCCACGCTGCTTTTCCAATTTGGCCAGCAGTTTTTCCGCATCAGCCAGCGCTTGCGAGCAGGCATCTTCCAAGTGTTCGAGCAGGCTGCCCGAAAGTTGCTGGAGCAGGTGTAACGGCGTACTTACTGGCTTCTTTTTGGCCGACATGGTTTACCTCCTGGCTGACGAGATTGCGGCTCATACTATGCTTCTGCTGCTACCGCCGCTAGGGCATGTTGACAGTAATATTTACGCCGCGTTGCATGCCTGGGCAAAGTTGTTATCTTGCAGCTGCGTGAAAGTGTAGTTGCTGAATTAATCATTGCTGATATTTGGGAGTCAGGGCATTGCCTCGATATCTTGTATTAGGTTTATGCCTGCTGGTGCCAGTTGCAATGGCCGACAGCAACGACCATGACCTTGCCTACAGCCTGGGGGCCAGCCTGGGTGAGCGCCTGCGCCAGGATATGCCTGGCCTGCAACTGGATGCACTGGTCGAAGGCCTGAAGCAGTCCTATCAGGGGCAACCCTTGAAGCTCGACAAGGCACGTATGCAAGCGGTGCTGCAGCAGCACGAAGCGAGGGAAGGTGACGCCGCCACGCAGAAGTTGCAGGCAGCCGAAACGCGCTTCATGGCCAACGAGCGTGGCCGTTATGGGGTACGCGAACTACCGGAAGGTGTGCTCTACAGCGAGCTGCAGCCAGGCACTGGCGCCCAGCCCAAAGCGGGCGGCAAAGTGCAGGTACGTTATGTGGGCAGGCTGCCGGATGGCTCTGTGTTCGACCAGAACCAGGCGCCCCAGTGGTTCAGCCTGGACTCGGTGATCGAAGGGTGGCAGGTGGCCTTGCCAAGGATGCACGCCGGGGCCAAATGGCGCCTGGTAATTCCGTCGGCGCAGGCCTATGGCGCGCAAGGCGCGGGTGACCTTATCGCACCGTATACACCCCTGGTGTTCGAGATCGAATTGCTGGCGGTTGGCGACTGACGTCAACTCTCACGCCTGGACTGCTCCCTCTTCCTTGTGTGCGTTGTGCAGCACCTCAATCAGGCAGTCTTCAAGTTCGAAGCGCTCGTGCAACAGCCCGCCCAACTTGCCCAGCTTTTCGGCGAAGCGTTCGGTGTCCTTGCACTCACCCTTGGTGCATTGGTCATTGAAGGCCAGTGCGACCTGGGTACTGTCGTTGATCCGTGGGTTGAGTTCTTCAGCCAGCTTCAGCGCTTTCTCGTCTCCGAAAGCCTTGGCCTCGCTGACCAGCTGCTCGCAAACTTCGAAGTGCCACGCCGAAACGTAGTCGACCAGAAGTGCGCAAAAGTCTCCGTTGGTGTCCTTGTCGGCAAAGGCTGGCTTCAAATCGCGCAAGCCGCGGAAAGCCTGCACCAGTTGCCGGCGCTCCGCCAGCCAACGGTCGATCAGCTTGTGAACCCCACCCCAGCGTTCCTGGGCGTTCTGACAACTATCGAGCATGGCGATCTCTTCCCTTCTGGGTAGATGCCGCTGCACCCCGCACCACAACCGTGCGGCACAAAGGTGACATCAGCAGGACGGCATCGAGCAGTTGTATTTTCGGTATGCGTGCTGGGAGATTATTCCCACGCGTGCTGCCCATCAAGGTACGCAGCAGACAAAGTTCATACAAGTGTTTAATCCCCTGTTACATCACCATTGGTCGCGGTAATGACGTGGCCTTGCTTCAGGTCATGCTCGTGCCAGGGTGCGGAAACGATACGCCAGCAGGTAACTCAGGGGCAGCACCGCCAGAAGCAGGAAGGCCAACAGGCTCCACTCCGGTAACGTCAGGTCGAGAAAGCTCCAGGTCAGCGAGCTGCAATCAGGCCCACCCAGCAGCAATTGCCGTGCTGCCTCAGCCCAGGATTGCTCGAACACCCGCCCGATCGGCACCGGGCAAACATGAATGACACCCTCAGCGCCCTGCACCCAGACATGCCGTGCTGCCAGCAAAGCGCCCGCCAGCGAGCAGCCCAGTACCCCCTGCGCATAACGAACGGTACCCTGCGTGCCCGGTGCCTGCAGCACGGCTGCGAGGCACAGCAGCGCGTACACACCAAGCAACAAACGCTGGCTGAAGCACAATGGGCACGGCACCAGCCCCACTGTGGTTTCCAGGCGCAAAGACGCAACCAGCACCGCCAGTGCGACCAGGCAGGCAGGAAGGAAAAAGGTGCGCAAACGGGCCGGCAGCATGGACGTTGAAGATCCGCAAGAAGTGGTGACTTGAAACGGTAGAGGAAAGACACGCTTTGTTTCAAGGCACGACAACAACGACAAGTCCCTGAATCGCGTAGGAAATTTCCAGCGATGCAGTAGGAAGCACCTGAAGAAAGGGACTGCTGATAGCGCTGGCCGCAAGAGATAAATTACCCGCCCCCACAGCCCGCACCTTGGCGCGGGCTGTGGGGTGGGTCAGGCGCGTACGCCTTCTGGCAAAGGCAGCGCCAGCAGGCGTTCGTCCAGCAGGCCAAGGCCCTCCTGGAACAGCTGGTTGCTGCGCTCGGTCTCGCCAAGACCCGCGAGCAGGCGGGCCAGTTCGGCGCAAGCCTCGGGGTTGCGCTCCATGCGCAGGCTGCTTTCCAGGTAGTCTCGCGCCTTGCCCCACAGGCGGTTCTGCAGGCTAAGCCGGCCCAGGGTCAGCAGCAGGCTGGCATCTTGCGGGTGCTCTTTGAGCCAACCTTCAGCAGTTTGCAGCTGGCGCGCCGGATCATCACCGCGCACCAGGCCGTACAGCCGGGCCAGGTGGCTTTCGTATTCACGCTTGAGGGCGGTGCGCAGCACTTGCTCGGCCTCGCCTTGGGCACCCACCTGGCGCAATTGCTCGGCGTAAGCCAGCACCAGTTGCGGCTCCTGGCGCTGGGCCGTGGTCAGCTGCTGCCAAGCGCGTTCCAAGGCCTGACGTGCAGTTTGCGCGTCCTCGCCACGGGTGGTGGCCAGGCTTAGGTTCTGGCCCCAGGCACGTTGCTCCAGGGCGGCCAGCTCGGCGGCCGGCAGCACCTTGCCCTTGCGCAGATCTGGCAGCAGGCGGATCAGTGCCGACCAGTCACCACGCTCCAGGTGCAGGCGCTGCAGCAGGCGCAGCACCTGGGTGTTGTGCGGGTGGCGCTCCTGCATGGCCAACAGGGTTTCCAGGGCGCCATCATTTTCACCACGGTCCATCTGCAACTGCGCATGGGTCAGGGCAATGGCCAGTTCTGCTTGCGGCTGACGCTCCAGGGCGCGCTCCAGCAGGTTGTCGCTGTCTTCGGTGCGGCCTTGCTCGTTGGCAGCGCGTGCGGCGCCGAGGTAGTACAGCAACGGTTGGCGCTCGGCCTCGGCGGCACGTTGCAAGTGGCGTTGAGCACTGGCCCAGCGGCCCTCGGCAAGGTCCAGCTGGCCCTGTTCGATGGCCAGGCGAATGCGCCGGCTGCGGTTACGCCGCGACCACGGGTTGACCACGCCGCTGGAGGTTAGCACCAGGCCGACCAGATAACGCAACAACCACAACAATGCGACCACGGCCAGCAGGCCGGCCAGTGCCGCCCACAGCCCCGATTGATAGCGGAAGCTTCCATAGGAAAGCAGTACGTAGCCGCTGTGTTTGGCGACCGCGATACCCAGCGCCGCGGCAATCACGATGGCCAGCACGGCCAGCAGGTAGACACGCTTCATGGCTTGCCCCCTTCAGCCTCGGCCGGCAGGTGACGGCGCTGAATGTAGGCCTGCACGGCCGCCAGGCTTTCGCTGAGGTCGGGGGTAACCACCGACACCGGCTGATCGGCCAAGGCATTGAGGCTGTCGAGCATGGCCTTGCTTTGCGGGTTGTCGGCGTTGAAGTTGGCCAGCAAGACGCTGCGAGCGTCGTCCAGCGCCTGGGTGTAGACCTTGGCGTCACCATTGAGGGCCGCCCACTGGGCCTGCTCGATGGTCAGGCTCAGGGCCAGGCGCAGCTGATTCAGCTGCTGCCCGGCCAGCAACGGCCGCACGTTTTCGTCAGCGTTGAAGTCGATCTGGAAGTACTTGGAGATTTCTGCCCACCACTGCGACAGCCGGCTGGCACCATCGCCGTCAGCGGTCAGGGCGCCCAGGGCATCGGCATTGCTGTCGAACTCGGGCGATTGCGCGCTCAGCTGCTGTACCTGCTCACGTTGAGCAGCCAGTTTCAGGAACAGGCCGGTACGGTCCGGTTGCTGGGTGCTGCTGAGCGTGGCCAAGCTGCGCGCCAGTTGCTCGCGGGCCGCGAAAGCACCCGGGTCACTCTGCTCGCGCAGGATCTCGTCGGCGCCTTCGACCAGTGCCTTGGCGCTGGTGATGTCCTGCAAGGCCGACAGGCGCAGGGTCGCCAGGCGTAGCAGGTGCTCGGCTTCCGCCAGGCGCCACTCCTTGCGGCTCTCTCCCAGCACGGTTTCCAGGCGCTGGCTGAGGCGCTGCTGGTCGCCCTGCAGCTGCGCCACCAGGCGCCGACGGTCTTCCAGCTCGCTGGCAGCCGGCAGGCTGGCCAGTTGCGCGCTGATCTGCTGTTCGCGCTGCTGCAGGGCTTCGGCGCGCTGGTTCAGCGCCTCGATGTGCTGGCCCTGATTGAACTCGCTGCCTTGCAGTTGACGCACCTGCCAGACACCCCAGCCACCTACCGCCACCCCGGCCGCACCCAGCAGCAAGGCCAGCGCTGCCAGGCCACTGCCGGAGCGCTTGGCAGGTGGGGCGGTGACGGGTTCCGCCGGCGCCTGTGCCGACGGCTGATCGTTATTGGACAAGACAGTCTCGCTCACGTATCCATCCTTTGCATGGGGGCGCATCGCGTTCAGCTTAGCGCCTTAAGAAGCAGGTGCAGCGCTGCGCTGCACGGCTGCCAGCAAGGCCGTGGCACTGGCGCCACGGCAATCCACAACCTGTTGGGCCCCGGCGGCCCTGGCCTGTTCGGCTACCCGCGGGCTGGGCACGAACAACGGCAGGCGTGCCAGCTGCGGCCAATCGGCGCCGGCCAGCTGCTGCAAATGTTCAAAACCCTGCCCACTGCTGACCACCAGGCCATTGAGGCGTTCCGCTTCGATGCGGCGCTTCAGGGTGCCTGCGGGGTAAACCGGCAGGCAGCGACGATACAGTTCCAGATATTCGACACTAGCACCTTGCTCGGCAAGACGCTCTGCCAGCAGTTCGCGACCTCCGACGCCGCGAACGACCAAGACACGCGCTGCGGGCACGGCAACTGCCTGAAGCAGGGCCGGTAGTGCCAGCAAGGCTTCGCTATCATCGCCACGCGACGGAGTGCTCACCGCCAGCCCGGCCCCTTGCAGCACCGCAGCGGTTGCCTCACCCACGGTGAACCAGCCTTGCCGAGGCGGCTGCGTGCCGGCTTTGGCCAGATGCTCAAGCAGCAACCGGGCAGCCGGCTTGCTGACCACGATGATCGCCTGAAAGCCATGCAGGCCCTCCAGAAGCAGTCGTTGCCGGGGCTCTGCGGTGACGGGCTCTATCGCCAGCAGCGGCAGGCAGCTGCTGCCCACCCCCGCTGCCGCCAGGCTTTGCGCCAGTGCCGCACAATCCTCGGCAGGCCGGGTCAGCAACAGGCGCCATTGGCTCACGGGTGGCCGGCCTCGCCGTAGACTTCCTTGAGGATGGCCTCGGCACCTTGGTCCAGCAGGTCTTCGGCCACCTGTACACCCAGGGTCTCGGCAGCAGCACGGGGGGCACGGGCATCGGCCACCAGCAGGGTACCGCCGCTAGGCTGGCCGACCAGGCCTCGCAGCCACAGCTGGTTACCTTCGAGTACCGCGTAGCAGGCGATCGGCACTTGGCAGCCGCCATTCAGGCGTTTGTTCAGGGCGCGTTCGGCCACCACCCGGTCGGCGGTGTCGGCATGGTGCAGCGGCGCCAGCAGTGCATGGATCTCGACGTCCGCGCTGCGGCACTCGATGCCTACCGCGCCCTGGCCCCCAGCTGGCAGGCTGTCGTCAACGCTGATGGTGGCGGTGATGCGGTCTTCGAAGCCCAGGCGGATCAGGCCGGCGGCGGCGAGGATGATGGCGTCGTACTCGCCGGCGTCCAGCTTGGCCAGGCGAGTGTTGACGTTGCCACGCAGAAAGCGGATTTGCAGGTCCGGGCGGCGCGCCAGCAACTGGGCCTGGCGGCGCAGGCTGGAGGTACCGACGATGCTGCCGGCAGGCAGCGCTTCAAGGCTGTCAAAGGTATTGGAAACGAACGCATCACGCGGGTCTTCGCGCTCGCAGATGCAGTACAGGCCCAGGCCTTCGGGAAAGTCCATGGGCACGTCTTTCATCGAATGCACGGCGATGTCGGCTTCGTTGTCCAGCAGGGCGGTTTCCAGTTCCTTGACGAACAGGCCCTTGCCGCCAATTTTTGCCAGCGGCGCGTCGAGCAGCTTGTCACCACGACTGACCATGGGCACCAGGGTCACCAGCAGACCGGGGTGGGCCTGCTCGAGGCGGGCTTTGACGTATTCGGCCTGCCATAGGGCCAAGGCACTTTTACGGGTGGCAATGCGGATTTCGCGAGTGGACATGGAACGCCCCGATCCAGAGAAATGCCGCCGATGATAACAGCATCTCCTTTATCGCTTGCAGATGTGGATCAGTTGAGGGCCTCTTCGCGGCTAAAGCCGCTCCCACAGGGTGAAGTGCCGCTCTCCAGGCCTACTCAACCTGTGGGAGCGGCTTTACCCGCGAACAAGGGCGCAGCCCTTGCCATGCGGGCACCGTATCAGAGGGTCTGCATCATCTTGCGCACGCCGGCTACATGCCGGCGGCTGACGGTCAGGGCATCGCCGTCCAGGCCTTTCAGGTACAGTTGAAAGTGCCCCAGCGGGGTGCGCTGCAGGCGTTCGATACGCTCGCGGGCGACCAGCGCATTACGGTGGATGCGCACGAAGCGCTCGCCAAATTCGTCTTCCAGGGCTTTGAGCGGCTCGTCGAGCAGCACTTCCCCGGTTTCATGACGCAAGGTCACGTACTTGTGATCGGCAATGAAGTAGATCACTTGCGGCAAAGGGATCAACTCGATGCCTTTGCGGGTGCGGGCACTGATGTGGCTACGTGGGCCGCCGCCTTCATTGGCCGGCCGGGTAAGCGCCGCCAGCTGGGCGCGGTTGGGTTTTTCGGCCTTGCGCAAGGCATCGCGCAACGCCTGGGCCTGGAACGGCTTGTTCACATGGCTGAGGGTACTGTCCTTGAATGCCTCGGCACCGTATTCATCATCCCCGGTGCAAAACACCACCGCCGGCGGCGCCTCGCGTTCGCACAGGCGAGCAGCTACCTGCAGGCCATCCAGGCCTGGCAGACCGATGTCCAGCAGGACCACATCGGGCTTGAGGCTTTCGATCAGCGCTAGGGCCTCCTCGCCGTTGGTGGCGCTAGGCTCCAGCACGGTGTAACCCTCCAGTTCGCCGAGCAGCCGGCTGAGGCGTTCACGGCCTTGGGGTTCGTCATCAACGATCAGGACATTCATAATTGCGCTGGATTCCTGAATGAGTCTCGCACAGGTATAGCGTAGACAGGTGTGGTTCGAGCGACACTGCGGTCACGCTCTAGACCGGTGCGATGGCCAAAGATTCACTCGGACGGCAGATTCACCGCCAGTCCTTTGTCCAACTGTAGACGGTCCGTGGAACACTGCCGTTCATTCCTTAAAATCCTTCTCTGCCATTTTCCGGGCATTTCTGTCGACCGGCGCCCTGCGGCAGCCAGCCCAACCCTGCTATTATCGGCGCCACTTTTTCGTTCACGCCTGCAATGAGTGAATCCATGAGCACCGACAAGACCAATCAGTCCTGGGGCGGCCGCTTCAGTGAGCCCGTCGACGCCTTCGTCGCCCGTTTCACCGCCTCGGTCGATTTCGACAAGCGCCTGTACCGCCACGACATCATGGGTTCGATCGCCCATGCCACCATGCTGGCGCAGGTCGGCGTGCTCAGCGATGCCGAGCGCGACACCATCATTGATGGCCTGAAGACCATCCAGGGCGAAATCGAAGCCGGCAAGTTCGACTGGCGCGTCGACCTCGAAGACGTGCACATGAACATCGAAGCACGCCTGACCGACCGCATCGGCATCACCGGCAAGAAGCTGCACACCGGCCGCAGCCGCAACGACCAGGTGGCCACCGATATCCGCCTGTGGCTGCGCGACGAAATCGACCTGATCCTGGCCGAAATCACCCGCCTGCAGCAGGGCCTGCTGGAGCAGGCCGAGCGTGAAGCCGAAACCATCATGCCCGGTTTCACCCACCTGCAGACGGCCCAGCCGGTCACCTTCGGCCACCACCTGCTGGCCTGGTTCGAAATGCTCAGCCGCGACTACGAGCGCCTGGTCGACTGCCGCAAGCGCACCAACCGCATGCCCCTGGGCAGCGCCGCGCTGGCGGGCACCACCTACCCGATCGACCGCGAGCTCACCTGCAAGCTGCTGGGCTTCGAAGCCGTGGCCGGCAACTCGCTGGACGGCGTGTCGGACCGTGATTTCGCCATCGAATTCTGCGCCGCTGCCAGCGTGGCGATGATGCACCTGTCGCGCTTCTCGGAAGAGCTGGTGCTGTGGACCAGCGCGCAGTTCCAGTTCATCGACCTGCCGGACCGCTTCTGCACCGGCAGCTCGATCATGCCGCAGAAAAAGAACCCGGACGTACCAGAGCTGGTACGTGGCAAGAGCGGCCGCGTATTCGGCGCGCTGACCGGCCTGCTGACCCTGATGAAAGGCCAGCCGCTGGCCTACAACAAGGACAACCAGGAAGACAAGGAGCCGCTGTTCGACGCTGCCGACACCCTGCGCGACTCGCTGCGTGCGTTTGCCGACATGATCCCGGCGATCAAGCCCAAGCATGCCATCATGCGTGAAGCGGCCCTGCGCGGGTTCTCCACCGCCACCGACCTGGCCGACTACCTGGTACGCCGTGGCCTGCCGTTCCGTGACTGCCACGAAATCGTTGGCCATGCGGTGAAGTACGGTGTGGACACCGGCAAGGACCTGGCCGAGATGAGCCTGGATGAACTGCGCCAGTTCAGCGACCAGATCGAGCAGGACGTGTTTGCCGTGCTGACCCTGGAAGGCTCGGTGAATGCCCGTGACCACATTGGTGGTACGGCACCGGCGCAGGTACGTGCTGCCGTTGTTCGTGGCAAGGCGCTGCTGGCTTCCCGTTAAGCCAGCCTCGCTGCCCTGCTTTTTGCAGGAGCAGCCTTGTGCTGCGAAGAGGCCGGTGCAAACACCCTGGATAGAGGGTGTCTGCACCGGCCTCTTCGCAGCACAAGGCTGCTCCTGCAGGTTCAGCGCTAGCTCCGGTTAGCGTTTACCGCTGCGAATCATCTCCATGAAGGCCGGCATCGACGCTTCCTTGTCCGCCACGATCCGCGCCATGTGCGGGTTCTCGCCCATCAGCTGCAGCAACGCCCTGGCCTGCGGGAAGTCCGCCAAAAAGTCGATGTTCAGCACTTTCTTGCCCACCGCATAAGCCAGGTCGACCGAGAAGCAGAACATCAGGTCTGCCAGCGTCAGCTGCTCACCCGCCACATAGGGTGCAAAGCGCCCGTTGCGTTTGAGGGTGGCAAAGCCGGCCAGCAAATCGGCACGCGCCTTCTCTTTGACCAATGGCTCAACCGACATGCCAAAGAACGACTCGGCATAGCAAGTACGCGCCGGCAGCTCGATGTACAGCTCGATTTCCTTGAGCAGTTCGCGCACCTTGGCCTGTCCGAACGGGTCGGCCGGCAGCAGTGCCTTGCCGCCCTGAGTCTGTTCGATGTAGTCGAGGATTACACTGGTTTCGCTGAGGAAGCCGTGCTCGGTCTGCAGCACCGGCACCTTGCCCCGTGGGCTCACTTCCAGCGCCTGTGGCGCCTGGCCGCCATAGAAGGTGACTTCTTCGAAGGGCAGGCCTTTTTCCAGCAGGGCCAGCTTGACCATGTTGTAGTAGTTGCTGACCGAGAATCCATGAAGCTTGAGCATGAGGTAACAGCCTCCAGGCCGTAAGGGGTTGGCTGGGCTTTTATAGACCGTACGCCTGTTCCTGACCAGCGTCATGCACCTCGTCAATGCCCGGGCATTGCCGGTACAGGCGTGGCACACTGTGCATCCCACCACAGGAGTACCGCCAATGAGCGAGCCCACCGACATCGACAATGACGACGACGAAGCCTTCGCCGAGGCAACGCTGACCCAGGCCATCGAGAACCAGATCGAAAGCGGCGAGCCGCCGGCAGCCAAGGCCACTTTCAACAAGCTGACCCTGGTTGGCTGGGAACGTGAAGACATTCTCAACCTGATGGCCCATGTGCTGGCCTTCGAAATTGACAACATGCTGGTGGAAGACCGCGCGTTCAACGGCGAGTGGTACGAGAACGCCCTGCGGGCGCTGCCGGAGCTACCACCTGAGATGGATCAAGGCGAGGACGAATAACCCGACTACACTCGAAGGTCAGGCACCGCAAGCGGTGCCGCCATCCTTGTCTGGAAGTCAGGAGTCGCCATGTCCTTTACCCCCGATCTGATCGCTGAACTGGAAGTACTCGCGCTGTTCAAACACGACAGCAGCCAGGAAGGCATCAAGATAAACAGCAACGCCGCCCCTGCCCTGGTCGCCGCTGCGCAACGCCTGCATGAAAAGGGGCTGACCGATCAACCCGATGGCGGCTACCTGACCAGCCTGGGTCACGACGCCGTTGACAGTGTCCAGCTGCTGCAGAACATCCTCAAGGCGCCACAACCGGCCTGAACCGAGATCACAAGGGGCTGCCATGCAGCCCATCGCCGACAAGCCAGCTCCCACAGGTATTGCACATGGCTTGAAACGGATGCAGTCGGGGTGGGGGGCCCCCC
>NZ_JBWKXT010000024.1:64795-83538 GCF_059423245.1 Pseudomonas sp. GW460-LB5
ACAACAAGCTGGCCAAGTAGCGCCTCCTCGGGGGGGCCCCCCCGCCCGCCCCCCGGTCAGTTGGCAGTAGCCCTGCGCTTTTCCACCAGCCACGAGCGCCCATACAGGAACACGATGGCCAGCAAGGCCACCGCCTGTGCCGACAGCGAGTAGGCATCAGCGTGAATGCCCAGCCAATCGAACTCGAAGAACGCCACCGGCCGTGTGCCCAGCACCCCGGCTTCTTGCAGCGCCTTCACGCCATGCCCGGCAAACACCACCGACAGCGCGCACAGCAGCGCGGCGTTGATGCTGAAGAACAGCGTCAGCGGCAGCTTGGCAGAACCGCGCAAGATCACCCAGGCCAGGCCCACCAGCAGTACCAGCGCCGTGGCGCCACCCGCCAGCACCGCCTGGTGCCCGGCAGGGCCGGCCTGTAACCACAGGGTTTCGTAGAACAGGATCACTTCGAACAGTTCGCGGTACACCGAGAAAAACGCCAGCATGGCAAAGCCAAAGCGCCCGCCGCCGCTGACCAGGCTGCTTTTGATGTAGTCTTTCCAGGCGGCAGCGTGGCGGCGGTCATGCATCCATACACCGAGCCATAGCACCATCACCGCAGCGAACAGCGCCGTGCAGCCCTCCAGCAGCTCGCGCTGGGCGCCGCCCACATCGATCACATAGGCCGCCAGCGCCCAGGTTGCGAAACCGGCAACCAGCGCCAGCCCCCACCCGATGTTGACGCTGCGGACCGCCGACTGCTGCCCGGTGTTACGCAGGAAGGCGAGGATCGCCGCCAGCACCAGAATCGCCTCCAGGCCTTCGCGCAGCAGGATCAGCAAACCGGAGATATAACTCAGCGACCAGCTCAGGCCATCGCTGCCCAACAGCTTCGCGGCCTGGCCGAGCTTGCTCTTGGCTTCGGCCAGACGCTGCTCGGCCTGGGCAACGGGTAGCCCGTCCTGCAGCGATTGGCGGTAAGCCATCAGGGATTTTTCGGTGTCCTTACGCGCTTGGGTGTCGATGTTGTCCAGCGAGCTTTCCACCAGCTCGAAACCTTCCAGGTAGGCCGCTACCGACAGGTCATAGGCTTGGTCGTGGTCACCTGCGCGGTAGGCCGCCAGGCTTTTGTCCAGCGTGCTGGCGGTGTATTCGAGCAGTTGCGCCGGGCCACGCTTGACTTGCGGCGGCTGGGCACGCTGGGCACGGAACGCCTCCACGACCGCGCTGCCTTCGTTAGCGGCGACTTCGGCCGGAGTCTGCCGGGCCAGGTCGGCAAGGTTCCAGGTCTTTTCGCCCTTGCCCGCTTCCGGCTTGGCGGTGAAGCTGGCGATGTACGCGGCCACGTCCCAGCGCTGGCGGTCGTCCAGCTGGTCGGCAAACGAAGGCATTTCGGTGCCGTCGATGCCCAGGGCCAGCGTATTGTAGAGGTCGAACAGGCTCAACTGGTCCAGACGCGCGACATCGCGCAGGTTGGCGGGAGCAGGCTCCAGGCCCACGCCAGCGGGGCCGTCGCCTGCGCCTGTGTCGCCGTGGCAGATCGAGCAGTTTTGCGCATACAGCGCAGCGCCGCGGGCCGGATCCGGGGTAATCACCGGGGCTTGGCTGACCTCGTAGGCCACTGCCAGCCGCGCGCCCAGCTGGCGGGCCTGCCTGGCGACAGCGGTGCCCTCCTGACGCTGATCAATGGCCTGGCGTAACGTCTGGACGCCCTGCTCCAGGGCGGCTTGCTCGGTATTTGCGGGCAGGGCTTTGACCAGGTCGGCCAATACCGCGCTGAATTCCTGTTGCTCGCGGTATTCGCCCTCGTCGATCACCTTGCCGCCTTGTACGGTCGGCGGGTAGTCGGCGCCGATGTAGTCCAGCAGGTGCAGGGCTTTGCCGGCCTCGGCGGGGGACTCGGCCAGCGCCAGGGTGCTGCACAGCGCCAGCACCGGGCCGAGCAATAAAGCCGGTAACCAGGCAAGCAGACGTGAAGGGGTTTTCATGGCCAGTCTCGAAGGGAATGCGAAAGAGAACATTGTTCACTCCGACTTGCCTTCGCTCAAGGGTCCTGGGCGGATTTCATGAAAAATCTTGCTACAAATCAGATCACAAGTATTCCGCCGCCCTCAGAACCTGCGCTGATCAGTGGGGGCAGGCTTGCCGGCGATGGAGGCCACGCCGATGTCACAGGAAACACTGGGTACCAATTGAGTAATCGTCAATTGAGCCATCGTCACTAGTCTGATGGGCAAACCAACAGGGGGCAGGGAACATGGATCGTCCCCATTCAAACCAGTTACGGCTTGGCCGGTTTTCGGAAACCAGTTACTTGTATCTGCTTACCAGCACAACCCATGGCAGGGCACCGATTTTCAGTGATTTTCACTCGGCCCGCTTGCTGGTGGCTGAGCTGCGTCAGGCTGAAGAGGAAGGTGCAATCAGATCTTTGGCTTGGGTAGTGATGCCTGACCACTTTCACTGGCTAGTCGAGCTTGGTCCGGGCAGCCTGAAGCGCTTGATGCGCCGGGTTAAGTCCCGTAGCACCATGATGATCAACAGGCATAGCGGACGAAGCGGGCGGCTTTGGCAAAAGGGGTTTCATGACCGGGCTTTGCGCCGGGAAGAGGATGTGCAGACGGTGGCACGGTATATTGTTCTGAACCCGAAGCGAGCGGGTTTGGTCGCGAGGGTTGGGGATTATCCTCATTGGGATGCGATTTGGGTTTGATGGGACGTTGCCTGATAGTGCCCTATCGCCGGCAAGCCAGCTCCCACAGAGATTGCAGCCAGCCTATGGTCTGGGCCGGCCTGTCAGGGCCTCATCGCCGGCAAGCCAGCCCCTACAGGTGACTCACCAGGCTTGAACGAAGTGACGTACCTGTGGGAGCTGGCTTGCCGGCGATGGGCCGCGCTGCGGCCCTGGTTTTTGCAGGCTATTGGAGAACCTTGTTCAGTCCCCGCTCCATATCATCGATCAGTGCCTTGGCCATCTCGCTGAGTATCCGCGCAGCGCTCCCGGCAATGCGGTCGTTTTCCATTTCCGCCTCGGTAGTGAGGTGGCGGATGCAGCCAAGTAACACTGACAGTTGGGAGAATGCGTGATTGAACGGCACATTGGGCTGCAGGCGAAACAGGTCAAAGGTTTCCATGCCAACGGTGGAAGTGTCTCTTGGGTCGTTGCTCATCGCTTGTCCCCTTGCCGTACATGATCGGACAACGCATTGATCACGGCGCACAGCACACGAATGTTCATGCCCATGGCGTTGCGCGTGGCACCCGGGTCGTTGGCGAGCAGGACAGTGGTGGTTTGCTCGATGCTCAGGGTTAGGGCGCTGGTAAGCAGCTTGCAGTCATCGATGCTGAGCGGGTCGACGAGTGACAAGTTTGGTGGGTCGAGTAGGAGCAGATCGGTGAGAGGTGGGTCGGGGACGAGCTTTTTCATAGTTGATTCCCTTGTGGATTTCTATGAACTGCACTCCTTCTCGTCTCACGGATTAGGGTGGCAGTCGTGCGAGGGGTGAGACCCGGGCCACAGGGAAAACCCGACCAGGCTAAAGCCTGCCCGCGCACGACCGCCATGAAGCGGTGCAGCTCTGTATGGCCGGGGGTCTCAATCCCGATCGCCTTGCAAGGCGACCTGAGGACGTTATTCCCGGAGCACATTCCAGCCAAGTCAGCGCCATCCGACAGCGGTCGTAGGATAATTCCACAGGGATTCAAAACTGAAGCATTTGGTTTCAAGTTCGGAAATGTCTTACAGCTCTAGAACCTAGGCGAGGGCTCTGCCCTCGATCGCCGGCAAGCCAGCTCCTACAGTGCTCCACAGTTCTCGAGGCCTGTGGCTCAGCTGGGGGAGCTGGGTTGCCGGCGATTGGGCCTCAAGGCTTGGCGGTGTCCTTCCAGCCACCACCCAGCGCCAGGAACACCCCAATCTGCCCCATGGCTACCTGACTATTGGCCGCTGCCAACTGCGCACGCATGTCGGTATAGGTGCGCGTGGCCTGCAAATCCGCCAGGAACGACTCACGCCCTGCCTGGTAGTACCGGTGGGTCTGGTCTGCGGCTTCCTTGGCCGATTTTTCTGCCTCGGCCAAGGCATCACGCCGGTCCAGCAGGGCGCTGTACTGGGCCAGCCGGGTCTGGGTTTCGCGAATGGCATTCAGCACCACGCCATCGAAGTTCGCCAACGCCGCCTGGGTAGAGGCTTCGGCCATGCGAATACGCGCACGGGTGCCGTTGGTGGGGATGGTCCAACTGATCTGCGGGCCGAAGCCCCAGCGGTTGGTAGACGGCTCGCCGAGGTTCTCCAGAATGCCGATAGTGCCAACCTGGGCACCAATGCTGATGTCCGGGTACAGCGCCCCGGTGGCCACGCCGATGTAGGCAGTGGCAGCAGCCAACTGCCGTTCGGCCTGACGCACGTCCGGGCGGCGCTTGAGCAGGGCCGCGCCATCGCCCACCGGCACCAGCTGATTCAGGTGCGGCAGCTCGGCACAGTCGACGGTGCCGGCAGGCAGCTGGTCTACTGGCTTGGCCAACAACGCAGCCAGGGTGTACATACCCGTCTCGCGCTCGGCCTTGAAGCGTGGCAGTTCGGCGCGCAAGGATTTGAACTGGGTCTGCGAGCGGGTGACCTGGGTTTCATCACCGCGGCCGGCATCGCGCAGGCGCTGGTTGAGCGTCACGCTCTGTTCCTGCAGGTCCAGCGACTCGCGCGCGATGTGGAGTTCCTCGTTGGCCGAGCACACCTGGGTGTAGGCCTTGACCACATCCGCCACCAAGGTGATACGGGCAGTATCGGCAGCGGCCTGGACCGCGTCGGCATTGGCCTTTGCGGCCTCGGTGCCGCGCTTGAAGGTGCCCCACAGGTCGAACTGGTACGAGGCACTGATGATGGCCTCGCCAATGTTGGCCACCGGTACCTTCTCGGGCTGCAGGAAGGCTTCGCCCGACTCCTGCAACCGCTGGGCGCCAAGCTTGACGCCACCGTTGAAGCCCCCTTGCGACTCGGCCACCTCAACCTGGGCGCGGGCCTTGGCGATGTTGGCAGCCGCCACGCGCAGTTCGGTGTTGGCACTCAGGGCCTGACGTACCAGCTCGTTCAGGCGCTGGTCCTGATAAAGCTGCCACCAGTCCTCGGGCACCGGTGCCGATACAACGCTGTCGGCATCCTGGCGTAGCGGGCCGCTCAGGTCGCTGCGTTGTACCGCCGCGTCCTTGGGCAACTCATAGTCGGGCCCTACCATCATGCAGGCCCCCAGCGACAGGCACAGGCCGGCCAGGATCAGCTGTTTCATGGGCGCTCGCCCTCGATGATCGACACCGTGGCGGTGCGCCCGGCAATCATGCGGAAGTCTTGCGGCACTTCATCGAAGGCGATGCGCACCGGAATACGCTGGGCCAGACGCACCCAGCTGAACGCGGGGTTGACATTGGGCAGCAGGTTGGCGCCGCTGCTGCGGTCACGGTCTTCGATGCCGGCGGCAAAGCTCTGCACATGGCCGCGCAGGCGGGTGTTGTCGCCCATCACGCGAATGTCCACCGCATCGCCAATGTGAATGCCACCAAGCTTGGTTTCCTCGAAATAACCATCGACGTGGTACGAGGCGCTGTCGACCACCGACAGCACCGGGCGGCCGGCGGTAACGAATTCGTGGTTACGCGGGGCGCGGTCGTTGAGGTAGCCGTCCACAGGGCTGCGCACCACCGAACGGTCGAGGTTGAGCTGGGCAGTATCGACCGCCACCTGCGCCTCACTGACGGCTGAACGCGCGCGAGCCTCGCGCGACTGGCTTTCTTCCAGTTGCTCGGCGGCCACCAGGTTACCCAGCTTGCGGTTGCGCTGCGCTTCACGCGAAGCCTGGGCCAGGGTTTCCTGGCGCTCGCCCAGCGTCGCCTTAGCCTGGCGCAAGGCCAGGGTGAAGCGGTCCTGGTCGATGGTGAATAGCACGTCGCCGCGTTTGACGGTCTGGTTGTCGCGCACCTCGACTTTCTGGATCAACCCCGACACATCAGGGGCGATCTGGATCACGTCGGCGCGGATGTGGCCATCGCGAGTCCAGGGGGCAAACATGTAGTACACCACCATCTGCCACACGAGCACGGCGGCGAAGGTCACTACCAGCAAGGTCAGGACCACACGGCCCAAGGTCAGCAAAGGTTTTTTCATGGCAGCATCAGGTTTCGGCAAAAGTGGTCCACCGCGCCAAGCAGCACGGCATACAGAGCAACGTTGAACAACGCCCGGTGCCAGACCAGGCGGTAGAAATGCAGGCGCACCAGCACCGCATGCACCCCCAGGAACAACAGGTAGGTGCCAAACATCATCACCAGCAGCGTGGGCAGAAATACCCCGCTGATATCCAGTTCACCAATCACAGGGGCGCTCCGTCGAGCCCAGGGGGCAGTTGCGGTTGTTCGGCGGGTTCGAGCATCACCTCCACACCCGGCAACAGCGCCAGCCGCAGGCCGCTCAGGGCATGCAGCAGGTGGGTGCGGGCATCGCCGCGCTCGTACAGCTCGTCCAGGTTCAGCGCCAGGCGTGCACGCTCCATGTTGCGCAGCAGCGCGGCCGGAGCATGCAGGCGTTCACCGGCATGCAGGCAAGCGGCGTAGTGCGCGCCAACTTCCTCGACCACCGTGTTCAGGCGCTCGCGCGCCTGCTGGCCGGCGCGCGGCATATAGGCCAGCAGGTCGAGCAGGTTCAGCCCCACACGCAGGTCACGCAGTGCCACGCCGCTGTCCTGGCCGGTTTGCGACAGCCGCGGCAGGTGCTGCATCAGGCGGTCGAGCATCTGCACGCCAACCTGACGGTGTTCGGCCAAGGTCGCCGGCTCGGTCATTTCAACGATGTCGCGCCAGGCGAAGCGGGTCATGCGTTTGGCCGCCAGCTCCACGCCGAAGGGACGCATCACCAAGGTCCAGATAAAGGCGAACAGAAGGCCTGCAGGGCCGGCAAGGTTGGAGTTGAGGAAGGTGAAGAAGTCAGCGTCGTAGGCGCCCTGGATGCTGATGAAGGTCGAGGTGTTGACGATGGTCAGCAAGGTGCCCAGGTAGAAGCGCGGCTGTACGGTCAGGGTGCCTATGCAGATGAACGGCACGGCAAAGGCCAGCACCAGCATCGGGAAATCGTGCAGGTTGGGCAGCACCAGGAACAGGTACAGGCTGGAGAAGATGACCGACATCAGCGTCCAGAAGAAGAACCGGTAAATCTGTGGCGCAGGGTCGTCCATGGCGGCGAAGAAGCTGCACGATACTGCAGCGAGGATCACAGCGCTGGCGCCGTCGTTCCAGCCCAGGCCGATCCACAGCCCGCAGGCGACCACGATCGCCAGTACGGTGGAGGCCACCGAGTACAGCATCAGGCCGCGGTCGAAGAACGCCGTCAGCCGGCCCAGCCGCCAGTGGCGGTACACCGCGCGCCAAGGCTTGGCATCGTCTGTACGCAAGGCGTGCTGCAGGGTGCAGCAGTCCTGCCATAAGTCGGCCCATTCGGTCAGGCGGTACAGGGCGTTGGACAACAGCAGCTCGGCGCGCTGATCGAGGGCGGCGGCACCGGGCTGCAGGCGGTCGATCTGCTCGTGCAGCGCGGTCCAGCGCGTTACCGAAGCGCTGTCAGCAGTGCCTTTTAGCCATTCGCGCGCGGCTTCAAGCACGGGTTGAAGTTGGGCGAACTGGGCCGGGGCACGGCCCTCCAAGGCCACAAGTGCGTCGTCGAGCGCATCAATGACCGGCAGCAGGTGAATCATCCGCCCACGCAGTTCGCGGGCATTCTTCAGGGTATGGGGGCCGGCGCCTTCGTGGCCTAGCTGGCCGATCATCAGCTCCAGCGAATTGAAGGTGGCGACCATCGACCCGCGCATGCCACCCACCTTGTCGGCACTCGCTTCGCGGGCCAGGTAGGTGTCGCTGTAGCGGATTGCCTCGTTGAACCAGTTCCCGGTGGCACCCACCACCACAGGGGCCAGCCGGCGCGGCCAGAAAATGGCGCCAACCACGGCCGCACAGACGATTCCCAGGCAAATTTCCTGAGCGCGGGAAGAGGCTACGTCGAATACAGCCAGCGGGTTGTCGACTACTGCCAGGGCGATCATCGGCAACGTGTAGCCGGCCAGCATCAGCACGTAGTTGTTGGCCGTGCGCAGGTTCAGCGACAGGAACAGCAAGGTGCCGGTCCACAGGGCGATGGCGATGCTCAACAGCAACGGCGATTGCACCAGCGGCGGCACCAGGAAAATCGCCCCGCCGGCACCCAGTAACGTGCCCACTGCGCGGTACAGCGCTTTAGAGCTGGTCGGGCCGACGAACGGGCTGGAGACAATGTACACCGTGGCCATGGCCCAGTAGGGGCGCGGCAGTTGCATGAGCAAGGCGATGTACAAGGCAATCATGGAAGCGGCGAAGGTACGCGCGCCGTAGAACCAGTCGCGGGCCGGGGGTACCGAACTGAAGAAGCCGTTCATGCCACCCCGCCCGTACTGCCCAGGCCGGCAGCTTCGAAGGCGCGCAGCACGCGCAAGGTGGCGTCCAGGTCGGCCTGGTCGATACCGTTGAGCACATCGCGGCGCAGGCGCACCAGTTCAGCTTCGATGGCTTCGGCCAGGGCACGGCCTTCGGCGGTCAGGCTCAGGGCCTTGGCGCGGCGGTCCAGTGGGTCCTCGCTGCGGCACACCAGGCCGGCCTTGCACAGTTGGTCGAGCAGGCGCACCAGCGATGGGCTTTCTAGGCCGGCGGCCTGGGCCACCGCCACCTGGTGCACACCGTCGCCCAGGCGCACGATCATCAGCAGCGGCGCAGCGCAGGCCTCGGAAATACCGTAACCGGTCAGGGCGGTATGGCAGATGCGCCGCCAATGACGGGCGGCTACCACCAAGCCACTGCTGACTTGCAGGCGCAGGAGATCAAGGGACATGAAGGGAACCAAGGATATTCATAGTTTGCTAACTATCAATATACGCCTTGCCCTCCCCCTGTCGTCAACAGCGGGCGATGAGGGGTAAGGATGAATTGTTGTTCATGATGGGCTTTGTGTCTGCCTGTGCTGGCCCTATCGCCGGCACAAGCAGCATAAATTTCAGGGCTGGATCTGGTCTTCCAGCTTCATGGTCAGTGCCAATGTGCTGCCCATCTGCACCGCCCGGTCCCGCCATTCCTGGTACCGCGCCGCATCACGACTGCTGAAGTGCACCGCCAGCTCCTCTGCTGCCTGCACCACCCCCGCCGCAGCCGCCAGCTCCAGCCAATAGAGAGCGGCCTTGAGGTCGGCCTCTACATACAGCCCGTGCATCAACCTGTAACCCACCTCGAAGCGGCAACGCGCCTCGCCCCGCTCGGCCCCGCGCATGAACCACTGGTAGGCCTGTACCAGGTCGACCTGCCAATCAAGGTCGCCATCGCACACCTCCTCCTCATACAGGTCACCCAGTGCTGCGGCGGCATGCAGCATGCCCCGTTCGAAGGCCTGTCGGTAACACTCCGCCGCCTGCACGTAGGAAGGGTCGATACCTTTGCCAAAGTAATGCTGCTGCCCAAGGTTGAACCAGGCCGCAGCATTGCCCTGCAGGGCTGCCATGCGCAGAAGGTGGCCGGCCAGCACGGTATCAGCACGCCAGTACTTGCCGTTGAGCCAGATCCAGCCGAGGTCGTTCAGCGCCGCCACGCTGCCTAGCAACGCCTGGCGACGCAAGTCGGCATATACGGCCTGCAGGTCGCTGGCCTCATCCAGGCGGTTGACCAGCATCGAGCGCTGGCTGGGCAACCCCACAGCGGCAAACAGCCGCTGTCGCCTCCCGACCGGGGCCGGTGGCGCAATGACCCGCTCGGGCAGAAGGCGGGCAAGCAGCGAATGGATATTGCTGGCAGCAGACATGTTCATCCTCATTGAACGACGCACAACCCAACCTTCGGCTGTGATGAGGCGTGATTCTGCGTGACGTCACGTCAAAACCTGTCGCGAACGATTCGGTACATGGCAACCAAATGCGAGTTCCTTGATCTGAGCAGGCTGTGGCCAATTGCCATACAACACGCGTGCCGCCATCCTATTGCGGCAAGCCTAGACAAGGACGTTACATTTTGCCGTTCGCCACCACTCGCGCCACTCTCAGCCGTCAGTGGGCACTGCTGCGCCAGCTGCCCAGCCGCTCCCCAGGTATTACCAGCGCCGAGCTTGTCTGGGGGCTGCGCGATGTGGGCTTCACGGTCAGCAAACGCACTGTAGAGCGCGACCTCAATGAGCTGTCGCTGATCTTTCCGCTGGAACGCAATGACAAGAGCATCCCGTTTGGCTGGCACTGGTCAGCGAGTGCGGTGGGTGAGTTGCGCGGTAACTTCGACTTGCTGACGCACCTGCGGGGGGATGCGTTGCAACCGGCGAAGGGTGAGGGCGTGGAGCTGGTGGCGCGAATCAGCGATGCACTGGCGCGGCAGTTGCGCGATGCGCCGTTGAGCAGCGACATGCAGCTGACGGCGCTGGAGCATGGGCATCGGTTGCGGGCCACGGTGAGTGACGGTTGGCCATTGCGCTGGTGGCTGCTGAGCCATGGGGATGGGTTGGTGGTGGAGCAGCCTTCGGTATTGAGGGAAGAAATTGGCAAGATCCTGAGCAATGCGGCAGCTCAGTACCTGACTTGATAGCTGTACTGGCCCTATCGCCGGCAAGCCAGCGCCCACAGGTACTCCACAAGCCTCACGACCCGTGGAGTACCTGGCTCGCCGGCGACAGGGCCAGTGCAGGTCAGCGCTGCATGCCCCAACGCCGCACGGTCAGCCGCTCCAGGGTGTTGAACACCAACCCTTCCACCAGCAAACCGATCAGGATCACCACCGCCAACCCGGCAAATACCTTGTCGGTATACAGCTCGTTACGGTTCTGGAAGATGTACCAGCCCAGCCCGCCTTTACCGCTGCTGGCCCCAAACACCAGCTCGGCGGCAATCAGGGTGCGCCAGGCAAAAGCCCAGCCGATCTTCAGCCCCGACAGGATTGATGGCAATGCCGCCGGCACGAGGATGTGCAGCACCAGTCGCAGCCCTTTCAGGCCATAGTTGCGACCAGCCATGCGCAGTGTTTCCGAGACACCAAGAAAGCCCGCGTAGGTATTCAGCGCCAAGGCCCACAGCACCGAATGCACCAGCACGAAGATCAGGCTGTTGTCGCCCAGCCCGAACCACAGCAAAGCCAGCGGCAGCAGGGCAATGGCTGGTAGCGGGTTGAACATCGAGGTCAACGTGCCCAGCAGGTCCCGGCCCAGCTGGGTCGAAACTGCCAGACTGGTCAGGCCGAAGGCCAGGACGATGCCCAGCACGTAGCCCTTGAGCAGGATCACCAGCGACACGCCAACCTTGGCCGGCAGTTCACCACTGATCATGCCGTCCCACAGCGCTGCGGCAGTTTGTACAAAGCCAGGCAATAGCAGGTCGTTGTCCTGATAGCGGGCGACGGCCTCCCACAGCACAGCGATCACCAGCAGGATAACTGCCTTGCGCAGCCAGCCTTGCTGCCACAGGCGCTGGGCCAACGGCAGTTGTCGTTCCAGAGGCACACTGAGCAGGGGCTGCAGCTGCACCTCGTATTCCTGGCGTACAGGTGTAGTGGTCATGGCTGAAGCTCCTGTCAGTAGGCAATGCGAATAGCGTTGAAGCCAATGTCGTTGGGCTTTTCCGGGGTATCTGCCTCATCAAACAGCAAGCGGTGGATACGCCGGGCACTGGCCTGGAAGTCGCTGCCACCTAGGCTCGCCAGGTCGTACTGATGACTGTGCACTTCAGCCCGCACCCGCCCCGGGTGTGGCGAAAGCAGCAGGATACGGTTGCCGACCACCAGCGCCTCCTCGATGGAGTGGGTCACGAACAGCAGGGTAAACCGCACTTCCTCCCACAGCAGCAACAGCTCTTCCTGCATCTTGCGCCGGGTCAGCGCATCAAGGGCGGCGAACGGCTCATCCATCAACAGGATCTTTGGCTGCGTGGCCAAGGCCCGGGCAATCGCCACGCGTGCCTTCATGCCGCCCGACAAGGTATGCGGATAGGCATCGGCGAAGGCGGCCAGGCCAACCTTCTCCAGGTAATGCAGCGCCCGCTCCTCGGCATCGGCGCGCTTGAGCTGGCCCGACACCAGCAGCGGGAACATCACGTTCTGCTTCACCGTTTTCCACGGCGGCAGTTGGTCAAACTCCTGGAACACCACGATGCGGTCGGGCCCGGGGCCACGGACCGCTTCGCCCTGCAGCAGAATCTGCCCTTCCTGCGGCTGGATGAAACCGGCTACGGCTTTGAGCAAGGTGGACTTGCCGCAACCGGAGGGGCCCAGCAGCACAAAGCGGTCGGCACGGTCGACTTCGAAGCTGACCTGGTGGGTGGCCCGCACCACGCGTTGTGCGGTGCGATATTCGAGGCTGAGGTTATCCACCTTGAGCAAAGGCGGCGTTGCGACACGGCTCAGGTTGCTGGCCGTGTGGCCTGGCAATGGGGCGGTCATGGTCGATCAGCTCCCCTGCAGCGGGCGTTCATCCTGGAAGAAGTAATCCTTCCACGATTCCGGCTTGTGCTTGATGGCGCCGACCCGATAGAGAAAATCGGCCAGCTTGTAGGTGTTCTTTGGCGTGACGGTGAATTCGTACTGCGGGTTGTCGATCAGTTTGATCAGCGCGTCGCGGTCGATCTTGGCCTTGGTCACACGGATGTAGGTGTCGGCGGCAGCGGCCTTGTCTTTCTGGGCGAAGTCTGCGGCTTCGGCCAGGGCGTCGACGAAGGCCTTGTAGGTTTTGGGGTTGTCCTTGCGGAATTTCTCGGTGGCAAACAGCAAGGTCGGCGAGTTGGGGCCGAGCAGGTCATAGCTGTTGAGCACCACGTGCACGTCTTTGTTGGCCAGCACCTGGTCCTGGAACGGTGGGTTGGAGAAATGCCCGTTCAGCTCGGTGCCGCCCGCCAGCAACGCGGCGGTAGCATCCGGGTGCGGTACGGCGAGGGTGTATTTGTCGAGGCGGTTGTATTCCTTGTCGCCCCACTGCTGGGCCGCGGCGTACTGCAGGAAGCGCGACTGCACCGAAACACCCACCGCTGGCACAGCGATGCGGTCTTTGTCGGAAATGTCAGCGATAGTCTTCACGTTGGGATTGCTGCTGACCAGGTAGTACGGGAAGTTGCCCAGCGAGGCCACCGCCTTCACGTTCTGCCGACCCTTGGTGCGGTCCCACACAGTAAGCAGGGGGCCGACACCCGCACCGGCGATGTCCACCGAGCCGGACAACAGTGCGTCGTTGATGGCCGAGCCCCCCGACAGCTGAGCCCAGTCGACCTCGATGTCGATGCCCTGCTCCTTGCCGTGCTTTTCGATCAGGTGCTGGTCACGCACCACGTTCAGCAGCAGGTAGACGATGCCGAACTGTTCGGCAATACGGATCTTGCCTTCGGCCTGGGCCACTGCGGGGGCGGCCAGGGTGCCGACGACCAGGCTCGCGCCCAGGCCGATGCTTGCCGCCAGGCGGCTGATGGATTTGCGCATGAAGATGTCCTCAGTCGTCAGAACGGGGCGTCGCCCTGGATGGTGGTGCGGTACAGCTTGCGTCGCAGGTGTGCGGGGCAGCCGGTGGCCAGGTGGATCAGCGAGCGGTTGTCCCAGAACACCAGGTCGTGGGGCTGCCATTGGTGGCGGTAGGTGTTCTGCTCCAGCACGCTCAGGGCGTATAGCTGTTGCAGCACGTCGCGGCTTTCGTCGTCTGGCAGGCCAATGATGCGGGTGGTGAACCCTTCACTGACGAACAGTGCCTTGCGGCCGTTTTCCGGGTGGGTGCGCACCACGGGGTGAATGACTTCCTGTACCTGCGCCAACTGTTCGGCGGTCAGGGTCGGGCGCCAGTTGCCTTCGAATTTGGTCTCGCCGTACCGGGCGGTGTAGGAGTGAGCAGCACTGCGCCCCTCGACTATCTTGCGCAGGGCGCCGGGTACGGCGTCCCAGGCTTGGTGCATGTCGGCGAACAACGTGTCGCCGCCTTCGCTGGGCAGTTCCTGGGCATGCAGCATGGAACCGAGGCTGGGCAACGCCTTGTATGACAGGTCGGAGTGCCAGAACTTGCCGGCATCACCCAGGCCGATGTTCTGGCCGTTTTCGATGATGTTGGAAACGATCAGGATCTCGGGATGACCTGTGAGCAGGAACTGCTTGAGCACATGAATTTGCAGCTCGCCAAAGCGGCGGCTGAAGGCTATCTGCTGTTCCGGGCTGATGCGCTGGTCGCGAAACACCAGCACATGGTGGTCGAGGTGGGCGCGATGGATACGGGCGAAATCCTCGGCGTTGACCGGTTTGGCCAGGTCCAGGCCGTTGATCTCGGCGCCTACGGCACCGGAGAACGGGCGGATTTCGAAAACTTGCGGCTGGGCGCTGTCGATGGTCGACAAGGCGTTCGAGGCGGCTGACATTTATCACTCCCACGCAGTGCGCGACTTCAAGAGCGCGCAACGATCAGAAACGCACGGGGATTTCCCGTGTGGGTTCAAGTCGTGCGGCGCATCGATTGGTCGACGGGTACGCAGTGGATGTGACTATAAAGTCATAAGTGCGATATTTTAAATACCTTTAAAGAATAACCATATCACGGTCGCCGGGGCTGCCCAGCTGTCAGATCAGCCCGCCCTGCTCTTCTTCGTCGATCAGGTTGTTAAGGCTGCTGAGCGCCTTGCGCGCGGTGGAGCGGTTGAGCAGCTTGGCCTGGGCGCCGGCGGGCAAGTCGGTGATCTTGAACACGCCCTTGGCGGTCAGCACGTCGATGAGGTCCTCGAGCACGCGGATCATGTCCAGGTCGCTTTGCTTGAGCTGGTTGAGGCTGTTTTCCACGACGTCATCTGCAAACCATTCCTGGATATCGGCGTGGTCGGCGGGGAGCATTTCGGTGAACTGGTCAAAAGCGGCTGCTTCTACCCGCAGCAACTGGCCGGTGGCGTCGCGTTGCACGTAGAACATGGCGGTGTCCCTCGTCACGTTGGTTCCTTGTTGGTAGACAGCAGCATAGGCAAAGATCGCCAGGCGCGCAGGCCCGGCGCCAGAGTATGCGCTGTCAGCAGATTGCGGGAAAGACCCGTGTGGAAGCGGCCTTGTGTCGCGAAAGGGCCGCAAAGCGGCCCTCCAGCGCATCAGCTGTCTTTGTTGTGGATGATGATGGTCGGGTCAGCACCGCTGATCAACGAGTTGATCGTGGTGTTGGACCAGTTCACCCCTTCCAGCTTGATGGTCACGTCGGCGTTGGCGATACCACCTGCGGCGTTGAGCTTGCCTTCGCTGCTGACTTGCAACGTGGTAGTGCCTTCCACCGTGGTGAGTTTCAGGTAGTTGTCGATCGTGCTGCCCTTCTCACCTTGCAGCAGATCGCTCAGGTCGATCTTGTCTTTCTCGCCTACCTTGAAGTCCTTGATCACGTCGTTGCCGTAATCACCCGCCTTCCACACGAAGGTGTCGGCACCGCTGCCACCGATCAGGATATCGTCGCCGTGGCCACCGATCAGGGTGTCATTGCCAGTACCGCCCAGCAGGATGTCGTTACCCCGGCCACCATCGAGCGTGTCGTTACCACCTTGGCCGAAGAGGATGTCGTTGCCGTTGCCGCCGGACAAGAAGTCCTTGCCATCGTTGGCACCGGAGATATCGAACTCGGTGTAGTGCTCGGTGATGTACTGGTGCACGTTGCTGGTGGTAACAGCGCTGGCTTCGACACCGCTCTTCTGCGCAACGTAAGTCTGCAGGGCCTGATACCCCTCGCTGACGACACCATTGAGGGTGATCAGGTCACCGAAGATGATGTCGTTGCCGTTGCCGCCATCGATGCTGTCTGCACCTGGCAGCGTTGCCTCGGTATGCCCAAGGATTGCGCTGGCCAGATTGGAAGGATCGATATTAGTCTGCGGCTTGCCGGCACTGTCATAGGGCTTCAGGTCGGAGAGGCTGACATCATCGTTCAGTCCAATCGCCTGCACCTTGCTCAAGCCTTGCAAGGTAGTGCTGCCGCCCAGCAGCGTGAAGCTATCAGTCGTATTGGATGCTGAATCGGACCAGTTCGAGCTAGTCCCCCTACCTGTGCCACCCAGGCTGGAGAACTCATACGTGCCGTCCCCTTGGGCATGAATGGTCCCCACAGTCTCTGTGGAAGTTACACCCCAGCTGCCCCACCAGTTGTAGCCATACGTCGATACCTTGACAACGCCAGCACTGCTGATGTCGACCTTGTGAGTCGAATCGGCCCATTCACTGAACGTGCCCCCAGCTTTGTAGTTATTGACATTGACTACTTCGTCAAGCGTTTTGCCACCAGTCCACAGGCGTTTATCGGTTACTTCATTTCGCTGGTAATAGGTCGGCTTACCGTCGGTGATGAAGTACGTCAGGTTCTCTGCACCGGTATTGCTGATCGCAACTGTGCTCTTGAAGAAGTTGGCCGTGGTCTTGAAGGCATCTTCGTAGTTGGTGCCACCACCATCATCCCCGCCTTGCATCGACTTCAGGACCGCTTGCAGGTCATTCAAGGCGTTAAGATCGGCCAGGTTCACAGCAACGTTCTTGTTGACCTGCGTGTCGAAGTCGACAAGGAAGATGTTGACCGTACCCGAGGTGTCCGAGCCCAGGCTGGCTTTCAAGGTGGCAAACACAGACGCCAGCTGGGCCTTGGCTGCGGCAATAGACGCATCGGTCATGCTGCCGGAGCTGTCGACGATGAACGCAATATTGTAGTTCTTGCCCGCCACCACGTTCAGGCCCGACACGTCGGCGACGATGATGTCGTTGCCTTCGCTGCCGGTCAGTGTGTCATTGCCCGAAGTACCCACGCTGGCCTTGTAGGTTGCGCCGTACACCGTCACCGGGATGTTGCCGGTGGTGATGGCCGAACCGCCCAGGCTTTCGGTGGCAGTCGAGGTGACCGTGATGTCGAACGAGCCTTTGTAGTAGGTCGGTGGGGTGAGGGTAAGGCCGCTGAGTTTCCAGCCGGTCACATCCACCGGTGCGCTGCCTACTGTGACCGTGTGGCCTGCACCATCGCTGAGTACAGTGCCTTTCGGAATGCCGCTGAGGCTAACGTTCAGGGTTTCGGAACCGTCGGTGTCGGTCAGGGCAGTATTAATACCAACCAGTTTCACCGAGCCACCTTCCGGCCCTTCGTTCAGTTTGTAGCCATCGTAGTAGCTCTGACCATTCACGGTGTGCAGATCGGACACGCCCAAGCCGGCGTTGGCCATCTCGGTCACGTTCTGATACATCTTGATGTTCGAGCTGCTCAGGTCAGTGACCGCACCCGAGCCTACCTGGATGTTCAGGTCATAGCTGCCTGGACCAGACTGGTTGGCATGGTAGACCTCGATCGGGTAGTAGCCGCTGGTGTTCGGGGTGAAGGTACCCGAAACCTGGCCACCGGCACCCCAGGTGGCCGTGACCACCGTCTTGCCACCAATGGTGACCACGAAGCTGTCGTCGGCGGTACCGCTGAAGGTGTAGGTCTTGCCGGCTTCCAGGTAGATCAGGCCCGACGTTTTCGAACCGGTGCCAGCAGTGACGCTGCCATCGGACTGCACGTTGGTAGTGGTGCTGCTGGAGTTGGCATTGCCAGAGTTGGCAAATACCGTCTTCAGGTCCTCACCGGTAATGCCATTGCCGCCAGTACCGAGGCCTTTGAGGCTGGTCCAGACTTCTTTGGTCAGGCCTTTGGAGTCGATATCGGCGCTGCCGAAGCTGAGCGTCGGTTTGTCGGCTACCGGGCTGATGTCGACCTTCATGGTCACTTCTGTGCCCAGGTTGGTGCCATCGTTCGGCTTGTACTTGAACTGTGCGTAGTCAGCCTTCTGGTTACCCACGCCATTGCCACCGTAGTTATCCGAGCCCGACTGGTTTAGAAGCGGAACGAATTTCAGGTTCTTGGCAATGATGTCAGCCTGGCTCACCACCTGGCCAACGGTCACATTCACCCAGGCAGTACCGTTGAAGAACTGCAGGTTGCCGGCACCAGGGATCGAAGTAATGGTCACGGACAGACCGGTGTTGCCGTCGGCATCGGTGACTTTGAAATCACTCCAGGCGAACACGTAGTCGGTGTCTTCCACGCCAAACACCGCGCCACCAGGTGAAACCGGCAGGTTGTCGTTGTCGAGGATGGTGGTAGTCACGCTCGATTTACTGCTATCAACCTGCAGGTTCTCGAAGTTGCCACCGGTGGCAGTTTCGATCTTCACCACGAAGTTCTCGGTACCTTCGACCAGCTTGTCGTCGATGGTAGCGATGTTGAACGTGGTGCCTGTGCTGTTGGCCGGGATCTTCACGGTGGTGACACCGGTGAAGTCCTCACCGTTTTTGGCGGTGCCGCTGTAGCTGAGGGTGATCGTGACTTCGGCCTTGGAGGCGTGGGTCAGGGTCAGCGTGTAAGCGCCAGTTTCGCCTTCGGTGAGCGAAGTGGTGCCGGTAATACTGACCTTGGCAATATCACCTTGGCCACTTGGCTCGTCACTTACCGTGGTGCTGACGGAGTTGGTACCTGCCACAAGGTTTTCGAAGACCTTGTCGCCAGCGACAGCAATGCCGGTGATCGACTTGGTAATGGTGTCCTGACCGCCCGTATAAACATCATCCGGGGCATTGATGCTGACAGTGCCAGTCGCCGAGCCCGGGTTGATGGTGACCTGAGTGCCACCGGTCAGGGTGACGGTCACACCACCGTGGCCAGTCACCGGCAGCTTGGTGTCTTCGCTGATCAGGGTCACGGTGTAGGTGATCTTGCCACCTTCGACTACAGCGGTGTTGTCCAC
>NZ_JBWKXT010000025.1:0-80798 GCF_059423245.1 Pseudomonas sp. GW460-LB5
CTACGCGCCCCATCGCCGGCAAGGCCAGCTTCCACAAGAAGACAGTTGCTCCCACAAGTTGACGCCAAATCACTACGTTGTTCTATGAGAACAGGTTCAACTGGCCCGTGCAGAACTCAGCGCACCTGCCCGTGTGACACGCAGGGCCACCAGGCTACCCAGCACGATCAGCGCTGCCAGCGAGTACAGTGCGGCGTCGGTGGAGCCGGTCTGATCCTTGATAAACCCCACCAGATACGGGCTGAGGAAGCCTGCCATCTGGCCCACGGAGTTGATGATCGCCAGGCCAGCGACTGCTGTGCCGGCGCTGAGCAGCGTGGTAGGCATGGGCCAGAACATCGGCAGGCCGGTCAGCGCGCCCATGGTGGCGATGGACAGGCCTAGAATGGCAACGGCCGGGTTGCCGGCGAAGTTCACCGCAATCAGCAGGCCAACGGCACCCATCAGCATCGGCACCACCAGGTGCCAGCGGCGCTCGTTGCGCAGGTCCGCCGAGCGGCCGCAAAGGATCATGAACACACCGGCCAACAGGTACGGGATCGCGCTGAGCCAGCCGATCAGCAGCGGGTTGTCGAAGCCCATGCTCTTGATGATCGACGGCAGCCAGAAGTTGATCGCGTAGACACCACTCTGGATACAGAAGTAGATAAAACCAAAGGTCCAGATCAGTGGGTGGGTCAGCACCGCGAGCACACCCTCGCCGGTGGTGGCGGGCTTGCTTGCTGCGTCGGCCTCCAGGTCGGTGGCGATCATCTGGCGTTCGGCCGGGCTTAGCCAGGCAGCTTTCTGGTAGCTATCGCTGAGCAGGAACACGGCCAGCACCCCGAGGGCAACAGTGGGCAGGCCCTGGATCAGGAACATCCATTGCCAGCCGGCCAAGCCATGCTGGCCGGCGGCGAAGTGCTGGAGGATCCAGCCGGAAAACGGCCCGCCGAGCAGGCCCGACACCGGGATCGCCGACATGAACAGGGCCATGATGCGTCCGCGACGGGCGGCCGGGAACCAGCGCGAAAGGTACAGCACCACGCCCGGGAAGAAGCCTGCTTCGGCAGCGCCGGTCAGTAGCCGCAGGGCGTAGAATTCGGTCGGGGTAGTGACGAACAGCAGGCAGGTGGACAGGCTGCCCCAGGCAATCATCATCAGCGCAATCCAGCGCCGCGGGCCAAAGCGGTTGAGTGCCAGGTTGCTTGGCAGGCCGCAGAGCACATAACCAATGAAGAAGATGCCGGCGCCAAGGCCGTACACTGTTTCGCTGAATTTCAGGGCGTCGAGCATTTGCAGCTTGGCAAAGCCGACGTTGACGCGGTCCAGGTAGTTGAACAGGTAGCAGATGAAAATGAACGGAATCAGCCGCAGGGTGATGCGCCGGTACAGCGCGTTGCGGGTGATGTCCGTGCCTTGGTCAGGGGCTGGGCTGTGTGCCATGATCGGGTTCTCTGTTGTTATGGTTTTTGCCGCGTCGCCTGTTCCGGCGCTCGCTCTGACGAGTCTCGGGGACTGCGGCTAGCCTGTCTTTGTGCTTTTGCACAGTGCCTGGTTCAGGCTGCTGTGCCCGAGCCCAAAAGCCTAACCCCTAAAGGACCACGCAATGTTCGAACTCGACCATGACCTGGCGCAGGATATCGTTGACCGGGCGATGGCCATCTTGCCGTGCAACGTCAATGTCATGGACAGCCAGGGCTTGATCCTGGGCAGCGGCGAACCGGAGCGCATCAACACCCGCCACGAAGGGGCGCAACTGGTTTTGGCCAACGGCCGAATTGTCGAGCTGGATACCGACGCTGCCAAATGCCTGAAGGGCGTGCAGCCCGGGGTGAACTTGCCACTGATGCTCGATGGCCGGCTGATGGGCGTACTGGGCCTGACCGGTGACCCGCAGCAGGTGCGCACCTATGGGGAGCTGGTACGCATGACCGCCGAGATGCTGTTGGCCCAGCGCCACTTACAGGCTGATCAGCAATGGCGACGGCAGCGCTGCGATGATCTGCTGGCGTTGTTGCTGGGTGGTAGCGGTGATTCACCTCGGCTGCTCGACGAAGCCCGGCAGTTGGGCCTGAAGCCTCAACTGCCACGGGTGCCGGGCCTGTTCGAGCTGGCCTCGGGGCCCCCTGCCGAGGCGTTGTCGGCGTGGTTGATGAGCCGGTACCCGGACAGCTGGTGTGTCAGCCCGGCCCGCCAGTCATTGCTATGGTGCCGGCCAGCCGGTGTGGCACTGGATGAATCGCGCCTGCTGGAGCGCCTGCAACGCCATGGCTGGGACGTGGAGCGGCTGGCCTTGGGCAGTGCCGCGCAAAGCCTGGAGCAGCTGCGCCGGGGCTACCGCCGGGTACGTGACTTGCTGGCCTATGGCCGCGAGGTATTGCCCACCGAGCGCTTGCTCAGCCTGCAGCGCTACAGGCTGCCGGCGCTGTTGTGGCGCCACCGCAATGATGACGCGCTGGATGAGCTGCTGGAGCCGCTGCAGCGCATTCGCGCCAGGGACAACAGCGGGCAGTTGCTCACCACCCTGCGTGCCTGGTGTGCCCACGACGGTCAGAGCCAGGCCTGTGCCGATGCCCTGGGTATCCACCGCAACAGCCTGCGCTACCGCCTGGAGCGGATTGCCGAGCTGGGCGAGGTCGACCCGCTACGCATGGAAGGGATGCTTAGTTTGTATCTGGGGTTGCAGCTGTTGCCAGCAGATTGACGCGATTCCCGTAGGCGCAGCCTTGTGCTGCGAAAGGGCCGCTCAGGGCGAAAAACCGCTCCGACCATGCGGGCCTCTTCGCAGCACAAGGCTGCTCCTACAAGGCCGGAAAGCAGTTACGAAGGCATCCGCCCAAACAACCCGTCCGGCGTTTTGTGCATTTGACCGAGGCCCCTTTGCCGAACAGCTGTCAGCATGCCGCTCATCAGGACAGGAGAATCCCCATGAAGATCGTCATCGCCCCCGACTCGTTCAAGGACAGCCTCGACGCTGCCGGTGTCGCCCGCGCCATCGCCGCAGGCCTGCGTGCAGCATGGCCGGGCGCTGAACTGGTTGAGTGCCCGATGGCCGACGGCGGCGAGGGCACCATGGAGGCAATCCTGGCCGCCAGCCACGGCGAACTGCGCCGCCAGGCTGTGCGCGGGCCACTGGGGCAAACCGTGGAGGCCGGCTGGGGATGGTTGCCAGAAAGCCGCACGGCAATCATTGAAATGGCCCAGGCCAGTGGCCTGCAACTGGTACCAACCGGCCAGCGCGATGCTTGCCGCAGCAGCACCTGGGGCACCGGCGAGCTGATTGCCGCAGCCCTTGCCGCCGGTGCGCAACGGGTAGTGCTGGCCATCGGCGGCAGTGCCACCAACGATGCCGGCAGCGGTATGTTGCGTGCACTCGGCCTGCGCCTGCTGGATGCGGATGGGCAAGCGCTGGAAGAGGGCGGCCTGGCCCTGGCCAAGCTGGCCCGCATCGACGCCAGCGACCTCGACCCACGGCTCGCCGAAGTGCAATTTGAAGTGGCGGCCGACGTCGACAACCCGCTGTGCGGCGTCAACGGCGCTTCGGCGATCTTCGGCCCGCAGAAGGGGGCCAACCCGCAGCAGGTGCAGGCGCTGGACCAGGCGCTGGGCCATTTTGCCGACCATTGCGCACAGCTACTGGGTGAGGACGTGCGCGATTACCCAGGGTGTGGCGCCGCCGGTGGCATGGGCTTCGCGGCGCGGGCCTTCATGGGCGCACAGTTCCGCCCTGGGGTGGAGGTAGTGGCCGAGCTGGCCGGCCTCGATGCATTGGTGCAGGGGGCAGATCTGGTGGTGACTGGTGAAGGCCGTTTCGATGCCCAGACACTGCGAGGCAAGACGCCGATGGGGGTGGCCCGGGTAGCCAAGCGTCATGGCGTGCCGGTGGTGGTGCTGGCCGGGACCTTGGGTGAGGGTTATCAGCAGTTGTATGCCCATGGGGTCGATGCTGCATTTGCGTTGGCCAGCGGGCCGATGAGCCTGGAGCAGGCTTGTGCCGATGCTGCGCAGCTGCTGCAGGCGCGGGCTTGTGACATTGGTCGGCTGTGGCACGTTGCAAAGCGAACATGAACATCGTGTAGGAGCGACACTAGGCCGCTCCTGCAAAAGCTTCTCTCCTGCGTCTCGAACATGGCAATGAAGTTGGCCAGTGCTGGCGAAGCGTTCTGGGCGTTCCATTTCATGTACAGGCCGATCCCGGGGGCGGGTTGCTCATCGATAGGGCGGATCGGGCAAAACTGCACGCGTTCGCGCGGGGTTGAGCCAACGAACGAGGCCGGTACAAGGGCCACGCCAAAACCGCATGCCACCAGGCCCAGCAGTGTATGGATCTGCGCCGCCTCCTGCACGACCTTGGGATGAAAACCCGCCGCCTCGCACAGCGCGATCAACTGCGCGTGATAGCCACCGCCCAAGGCTTGCGGGGTGAATACGAAATCCTCATCGGCAAACTCGCGCAGGTCGACTTCCCGCTGTTGCGCCTTGGCGTGGCTGGCGGGCATGGCCATGACGATCTGCTCATCAAGCAACAACCGTGCTTCAAGGGTGCCAGCCGGCAGCGGCAGCCTGCGCATGAAGCCGATATCCGCCTCACCGGCCAGCAAAGCCTTGGCCTGCGACGCGGATGGCATCTCGCGAATGGTCAACTGCACGTTCGGGTAAGTCTCGCGAAAACGGCGCAAGCTGCCAAGTAGCGAGTCGTAATAGGCGATGGAAATGGCCGTGATGGTCAGCTTGCCGCTGACCCCTGCAGATACATTACGGGCGTACTCGATCCCCTTTTCCAGCTCAGCCAGCGTGCGGTAAGACGCGTCGAGAAACGCTGCACCCGCGGCGGTCAGGCGCACCCCGCGCTTGTTACGCAGCAGCAGGCTGAAACCCAGTTTTTCTTCAAGGCGGTTGATGGCCTGGCTCAGCGGCGGTTGCGCCATGTGCAGGCGCTCGGCGGCCTTGTGAAAGTGCAATTCTTCGGCCACAGCGATGAACTGCCTGAGCAAACGTGTTTCGATCATTCAGCATTCCTGCAGCATGGCCAGTTGGCGGTGATATCCAGGAGATATCAAACGTGCATGCTTTTAATATTAAGTCATAGATTTGATTGTTGATATCGTAAAAAGGAGAATTGAAGGTGGTCTGAAATGCCCGTTACAAAGCCTTTCCATAACAAAGTTGCGGTCATCACCGGTGCCGCACAAGGCCTTGGCCTTGCCTATGCCATGGCGTTGGCCGAGCGCGGCGCGCGTGTAGTCATCAGCGATTTGGGCACCGACAGATCCGGGCAAGGCCAGGACGCCTCGGCGCTCGAACATGCACTGACGGCCATGCGAGGCAAAGGTTTTGCTGTGGTTGGACACGCCGGCCAACTGGAGAACGAGGGCACCTGCAAGCAACTGATCGCGCTGGCTATCGAGCATTTCGGTGCGCTGGATATCCTCATTCACAATGCCGGCTGGGTCGACTACCAGCGTATCGAGGATCAGGAAGCCGCCTTTCTGCAACGAGCGCTGGGCATCAATGTGCAGGCGCCCGTGTGGCTGGCCAAGCATGCCTGGCCGCACCTCAAGCGCTCCGCAGCGCCGCGGGTAGTGCTGACGACCTCGGACCGGGCCATGTACCAGCGCTATGCGCAGCCTGGCCTGGTGGCCTATGCCGCCGGCAAGATGGCCCAGGTCGGCATCATGAACGCCCTGAGCATGGAGGGCCAGGAGCACGGCATCCTGGTCAATGCCATTTCACCGGTCGCGAAAACCCGCATGTGGGGCATCAGCCAACCGCCAGAAGAACTGAAACCCGAGTGGGTCACGCCCGGCGTGCTGTACCTGGCCAGTGCGCTGTGCCATGACACCGGCTACATCTTGCGCGCCAGCAACGGCCAGTTCACCGCCACCCGCTTTAACGAAAACAGCGGCGTCAGCTACCCCCGGGACCTGGGCCGTGTGCAGGCCGCTGACCTCGCGCAAGTGGCCGAACGCTGGAACCGCATCAAGGAATGCAACTACGTGCCGGTCAAAGTCGCCAACACGTGCGCGGACCTGGGCGAAAGCCTGGTCTGGGATGAGCGCACCGGCGCGTTGTACTTCGTCGATATTTCTGGCGGGCGCATCAACTGCCTGACAGCCGATGGCGACGTCCACACCCTTTACGCGTCAGCCGCGCGCATTGGCGCGCTGGCGTTGACCGACCGGGGTAACCTGATTTTTACCGAAGACGCCAGTGTGGCTATCTTCGACGTGCCGGCGCGCAAGGTGAGCCAGCATTCGGCATCAGTCCATCCGCGTTCGACCTACCGTTTCAACGACGGTGCTTGCGACCCGCAAGGCCGCTTCGTAACTGGCCTGATGGACGAAGTACCCAGCGGCAATACCGGGGCACTGTTCCGCTTCGACGGGCAGTTGAGCGACCAGGTGATCCATGACGACATGGCGTTGCCCACCGGCCTGGCCTGGTCGCAGGACGGCCATACGGTGTACTTCGTCGATTCGGCGGCGCGTGCCATCTACCGCGCCGAGTACCTCGTCGAAGGCCGGCTTGGCGCGGTCACGCTGTTTGCCGAAACCCCGGCCGAACTGGGGCGGCCGGATGGTCTGGCCCTGGACCGCGAAGGCGGGCTGTGGGTGTGCCAGTACCATGGCAGCTGCCTGCTGCGTTATGACCGCCACGGCCACCTGACCGACCAGGTGTTGATGCCGGTGCCATGCCCCACCAGTTGCTGCTTTGGCGGGCCCGGTTTGAACACCTTGTACATCAGTACCGCGCGATTCGACATGAACCCCGAAGAACTGCACCATTATCCCGATGCGGGCGACCTGTATGCCATTCGCCCGGAAACTGGCGGCGTTGCCCGGCACAGCTTCAAGGAATAAGCCGTGGCGTCTGGCTGGCCGGTAAAACGGCCAATTCGCCAAAGCGCTGGGCCGAGTCGATATAGCGCAAGGCCGACTTGGCGTCTTTCCAACCCACATAGCTCATCAGCGACTTCAGTTCCCAGCCATTGGCGGTTGCCCAGGTGGCGAAGCCACGCCGTAACGAGTGGCCGGTATACAACGCCGCCGGAACCCCGGCACGCTCCAGCATGCGCCGCAGCAGGCCGACCAGGCTGTTGCTGTTGAGCGCGCTGTCACCGAGGTTGCCCCAGCGGTCGAGCTTGCGGAACACCGGCCCATGGGCAATACCGGCGACCTCCAGCCATTGCAGGTAGGCCGTGACCGGGCACAAGGCTTTCAGGGCAGGGGTGCGATGTTGCACGCCCAGGGCTTCTCGGTCGCCCTTGCTGCGCGGCAGGAACAACGTGATACCGACACCGGCTTCAGCCTGGATATGCTCGATGCGCAGGCGCGCCAGTTCATCACCACGAAAGCCACGCCAGAAACCCAGCAACAGCAGCGCACTGTCACGGCGGGCCCGGCGCAGGGCGGCCAGGTCGTGATGTTCACGTGCCTGGCGGGCCTCCTCTTCGAAACAGCTCACCGCAGTTTGCAGGTGCTGCAACAACAGCGGGGCTGCCTGCTTGGGCGGCGTCGGGTGCAGGGTGCGGATACCGCGGAGCACCTGGCGCACCAGCGGCGCCTTGGTCGGGTCGGGGAAGCCTTGGGCGACGTGCCACTGGCTGAGCGCAGCCAGGCGCTGGCGCAGGGTGCTGACAGCATGCTGGTCGGCGTGGTCGACCAGGTAGCGGGCAATACTCTCGGCGGTGGCCGGCAGAAAACCGCCCCAGTGGGATTCAAAGTGTTCGATGGCAGCCTGGTAGCTGCGCCGGGTGTTGTCACGGGTGGCGGCGCGAAGGTAGCGCTCGATATCGGTCATGGTGCGGGTGTCGGTGGGTGATGGGTACACGATAAACCGAATCAAGGGATATTGCATGCCAGCGCGGTTTCTGTAGGCGCAACGCGTCAGCTGGGGTCAGTGGGGCAACCATAGTCGGCCTGGCCAGCACCGCGGGTCAGCGCCGGTGTGCGCATTACACGCATGCTTTCTCCTCGACGCCATTGAAAGGCGGATATTCGTGCAACTGCGCCGGCGACAGTGGCCGACTGAAGTGGTAACCCTGGGCGATATCACAACCGGCGAGCTTGAGGCACACCACCTGTTCGCGGGTTTCCACGCCTTCGGCGACCACTTCCAGGCCCAGGCGCTTGGCCAGGATGATGGTGGAGGACACGATCGGGCTGTCATCAGGGCTGTTGGACAGTGGCGCGATCAGCGATCGATCGATCTTCAGCTTGCTCAATGGCAGCGAATGCAGATGGGCGAAGCCGGCGTAGCCGCGGCCGAAGTCATCCAGGCTGATGCCCAGGCCCGCGCCGCGCAGTCTGTGAAGGTGCGCCACGGCCGTACCTTCGGGGTCGAGAATGGTGGTTTCGGTAATTTCCAGCTCCAGCCGCTGCGGGGCAATGGCATACCGTTGCAGTTCGCTCAGCAGCCGCGAAGCGAAATCGCCTTGGCGCAGTTGCAGGGCGGATACATTGACGGCCAGTCGCGTTCCCCGGCCTTGGGCGTCCCAGCCCGCCAAAGCCTCACAGGCCAGGCGCAACACCTCCCAGCCCAGCTCGACAATAAAGCCGCTGCGCTCTGCCAGGTCGATGAAGCGGTCCGGGTACAGCAGGCCAAATTCGGGGTGGTCCCAACGCACCAGCGCTTCATAGCCCAGTACCTGTTGGGTGTCGAGGCGGATTTGCGGCTGGTAGTGCAGCACGAATCGGCGCTCGGCCAAGGCGCTGCCGAACGCCTGTTCGAGGGTGAAGGCCTGGATGTCGGCCAGGTTCAGCGAGGCGTCGAAGAAGCGGTACTGGGCCCGACCGGCCTGTTTGGCTGAATACATCGCGGCGTCGGCACTGCGGATCAAGCTGTCGATGTCCTGGCCATCGCGCGGGCAGATGCTCACGCCCACGCTTGGGCTGGTGTTGACCTCCTGGCCGTCAAGGGCATAGGTGGCCGACAACCGCTGGACCAGCTCACGGACCCAGGCATTGATCTGGTCTTCGCTGCGTTCGCCCGCCAGCAACACCACAAATTCGTCGCCGCCAAAGCGCGAAGCCTCGTCGCCGGGCTCCAGCAAACGCTGGATGCGCCCGGCCACGGCCTGTAGCAGGAGGTCGCCGATCTTGTGCCCGAGCGAATCGTTGATCGACTTGAAGCGGTCCATGTCGATGAACAGGATCGCCATCAACTGGCGCTTGCCACGCTGGCGGGTCAGCGCCTGGCCGGCCACCTCGACGAACTGGCGGCGGTTGTGCAGCCCGCTGAGGTGGTCGGTGGCGGCGGCATGGCTGCTGCGCCGGTGTTCGTCCTCAAGACGGCCGATAAGTTGCTGGTTTACCTGCTGGGCATGCTCCAGTGCGCTGAAGGCCTCCTGGCGCTTGCGCAAAAGGCGCAAGGTCCATAGCAGGCTGGCGATGATCATCAGCGTCATGCTCAGGTTCAACCAGAATTGTCGGGAATAGGCCAGGGCCGAAGCTGCGAGGATGTCCTCCTGGCGCTGGCTGACCACTACGCTGAACCCGCGCTCTGGCACATGTCGGTAGAGGCTCTGGTACGCACCGCCGGCCGCGTATTGGGTGAGCAGGCCAGTGTTGCTACCGGTATCTGGCAGTTCTGGCAGCAACACATCGCCGGCGCCCACCACGCCGCTGGTGTCTATGCGCAGCCGCTCCAGGCCGTCATCCTGCAGCAGGCGCACCAGCCCGCTGCTCCCCAGATCGATATGCTGAAACAGCACCGCCAGGTAGCCGATGTCCAGTTGTACAACCAGGATGTTTTCGATTTCGCGGCCGGGCAGGTCGGTCAACGGCAGCAGAAAGGGCACCCGCCAGTCGGGCAGGCCGGCCTGCTGGCCCGGCGGCTGCACGTTGGGTAGAAAGGGCTTGAATCCATAACGGGCTACGTGCCTTTGCAGCTGGCGTAACCAATCCTCGGGCAGCGCGGTGGCTTCGTCGGTATGGCTGGCTGACAACAGCCGGCCTTGCCGGTCGTAAAGGCTCATGCGCTTGAACACCGGGTCTTCGGCCAGTATCCGCGCCAGGCTGAAATTGCCCTGGCGCAGCACTTTCATGTCGTCCTGGGTGACCCGGCCAACGGCCTGGGCGCGGTCGACCAACTGGCGCAGGCTTTCGCCCACGATACTGGCCAGGTTCAAGTGCTCGGCGGCCTTGGCCGACAACGCGTCCTGGCGGGCAGCGGCTTTCTGCGTCATGTGCAGCCCCCACAGAAAGGCGAGGGTGGCGGCACACAGCATCAAGATCAGCAGTCGCAGGAGGCTGGCGGAGGAAAGCGAACGGCGTATCACTGCTGATAGTTCCCGACCCTGGGTGATGCTCCAAAAATACGACAAGGAGGTGACAGGTTGATGACTAATGGCTAATTGCCTTTAAGGGTTTCCTGTATGTGCCAGGGGCGCCTGCAGGCGTGCGGTTTCTTCCTCGATGTAGCTCATCAGTGCGCTGATTTCGGCATCGCCCAGGCGCATGTTGGGCATGGCCAGCCGGTTGTACTGCTCGTACAGCAGCATGGCCAAGGGGTCTTTCTCTGCGAGCATCTGGTCGGGCGCCTTCAACCAGCGGGTCAGCCAGCTGGCGTCACGCTGTCGGGTCACCCCCAGCAGGTCCGGGCCAATACCGGGCTGCCCTGGCTCGGTGTTACCCAGGGGGTGGCAGGAGGAGCAGCGGGTGCGGAAGATTTGCTCACCACTGCTGGGTGGCCGTATCTCGGGGGCCTGGGCGTAGTCATTGCTCATGGCGCTGGCCTGCTTCCAGTTGTGCAGGCTGTTGCCCAGCCGGTCCGCGAGAATGTACGGGCTTTCGAAGGGCGAGGCTTTCATCCAGCGGCCGGTGGCCTGGTTGCCGATGATAAGGCTCAGGTTGTGGTCTCTGGAACGGCCGTTTTCCAGGCCTTCGATCCACAGCCCCAGGCTACGGCGCAATTGCTCGATGTCGTCGGGCTCGCCGGTGAGCAGCGTCCAGCCAGGGCCGATGCCGAATTTTTCGGCGTAGCGCTTGAGGGTAGCTGGGGTGTCGTTGTAGGGGTCGATGCTGATGGAATAGAAGTAAACGTCCTTGCCGACCCGGTCCCCCAGAATCTTCTGCACCTGGCGCAAGCGCGCGGTTTCCACCGGGCAGGAGTCGGAGCAGCCGGTGAAGATGAAGTTGATGGCGACTACCTTGTCCTTGATCAGGTCGTCGAAGAAATGCACCTTCTCGCCGTCCTGGGTAAGCAGCGGGATATTCGGGAAGTAGCCGGCGCCCCAAGGGCTTGCGGTTTCTTCGGCCAACGGTTGTTGCGGCTGCAGTGGCCATAACGGAATGCTGGCGGCGAATACCGCGAGCACCAGCAGGAAACGCCATGAGCCGGGCATGATGCGATCCTCGTTGTTGGGTAAAAGGGGCCGCACAGCGACCCCTGCATTGCACTCACTGGTATTTGACTGGCGCTGTCACCGTTTGCCCCAGCGTCGATTTCACGGTAACTGTCGCGGGTGTGGCCGGGCCAAAGCCGGTAGTGGTCACAGACACCCGCCAGCGGGCGCCCGTAGTAGCGGCCGTCAGCGTGGCGTTGCCCAGGCTTACCGGGCCGCCGGTGGTTGCCGCAGTCACACTGATGCTGTTGCCCGTGGCGACCGTGGTCGTCCCCTGCACATCCCAGGTGAAGCGGTTGCCACTGCGCACCTGCACCGTGGCACTGCTGACCTGGATCTGGTCGACCGCCGCCGCCGCAGTCACAGCGATGCTGACTGTGGCCGGGGTCAGCGACTCGGCCCCCTTGGCATCGCGCGCCGTGTAGTTGAAGCTGGCAGTGAACGGTGTGGCGAACGTGGCAGGTGGGGTGTAATTCACCAGGGTGCCGTCGGTGCTGACGGTACCCTGACCGGAGTCCGGCTGGGTGAGACCGGTCACGGTCAGCGGTACGTTGCCGTCCGGGTCGGAGTCGTTGGCGAGCACGTTCAGGGTGATAGGTTTGCCAGCGGTAGTCGCTGCACTGTCATTGGCTGCGACGGGGGGCTTGTTGGCCGGGTCATCGGTGTCGTCATGGCCTTTGGTACGGAAGGTCGGCAGGCCGACCGAAGCCATGTATTGCACGCCATCCCAGCCTGGCAGCGGGGTTGGCATCACCTGGAACTGCCCCGGGTGCTCGATGTCCCAGCGCAGCAGCATGGACGAGTCTTCATGCTGGGTGTTGTGGCAGTGCTCCATGTAGGTGCCGGCGAACTCGCGGAAGCGGATGGCCATTTCCACCTCTCCCGAAGAATCGGCTTCTGGCCCGATCCGGTACACGTCTTTGCGCGCCCATTTTTCCCATTCCGGTGGCGCCTTGCCGTCGCGGCTAAGAATCACGCCTTCCTCGAAATGCACGTGCACCGGGTGGCTCCAGCCATTGCCGCCGTTTACGATTTTCCACACCTCCAGGGTGCCGTCGCCGCTGAACCCACCGTCGGTGGACTGGTTGGCCAGTTGCGGTGCCGCACTGATGCGTCGTGGGTCCATGCTGTAACCGAAGCCGCCATCGGTCTTGATGGTCCACGGGCTGGTGTCGGTACCGTCGGAGCGGCCAAAGATGAACGCGCGGTGGCGGGCATCCTTGAGTCTGGCCTGGTCGGTCGCGGCGTTGCGGTCAATGGGCAGTGGCAGCATTTTCAGGCCTGCGGCCTTGCCTGGCTTGGCGGGCTCGTAGGCCACCGGGTCCATGCTCAGGTCCTGGCCGGTGTAGGGCTGCACCAGCAGTTGCAGAAACTTGCCGACTGCTGGGTCGCCTTTGTCCCACTGCGGGCCTTTGTTGGTCTGCTTGATCACGGCTTTGTACTTTTCCGACAGCACGTCGGCCAGCGAAATCGTACCTTCAGGGCCCTTGCCGGTGCGATGCTCTTCCAGGTTGACGAAGTACAGCTTGTCGCCTGCCTTGATGCCATTCTTGGCAAAGTTGATGATGATGTCGTAGCGCTCGGCGATGCCTTGCAGCGGCAGGATGCCATGGTTGTCCTGCAGGTTGCCGTCGCCGTTCAGGTCCATGGTCCCGTCGAAGGGCACGGCGTGTTCCATGATGTTGCCGTCGTTGGCGATCATGTGGAACGGCACCCGGGCATACGACAGGTTGGAGCCGGAGGGGCCTTTGAACTCCCCACTGGTACCGGCAATTTCCCGCACCACGGCAAACTTGAAATAGCGCGACACCGAGCCGTTGAGGATGCGGAAGCGGTAGCTGCGCGCCCGCACCTTGAGCCTGGGCTGGTACTGCCAGTTGACCAGAATCTGGTCACCGAGGAAGCCATCGGTGTTGAACGGGTTGAACCACAGCTGGCCGTTGGCATCCCAGGCCTTGTCGGCAATCACCAGGTTGACGTCGTAGTCACGGTTACCCCATGGCATGCCGGAGCCACTGGGGAAGCGCAGGTTGACGCCATCCTGCAGCGCCTCGTTACCGCGGTCCAGGGCGCTGTAGTAGTTCATCATCACGGCGTTGCCCTTGTAGACGTTCTGTGCCGTGAAATCCATCATGTGGTCGTGGAACCAGTGGGTGCTCATGGTTTCACGCCAGTCGCCGCGAATCTTGATGCTGCCGTTCTGGCAGGCTTTCAGGCCCGGCGTGCCGTCGTTGACGAACAGGGTTTCGCCCGGTGAGCAGGGGAAGGCTGCCCGCGGATCCTGGGCACGGGTGTTGATGGTGTCGTAGCCGGCCAGTTGCACTGGCCAGCGGTAGTCGTAGTACTGCCCCGGGAAGAAGTAGGCGTTGGCGAAGCCATCGCTCTCTGCCGGGGAGTGGCCATTGTGCTCGTGCGTCGAGATGGTGTGCAGGCCAAAGCCACCGTTGGCCGAGGGGTCGATGGGCAAGGCGTTGTAATGGCGCATCAGGATCGGCTGGCCGTAACGTACCATCAGCAGTTTGGGCGGGAAGGTGCCGTCGAATGTCCACAGTGATTTGTGGTTCTGCAAGGGCATATTCGGGTGAAAGCGCGTGTCAATGCCCTTGGTGGTGCCCAGCGTAGTGGGGATGTCGGAGGTCTGGTAGTACAGGCCGCCGGGTGCAAACTCGCCAGACGCATAGTTATGCAGCTGTTTGCGATCACGCAGACCGAGGTTGATACGCGCCCCGGCCTGGGCGGTCTTGAACGCCGCCTGCGGGTAGAACTCGTTCCAACGCTGGTGCGACCAGGCTTTTCCTGGTGGCCGGCCTTCAGCAGGCGAGCCGACCGGCTGGCGGTTGAGGAACATTTCGATCTGCGCCTTCCAGGGGTTGCGGTCCAGCACATTGGCGTACTGGCTCGGGTACGGATACAGGCCGGGCTGCTTGAGGAACGCTTCCAGGGCCGTACCACTTGGCCCGCTGCGCGCGACGACGTTGGGGTCCTGCGCCGGGGCCGCGCCGAGGGTGGGGACGGGAAAGGTAAGCTCCGGCGCCGGCGCCGGCGTGGTCGGGTCGAGCTTCTCTGGCCCGAATTCTTCGAACAGCAACAATTGCTGGGTGAAGGGTTGGGCTCCGAACAGTGGGCTGGGTTTGCCGTTGGTGGGGTACCTGTCCGAGGTTTGCAGTGCAGGCGGCAGCACGTTGTCTATCCGCACTGTATCGCGGTCGCCGTGCGCGCCATCGACCAGCTCCAGCGCGCCTTCGTTGGCTTCGGGCAAGGTACTGAGGTTGAGCAAGGCCGGGGTCGGGTCAGCCGGTTGCTCGGTGTAGGCCGACGGGTCGGTCGGCGGCGGCTGACTGTTGTCGTCAAGGGGCGAGGCCATGACCGTGATCAGCCCGAGGCTGACCATCAGCGCAGTGACTGAAGAAAGCTGGAATGCGTACCTAACAGGGTGGATCACGGCATGTGTTCTCATTGCCTTGTGCCTCGCTCGCGGCTGCATGGCTCTAAGCCATCAATGGCGTTTTGCCCGATAAAAGGCCCTGAGCAACGGCTGTGCCAACAACTGTTTCAGTAATGCTTTGTTAAACAAATCCTTGTGGTACCTGAGGTGCGCTAAATGACGGGGCGTCAAGAATGGGTATAAGTCCCCACTGGCGGGGACCCAATGCCCGCTGGATGGGTGGATTGGGGCGTGACACACCCGGCGCGCTGCGGTATATGTGTGGGCTACCAAGGGGAGCCCGGCAAAGGGCTGAGAAACCGCTGAACGCTGCAGCGCGGTGACCCTTCGAACCTGATCCGGATCATGCCGGCGAAGGGATGGGGCTTGTAACCTGCCTTTTTGCCGGCCTCACTGCGAGGCCCGTCCATGTCAACTGCCAAGGTCTCGCTGTCACCTTCATCAAGGACAGCATCATGACCGAACGTTTCAGCCAGTCCCTGCGCCGCCAGAGCGAGCCAACCTGGTCGGCGGCCGTTGGCCACCGTTTCGTGACCCAATTGTGCGACGGCAGCCTGCCGGACCCGATCATGGTCGACTATCTGGTGCAGGACCATCGCTTTCTCGACAGCTTCCTGACCCTGCTGGGCGCAGCCATCGCCACCGCCGATACATTCGAGGCGCGCCTGCGCTTCGGCCGCTTTGCCGGGATGATTTCCAGCGATGAAAACACCTACTTCCTGCGGGCCTTCGAGGCGCTGGATGTAAGCCCGGCGCAACGTAGTGAGCCGGCCGATACGGCGCCCACCGCAGGGTTCAAGGCCATCATGCGCGAAGCGGCAGCCACCCGCTCCTATGCAGCAGCGCTGGCGGTACTCAACGTTGCCGAAGGCCTGTACCTGGACTGGGCGCTGAAAGCGCCGAAACCCATGCCGCACAACTTCGTCCATGCCGAATGGATCACCCTGCACGATAACCCGGCATTCCAGGCCTTCGTTGCCTTCCTGCAGGCCGAACTGGACCGTGTCGGCCCGCAGCACGCCGCACTGGCCAGTGACTTCTACCAGCGCACGGTTGCGTTGGAACTGGCCTTCTTCGATGCCATCTACCCGCAGAGCAAATGAGCATGGATATCTTCGATCGCCTCAAGGCCGCAGCCACGCAACAGTGGCGCCGTTACGTAGACCATGATTTCGTGCGGCAGATGGGAGAGGGCACGCTGAGCGAGGCCGCGTTCCGGACGTACCTGGTGCAGGATTACCTGTTCCTGATCCAGTTCGCCCGCGCCTGGGCACTGGCGGCCTACAAGAGCCGCCGGCCGGACGACATCCGCGCCGCGCAGGCCGGGTTGGCGGCAATTCTGGATGAAACCGAACTGCACGTGCGCCTGTGCGCCCGCTGGGGGCTGACCCAAGCCGACATTGAGGCCGCGCCAGAACACCAGGCCACGGTGGCATACACCCGCTACGTGCTGGACTGTGGCGCTGCCGGCGACCTGCTGGAGCTGCACGTGGCACTGGCACCTTGCGTGATTGGCTATGCCGAAATAGGCCGGACCCTGGCCGAGCAGATTGGTGATTTGAGCAACCACCCGTACCGCGAGTGGATTGGCGAGTATGCCGGGGAAGGCTACCAGGGGGTGGCGGCGGCAGCGCGCAAACACCTGGATGAGCTGGCGGCGCGGAGCATGACCGAGCAGCGGTTTGCCGATTTGGTGGGAATTTTTGGCCAGGCGTCCAGCCTGGAGGCGGACTTCTGGCAGATGGGGCTGGACGGGGTGGCGTAGTCCCCGGGGCCGCTTTGCGCCCCATCGCCGGCAAGCCGGGCTCCCACAGAGACCGCGCAATGCTCGAAGGGTTGTACCGTACCTGTGGGAGCCTGGCTTGCCGGCGATGGGCTGCGCAGCAGCCCAAAAGTGCTTGGTCGACTGGGTGAATCCTACCCAGCCCAAGCCGGCTTTGGTGCATGAATGCCTCAAAATAAGTCGTCCGGCACACTTTCACAGCGCATAAAAGCGACTTTAATGTTCACAGTGCACATTGATGTCTGGGCTGCTTGCCCGATTTGATCACGGGTATCGGGGCTCGAAAAAGCGGCCCGCATATTGCTCTTCCAGCTCCCAACTACTACCCGGAGCCCCGTGCAATGAGCTCACCCAGCGAATTCCCCCTCAGCGAAGCCCCGCAGTCTGCCCGCAAAGGCCTGCTGCCGATTGCCATGGTCCTGTTCAGCTTTACCTTTTTCACCGGCACGATGTTCGCCGGCGGCAAGCTGGGCATGGCCTTCAATTTTGTCGACATGTTGTGGGTAGCCGCCCTCGGCAACAGCCTGCTGGCCTTGTATGCCGCTGCGTTGGCATTCATCGCCTCGCGCAGCGGGCTGAACACCGTGTTGATGGGGCGTTTCTGTTTTGGCGAAGCTGGCAGTCGGCTTTCGGACTTTCTGCTGGGTTTCGCTGAACTTGGCTGGTACGCCTGGGGCACAGCCACCGTGGCGATCGTGCTGGTCAAACTGTTGGGGCTGGCGGAAGGTTTCAGCGTACCGTTGATGGTGCTGTTTGGCCTGGGCTTCAGCATTACTGCCATCATCGGCTTCAAGGGGCTGGACGTGCTGTCGCGAGTATCGGTGCCATTGATGTTCGTGCTGCTGCTGGTGTCGATGTACATTGCCACCCGCGATGTTGGCGGCTTTGCCGGCCTGGCCTCAGTGGTACCGCACGAAACCATGACCTTTTCGGCAGCGGTGACCATGGTCTTCGGCACCTTCGCCAGTGGTGCCACCCAGGCCACCAACTGGACACGGCTGTCGCGCAGCGGCCGGGTGGCGGTGACCGCCAGCGTGGTGGCATTTCTCCTTGGCAACGGCCTGATGGTGGTGGCCGGTGCCTGGTGCGCGATGGTTTACCAACAGGCCGATATCGTCGAGGTAATGATGCTGCAGGGTTTGTCGTTTGCAGCGGTGGTGATGCTATGCCTGAACCTGTGGACCATCCAGGGGCCGACCATCTACAACGTGTCCGCGGCCGCCTGCCATTTGTTGCGCAGCGAGCGCCGGCGCACGGCAACGCTGGTGGCGGCGGGGGTGGGCATTGTGCTGGCGATGGGTGGCATGTACGAAATGCTGATCCCGTTCCTGGTGCTGCTGGGCTCGATCATTCCACCGGTGGGCGGGGTGATCATGGCTGATTTCTGGTATCGCCACCGCGGCAAGTACCCGGCACTGGGCATGGCAAGCCTGCCACGTTACAACCTCACCGGGCTGTTTGCCTATGCCGTGGGCGCGGTACTGGCGTACGCCTCGCCGTGGGTCGCTCCACTGGTGGGTATCGGCGCCTCGGCCCTGTGCTACATCGTCATCCTCGAACTTGGCGCACGCCGCCGGGCTCCGGGTCAGGCGGGTGTCGAGCCGTGAGCCTGGCGCTGGACGAGATTCTGCATTTGCCCGGTCTGCACGATATGCGCGTGCTGGCCGGGGCGCGCAACCTGCAACGGCGGGTACGCTGGCCCTATGTGGCGGAAAACGAAGGTATCGCCGAATGGGTAATGGGCGGTGAGCTGGTGTTCGTCACTGGCATCAACCACCCGCGCGGCGAGGCCAACCTCCTCAGCCTGGTGGAAGATGGTGCCGCAGTGGGCATCGCCGGCATGGTCATCCTCACTGGCGGCAGCTTTATCCAGTGCGTCCCTGCGGCTGTCATCGCGCGTGCCGAACAACTTGGCCTGCCGCTGATCGAGCAGCCCTATGCGCTGAAGATGGTCGTGGTCACCCACCTGATCGGCACGGCCTTGGTGCAGATGAGCCAGGTACGCCGCTCGCGTCACGATATCCTCGGCCAGTTGCTGACTGGCGACTACCCGAGCCTGGCCATTGCCCGGCAGCGGGCAACGCATCTGCAACTGGCACTGGATGAACCGCGGCGCTTGCTGGCTTTGCGCCTGGCGGGCGTGGATGGTTTGTTCGAGCGCCACGGGCTGAGCCACGGCGAGCGGACCTGGCAAGCTACCCGCCAGGCATTGGAAGATCAGCTGCAAGCCTGGTGCCGCCAACGGGCAGGGAGCGTGATGGCACAGCTGCCGGGTGATCTGTTCGTGGTACTGCTGGCCGATGCGCACGACTTGCCCGAGACCTTGGCTGGGCTTTATCGGCAGTTGCAGGCAGTGACGGGTGAACTGAGCCTGCACATGGGCTTGTCGAGCCTCGCCGACGACTGTGCGCACTACCGTCAAGCCCTCAATGAGGCGCGCCAGGCCTTGGACGTAGCGCAGCACTTGCGCCCGGCCAACGGCTATTGCAACTTCAGCGAACTGGGGGTGCTGCGCCTGCTGCAAGGCATCGTCGACCGCTCGCTGATCGACGACTTCGTCAGCCGTACGCTCGGCCCGTTGATCGCCCCTGGGCGCAAGCAGGCCAACGCCCTGGTGCACACCCTCGACGCCTTGCTCATGGAGAACGGCAACGGGCTCAAGGCCGCGCAGCGCCTGGGGCTGCACCGCAACACCATTAATCAGCGCATCCAGCGCATCGAACAACTGAGCGGGCAATCCATCGACGACCCGCTTTTTCGCATGAATGCTTCGGTCGCCATGCTGGTATGGCGCATGAGCGAAGCCCACGGCAAGGAGTAACAGCATGAACATCCTCAACGCACGCCTGCGCGGCAAGCCTGGCCTGTTCCGCATCGAACTGAATGGTGAGCGCATTGCCGCCATCACGCCCCAGGGCGGGGTGCAAGCACCTGGCGCTGGCGATGACCTGGACGCTGGGCAAAATCTGGTGGTGGCGCCTTTTGTCGAGCCGCACATCCACCTGGACGCGACCCTAACGGCCGGCGAACCCAGGTGGAACATGAGCGGCACCCTGTTCGAAGGCATCGAGTGCTGGGCCGAGCGCAAGGAGCTCACCACCCACGATGACATCAAGACCCGTGCGAAAAAAACCATCGGCATGCTGGTGGACCACGGTATCCAGCATGTGCGCACCCATGTCGATGTCACCGACCCGCAACTTACCGCACTCAAGGCCATGGTCGAGGTGCGTGACGAAGTACGCGAGCTGGTCGACTTGCAGATTGTCGCCTTCCCGCAGGAAGGCATCGAGTCCTACGCCAACGGCCGGGCGCTGATGACCGAAGCAGTGGCGATTGGCGCCGATGTGGTCGGCGGCATTCCCCATTTCGAGAACACCCGCGACCAGGGCGTGTCGTCGGTGAAGTTTTTGATGGACCTGGCCGAGCGCACCGGTTGCCTGGTGGACGTGCACTGCGATGAGACCGACGACCCGCAGTCACGCTTCCTCGAAGTGCTGGCCGAAGAGGCCCGGGTGCGCGGCATGGGGGCCCGGGTGACGGCCAGCCATACCGTGGCCATGGGCTCGTATGACAATGCCTACTGCTACAAGCTGTTCCGCCTGCTCAAGTTGTCGGGTATCAACTTCGTGTCGTGCCCGACCGAAAGCATTCACCTGCAGGGACGCTTTGACAACTACCCCAAGCGCCGGGGTGTCACCCGTGTTGCCGAACTTGACCGTGCCGGCATGAACGTGTGCTTTGGCCAGGACTCCATCGTCGACCCGTGGTACCCGCTGGGCAACGGCAACATCCTGCGCATTCTTGAGGCCGGCCTGCACATCTGCCACATGCTTGGTTACGAAGACCTTCAGCGTTGCCTTGACCTGATCACCGATAACAGCGCCCGCACCTTGAACCTGGGCGAGCGCTACGGCATCGAAGTGGGGCGGCCGGCGAACCTGTTGCTGCTGTCGGCGCCTGACGACTACGAAATGGTGCGCACCCAGGGACATGCCCTGGTGTCGGTACGCAATGGCAAGGTGCTGATGCAGCGTACGCCGGCCCAGGTGCAGCGTCTGCTCTGACTTCGCTGTCGCCTCAGGTGCCCAATGCAGCGAGGGCGCAGCTTGCGACTTGCGTGTCCTGCACTGCCACGCCGGTCAGGTCTGCCAGGGTGATCTGGCCGTCGTGCTCGCGCCCCTTGGCACGCCCGGCCAGCAGTGCCCCCAGTTCGATCAGCTGGTTCGCCTTTATCCGGCCACTGTCGAGCGCGTGGGCCACTTCGCCGTACTGGCTGCACTGGGCGACCGAGTCGACGATGATACGGTCCGCCCTGGCCACCAGTGCCGGGTCCAGTTCCTGCTTGCCAGGTGCATCGGCGCCGATGGCAGTGATATGCGTGCCCGGCTGGACCCACTCGCTGTGTAACAGCGGCTGGCGGGAAGGGGTGGTGCAGACAATCAGGTTTGCAGCGCCCGCAACTTCTGCCGCATCCTGCGTGCTGCGAACCTCGAAGCCCAGTTCACGGGCAAATGTCGCATAGGCCGCAAGCCCGCTTTCATGACGGCCCCAGACAACGACCTGGCGGCAATCGGTAACGGCGCGCAGCTGTTCAAGCTGCATCTGCGCCTGCATGCCGGTACCGAGGATGCCAATGGCCTTGACCTGGTCCGGCGCCAGCAGCCTGGCAGCAATACGCCCGGCCAGGGCGGTGCGCATGCCGGTCAGCCAGCCTTGGTCCTGCAGCAGCGCCAGCGGTTGCCCGGTGAGCGCAGACAGCACCAGCATCAGGCCATCGTTGCTCGGCAGGCCTTTGGCAGGGTTGTCATAAAAACCGGTTGAAAGCTTGACCGTGAAGGTCGGGCTGCCCTCGATATAGGCCGATTTCACACAGCAGTCACCGTTCGCCCCCTTAAATGCAAAGGCCTGCACGGGCGGCACCTGTACCGTGCCTTCGGAGTAGGCGATAAAGCCTTCCTCCAGCCTGCTTACCGCCAGCTCCGGGTTGAAGCTGGCGACGATCTGCGCCTTGCTGAAAACCTTCATCGAACGGCCTCCAGGAACTTTTCCAGCAGGATGTTACGGCCGCACAGGATCACGGCGACACGCTTGCCCTGGTAGCGCTCGGCGAGCTTTTGCATGCCGGCAACCGCGACGGCTGCAGCACCTTCGATGATCCAGCGTTCACTGCTGGCGATATCGCGCATGGCGGCGCGGATTTCGTCCTCGCTGACCAGCACGGTATCGGTGACCAGCGCCTGGCACAGCGGCAAGGTGATGGCGCCCGGCTCGACGCCGCCAGCCGTGCCGTCCGACAGCGTTTCCAGGGCGTCGACCTCGACAATTTCACCGGCCTTGATGGACTGCGCCAGGGCAGGGTCATTGGCCGGCCAGCAGCCAATGATCTCGGTGCCCGGGTTGAGCCTGCGCAGGGCGGCACCGATGCCGGCAATCATCCCGCCACCGCCTACGGCGACGAACACTGCGTCCAGGTCTGGTGCCTGCTCGAACAATTCCATGCCGATGGTGCCTTGACCGGCAATGACTTGCAGGTCGTTGTAGGGCGACACGAACGGTACACCCTGAGCCTCGGCTTGCCTGGCGGCTTCCAGCTCTGCACCCAGTGGGTCCGTAGGCAGGCAAAGCACTTCGGCGCCCAGGGTGCGCATCGCCTCGATTTTGTATGGCGAAGCCGAAGTGGCGGTGTACACAGTCACTGGCACACCTGCCGTTTTGCCGGCTAGTGCGAGCGCCTGCCCATGGTTGCCGGACGAGGCAGCGATAACCCCATGCTTGCGCACATCAACCGGCAGCAGGCGGATCTTGTTGCTGGCGCCGCGGAACTTGAACGAGCCGGTGTGTTGCAGGTGCTCGCATTTGAGCAGGACTTCGCAGCCGGTCAGCGCCGACAACCGCGCGCTGTGACTGAGGGGTGTGATGCTGACGGCGGGGCGCAGTGCGCTGTGGGCTTCCTCAATGGACGTGTACAGTGCATCGAGGTCAACGGCATTGGCGGCAGTCGGTGAAGCAGTAGAGGCTGGCATGCTGCGCTCCTTATGGAATATATGTCCACGGTAGAATAATTATCCACGATAGACAAGTCCCTGAGCGCAGCCACTTGCAGCTTCTTGCCGGTGGCAGCGCGCCGCTAGGTCTTGAGTTCTTTCAGGTACTTGTAAACGGTGGCCCGGCCCATGCTCAGCACGTTGGCCACATAGTCAGCCCCACTTCGCCCCTCGAATGCGCCTTCGGCATGCAGCGCCTGCACCAGGCTGCGCTTGTCTTTCATCTGCAGTGTCTGTAGCGAAAGGTTGCGCGCTTGTAGCCACGCATGCAGGAAGGTGTTGATACGTTCCTGCCAGTCGTTGCGGAACAACGCGTCAGGTTGCGGTACCAGCCGGCTCATCTGGAAGAACGCATCGAGCGCCACGCGGGCTTGCTCCAATACCGACACGTTCAGATTGATGCACATCAGGTGCTCGGCTTCGCCTTGTGCGTTGCGTAGCACGGTGCTGATGGAGCGGACCTTCTGGCCGTTCCAGTTCAGCTTCTCGTAGGGGCCCAGGTTGGCGCCCTCAAGCAAATCGCCCAGTTCGTGATCAATCGCCGAATCATCGCCCAGCTTGCGTTGGGAGAAGTTGTTGGCGATGTGCACGACGGTCTGGCTGCGCAGCTCATGGACGATGACTTCAGCGTGCGGATACAGCAGCAGGGCGATGCTGTCGGCGATTGCTTTGTAGTTTTCCAGGGTCATTTTTTGTCGGTGATCAGTGCTGGACGCCCATGGTGGCGGCAAAGCGTAACCGGCACAAGGTGGCGCTCCTGCAGCGTGCGTACGGTGACAAAGCCCTCGAAACTGAAAGTCTGAAAGCAGTTGGCATAAACTTTCAATAAAAACAACAGCTTGGAATTTTGGCGCTTAACGTTTCAAAGATTCAGTTTTCATCCAGAAGGGGGGTAGGCCGCCAGGAAGGTCTCAGACACTAAATTTCTGAAGTTGCGCCTTGATAGTGCATAGCGGTGATGCAATTTTTCCATATGCTCTCTGCGACTGGGAATGCGAGAAGGGAGCTTGGAGCAGTGACTGGCATAGCAACGATGCTGCGTTTGATTGGGTGGCAAGCGGGAGTAACTGAATGCTGTATTGAAAACGGCAGGCTGACGTGCCTGCCGTTGGCGTGATCGACCTCGTTACCGAGACATTCAGGCTACTCGGCCGCCGAGGGTCTCAGCGACCCAGTCTGCAATGTATTGGCCGGCATTCATGCTGTTGTCGAAGCTCGCGTGCTGCACGCCGCCTTCGCGCTCCGTGAAGATTTTCAGCTCACGCTTGGGACTGTTTACCAGTTGCTCATAAGTACGGTGCGCCCACTTGAGCGGAATCTGTGAGTCCTTCTCGCCGTGGGTGACCAGGAAAGGCACCTTGATTCGGTCCAGCACGCCATCTAGATGGACGTTCTCGGCGATGGTCATGAATTCGTCCATGTCCTTGGCGCCCCAGACCCAGCGCACATGCGCCCAATAGTGCGGTACCGGGAAGTCGCCCTCTTTTTCCAGGCGACGCTTCTGCACGTCGCGCCAGCCGTGGTTGGCGCCCCACGACACACCACAGGCGAAACGTGGCTCGAAGGCGACGGCGCGCGGGCAGTAGTACCCGCCCAACGAAACGCCTTCCATGCCGATACGATTGGCATCGACATCCGCGCGGGTTTCCAGCCAGTCCACCACGCGGCTGGCCCAGTGCTCCGAGTCATAACGGGCCGTCAGCCCCTGCAGCCGCAGCGCTTCACCGGTGCCCGGCTGGTCGATGATCAACGACGCCACACCGCGTTTGGCCAGCCAAGCCGGCAGGCCAACGCGGTATTTCATTTCCTTGGTCGAATCCAGCCCGTTGACCTGCACCAGGACCGGGGCCGGCCCTGATACGTTATCGGCAGGGATGAAAAGGCCAGCGATATGCTTGCCTTCATAGGGAATCTCGACGCGCGTGCATTTATCTTCTGTCAGCTCAAGGCTTCGAGCGAAGAGTTCGAGGCAGCGCTTGTACATGTCCAGGCGGCCGGGAGCATCATGCGCCTGCAGGCGTTCGCAGGTGATAAGGTACGAGGAGGCACGGCTGTATTTTTCACCGGCGGAAAACAGGCGCCCTTGCGCTTCGTCTTCCTGGGCCAATGAGCAGAGCTTGTCTGCCATCTTCGACCAAGTCTCCCGGAAGGCCTGTGTCCCAGCGGCATCGGGTTGCTTGGCCGCTTCCTGGAGCGGCCCGCACATTTCCTCGATTTCGCCGATGCGCGCTCCCATCTCGATGGCGAGGCCTACCGAAAGGTTCCAAACGTAGTTAGTAGGGAAATACCGGAACATTGTTGTTGTCCTTATTGGTCGCTAGACACGCACGTCGTAATGGCGTGATCGCGGCCAATGTTAGGAGCGGGTGTGCACGTTCGGCCAATCGATACTCGGGATGCGAGGTATCGCGCGGGTCGATACCTCCCGATGCTGGTCCACAGTGGTGATGAACTCTTGAACCCTTTCGCGCAGCCAGCGGTGCATGGGGTCGCCATCCATGCTGCGGTGCCAGGCTATGAACTCGCGCATCGGCGGAATCCTCACCGGTGGGGGCAGAATTCGTAGCGGCAGGTATTGCGCATACAGATCAGCCAGGCGGCGATGCATCGTGGCGACGCGCTGGGTGCCAATCACCAGTTGGGGGAGGGTGTTGAAGTCGTGAGTGACGACTTCCATGCGACGATTGAAACCATACTGGTTCATCAGCCACTCCTCGATGCTCAGGCCGCGGCTACGCCCCAGGCCGACGGCGACATGGCCCATCTCGATGTACTGCTCCAGCGAGCAAGGGGAGGCCCCAATGGCATCCCCGCCCCATCTGATTGGCACCTTCAGGGATAAACTGCGTCTGGTCAAAGGCCATTGGCTGTTCAGTGAGCGCCTCGGTCAGGTAGACCTGGAGATCGCCGGGTAGCTGTGTAAACCCATCACGTATTTCCCATTTGGAGCGCACTACCGGTTTTCCTGGCAAGCCTTCGCAAAGGCGCCCTCTGCTAAGCCGGTGTAGGCTCATGGCATAGGGCGCTATGGGTCAACGGTCGAGTACCAGGCAGGCGCTGCGCGAGCGAGAGCAGCAGGGCGTGAACTGATCGTTGCGTGCACGCTCTTGTGCAGTCAGGAAACTCTCAAGGTGTTCCGGCTCGCCATCTATCTCGCCGGTAAAACAGGTGCCGCAGATACCCTGTTCACAGGCAAGGGGCACGCACACTCCGGCGTCCTCCAGCACTTCAGAGACGCTGCGATCAGCTGGCACCTGCAGAGTCATGCCGCTGTGGGCCAAACGTACTGCGGCGTGTTGTGCATCATTTGTTCTTGCGAGCGGGCGCAATTTTCGGTTGTGCGTTCTGCCTAGAGCAGCCGGTCGATGACGCGCCGCGACTGCACGCAACATTTGGGCGCCACACCGCCCGAACTCCATATTTTGCCTATCACATGCGATAAGCCGTGATTATTCCACCTGAGGAAATGTTTGCAGGCGTGGTCTGTTATCGCCATAATTGGTACGTAATTACATGTTACATAACACAGTACAAAATCGTAGGAGCAAGCATGGCCCGGGGCGGTATCAACAAGGTGGTAGTGCAGCAGGCGCGTCAGGCGCTGATTGCCCGGGGGGAGAACCCCAGCATCGATGCCATACGTATCGAGCTGGGCAATACCGGCTCCAAAACCACAATTCACCGTTACCTGAAGGAGTTGAACGGCCAGCAGCCGGTGGCTTCTGAAGGTGGCGTGGCGCTCAGTGATGTGTTGAGCCGCCTGGTCGGGCAATTGGCAACGCAGTTACAGGACGAGGCCGACCTGAAGATCGAGCATGCCGAGAGCACGTTCACGCAACAGCGGGAAAAACTTGAGGCGCAGCTTGAAATTGCCCAGCAAGCCCTGGCTGCAGCGCATCAGCAACACAAGATCGATGCAGCGGCCTTGGCCGCCGAGACAGAAAAACTGCTGTCCACACAAAGCACGCTGCAGGCCGAACAGCTACGCAGTGCCAGCCTCAACCAGTCGCTGGGTGAATTGCAGGTGCGCCTGGCTGACAAGGACGAACAGGTCAAGTCGCTGGAAGACAAGCACCGCCATGCCCGTGATGCGCTGGAACACTATCGCAATGCCAGCCGTGAACAGCGCGAGCAGGAACAGCGCCGCCACGAAGCGCAGTTGCAGCAGATGCAGGTGGAGGTGCGGCAGCTGCAACAGGGCATGATCGTCAAACAGGACGAACTCACCCGCCTGCACCGGGACAACGAGCGGTTGCTGGGTGAGCACCGCCAGGCTGCCAGTGAGTGCCGGGCGCAGGAAGAGTTGCTGGAACAACGCGATGCGCAGATTCAGGGCTTGCGCACGATTCTGGCCCAGGCCCAGGGCGCCAGTGAGGAAATGCGCCGGCAGCTGGATGTGCAAGCGCAGAGCCTGGAGCACAGGCGCGATGTGTGCGCTGAACAGGCGCGGCAGTTACAGCGGTATGAGGAGCAGTTGAAGGAGCGTGATCAGGCGCTGGCGCAATGTCGCGCGCAACTGGCTCCCGCTGCAGATTAATCAAACTTTCTGTGGCTGGCGCGTTCTTCCTTTGACACTCACGGGAGAAAACGCCATGCAGCCATCTGAGCCAGAACGCAAAGAAGGGCCTCACTCGACGGAGCAGGCCGACAAACCGGACGATCTTGGTTTCGACCCTGATTCCCCGGATCTTGACGACCCGCAGGTGGATCCGCAAGGGCCGGCCAAGGCGCCTGGAGACATCGAAAAGAACACGTGAGGGTGTTGGCCCGCCCACTCAAACAGAGCCCCTGCTAGCTCAATGAGCTAGCAGGGGCTCCATGAGAGCGGCCTTTTGGGCCGACGGGCGGGTATTCAGGATTCGGCTTGTCGCGCGGCTTCGACACCCGCTGCCGACAGCTTGATCGGGTAGTGCACGCTGACCTGCTGGTCACTGCCCACGACCACGCTGCCGTCGTGAATCAAGCCGGCCTCCTGCAGCGTCTTCAGTACGTCAGCCACCGCCTTCTCACCGCGGTAGTTGTCCAGCACTTCCTTGCCCAGCCCTTGCGGATGCGAATGCAGCAGGCGGGTAAGGACTTCTGTTTTCAGTGCATCGTTGCTCATGGAGGGCCTCACTTGGCGTGCTTGGCCTGAAGCGCCTTGGCATGCTCCAGGTGCTGTTCGAGTTTTGGCAGGGTTTCGCTGGCGAAGGCCTTCAGCTCGGCCTTGTCGGACGATGCAGCCTCTTTCTTGAACAGTTCGACCGCTTTTTCGTGAGCATCAACCTGGTTGTTGATGTACGACTTGTCGAATGATTCATCACGCCATTCCAGGATCATCTTCTTGACCTTGTCGGTCATGGCCGCGTCATCCGGAACGGAAATATCCAGCTTGCGGGCGATGTCGCCGAGCTTCTGGTTCGCCTGGGTGTGGTCAGTGACCATTTGCTGGGCGAATGTCTTTATCTCGTCATTCTGGCTTTTTTCCTTAGCCAGGTTGCCGGTGACCACTTCGGCGATGCCGGCCTCGGTGGCCGCATCGACGAAGTCATCGGAGCTCGCCGCCAGTGCGTGCGCCGATGCCAGGCCCAACACCATGGAGAAACCAACGCGCTTGATGAAGAGATTGCTCATGCTTCACTCCTTAAACCGTGGGGCGACCTCAGTGTCGCGTACGGTGGAGGGTGAGAGTGAGGCAAAGGTTTAATTTTTTTCGCCACCGGTTTCGACCGCACCACGCGCCAACGCAGTGAAAACCGGCGAACACGGTATGGCCGTGCGCTCTGCACCCCAACGGTCAATGCGCCATGCAAAGACGCATGGCACAGCGCCCCTTCAGGCCCTGAGCGTGCTCACTGGCCAGCATACGCAGGAGTCGTTCGCCCAGCCGCTCCTCATCGATCACCTCAAACCCGAACCGTGCATAAAACGGCGCATTCCAGGGCACATCGACAAAGGTGGTCAACGTCAGCTCGCGGACATCTGCGCAACGCGCTACATCGATGATCTGCTGCAGCAATCGGCTACCGACGCCTTGCCCTTGGGCATCCTGACGCACCGATATCTCATGAAGGTGCAATGCCTGGCCCGCACGCCGCACGCACGCAAACCCTACAATCTGCCCGATCGGGTTTTCAGCAACCCAGCTACCACCGCCCGCGGCGAAAGCCCTGTGCGCGGCGCAATCCATCACATCAGCTTGGGCGAGCCAGGCCAGCGCTGGCCAGCCAGCAAAAGCCTGGGCTGCCGAACGCTCCACGTCCGGCAGGTATTGAATATCGTGCTCAAGGGTAGGGCGGATAAGCATGAAGCACTCCTGTCGTCCTAGTCGGCCGCCAACACGTGCGGCTGTAATTGCCAGCGCACCGAGCTGACGCCTTTTTCCAGGCTGACCCGGCTGACCAGCCGCTCCAGTTGAGCCGGTGCCTGTGCGGTACCCAGCAGCTCGGCACGTACTTCCAGGCGTGCAGGGCTGTCCAGGTCTGCGCTTTGCAGCGACTGTAACCGCAGCTGCGGATCGCCCAGGCTATGCAGCATCAGGCTGCGCACCTGGATTTCGTCCTCGGCGCGGCAGACGATGCGCACCTCGAAGTGTTGCTCCACCTCGCTGGCAGGCACTACGTCTTGACGGTCCAGGCGCTGGGCGATGTCCCGCAAGAGGATATTGGCGCACAGCACCACCAGGCTGCCCAGTGCCGCCTCCAGCAGCAGCCCAAGGCTGCACAGCACACCGACCGCAGCCGTGCACCACAAGGTAGCCGCCGTGTTCAGGCCGCGCACGTTAAAGCCATCGCGCATGATCACGCCACCACCGAGAAAGCCGATGCCCGACACTACATAGGCGGCAACGCGCGAGGCATCGGCAGGCGCCATGCCTGGCACTGCCTGGGTCATCAGCACGAACAGACAGGCACCGGTACTCACCAGCGCATTGGTGCGCAGCCCGGTCAGGCGTTGACGCAATTGCCGTTCGGCACCGATCAGTGCCCCCAGCAGCAGGGCAATGCTGACGCGCAGCAAAAATACTTTCCAATCCATAGCAAACCTCTTCCGCGGGCACACACCCGCATGAACGCCATCTGTTGGCGTGGTTGAAAAACCAGAAAAATGCGCAGGACCACGAGGAGAGGAGGAGAAGCGGGGTTAAAGGAAACCACCGTCTTGCCAGGGCGGCCAGACAGCGCAGGACACTGCCGGGCTAGCGCACCACGTGGGCCTGTCGCAAGCGACTGGGGCTACTGTCCAAGGCAGGTCTCCTGTTGAGCAAAGCAAAATTGCGCTGCGGACCATACGCCGCGTGGCAGAGCAGGTCAAGGGCGAAAACATGACAATGGCTTCATGGGTGAATGGTTTGCAACGGTCATCCCTGCATGGAAAAAAACCTGGGTTGACGGTACCCTTGCGCCTCCCGTTGCCATCACCCGGACTGTTTCATGCTGTTCAATCTCGCCGTATTGTTCGGCACCTTGGTGGCCATGGAGGGCGTTGGCACGCTGGCTCACAAGTACATCATGCATGGCTGGGGCTGGTGGCTGCACCGCTCGCACCATGAGCCACACTTGGGCATGCTCGAGACCAACGACCTGTACCTGCTGGCGTTGGGGCTCATCGCCACGGGGTTGGTCGCCTTGGGCAAGGCTGGTTATGCACCCTTGCAATGGGTTGGCGGCGGCGTGGCAGGGTACGGCATGTTGTATGTCCTGGCCCATGACGGGTTCTTTCACCGGCATTGGCCGCGCAAACCACGGTCGGTCAACCGCTACCTCAAGCGACTGTATCGTGCGCACCGTTTGCACCATGCAGTGAAAGGGCGCACCGGGAGTGTGTCGTTCGGTTTTTTTTATGCGCCGCCTTTGAAAGTGCTGAAGCAGCAATTGCGCAGCAAGCGCAGCCAGCAGTGACAACCTGGATTTGCCTCTTGTGGGAGCGGGCGTGTCTTGCGAACACCGGCAAAGCCGGTGCCATACACCGCGTTGCCTGCTTCGCGGGACAAGCCCGCTCCCATACCAGTCACTGCTTCAATTCACTGTTTCCCCTTTGGGCGCTGCCGCCACGTGCCCGCGGCTGACCCACCAGCCAAAACCTGCCGCCGTGAAGAACATGATCAGGCTGTACAGCGCCGCGGGCACCGCCATGGTTGCGTTGTTCAGCAATGAAGGGCTGAGCGCCAAGGCAATCGCCAGCGTGCCGTTGTGAATGCCGATTTCCATGCCAATGGCAATTGCCTGCCGCTTGGGAATATTCAACAGGCGCGGCACCCAGTAGCCCACGGCCAGGCTAAGCAGGTTGAACAGCAGGGCAGCCAGGCCCACCACCGGCGCGTACTCGACCACGGTCTGCCAGTCCTTGGCCAGCGCCAGGACAATGGTAAAGGCCAGGAACAGCGCCGCCACCAGTTTCATCGGTTTCTGCATGCGTGCGGCAAAACCAGGGGCGTAACGGCGGATCAGCATACCCAGTGCGACCGGCAACAGGACAATGGCAAATACCTGCAAGACCTTGGCAAATTGCAGTGGAATGGCCTGGTCCGAGGCCATGAACCAGCTCAGCGACAGGTTCACCAGCAACGGCATGGTCAGAATCGCGATTAGCGAGTTCACCGCCGTGAGCGTGATGTTCAGCGCCACATCGCCATGGGCCAGGTGGCTGAACAGGTTGGCCGTGGTGCCGCCCGGCGAAGCTGCCAGCAGCATCAGCCCCACCGCCAGGGCCGACTCCAGGCCAAAGCCATTGGCGATCAGGAAGCACACCAGTGGCAACAGCAAGATCTGGCAGGCCAGGCCTACCACCACCGGTTTGGGGTATTTCACCACGCGCGCGAAATCGGCCAGGGTCAGCGACAGCCCAAGGCCGAGCATGATGATGCCCAACGCGAGCGGCAGGAAGGCGGTTAACAGGGGCGAGGCGGTCATGAGCGGTCTCTCGGGCGAAGGGCCTCGAGGAGTGTAGGCTGGCGTTGATTGATAGCTAATTGCAAAGGGCCAGCTCTTGGTAACCGTTTGTTACCAACCGCAGCGATCAGCGAGGCTCCATGCCGCATTGCAGCGGGCCTGCAGGCGCAGTAGCATTCCGCTTTTGTCCGAGGATTAGCCTGTCATGCCGTTCCAGAAAGGGCTGCTTGCCACCCCGGTGCCGGCCCATGCCCGTCACCTGTTTTTCACCCTGCAGTCGCCCGAGGCGTTGCCTGCCGCTCTGGATGCCTTGCTGCAACAGGTCGATGGCGACCAACTGATCCTGGGGGTCGGCGCCCCGCTGGCCAAGGCCCTGGGCCGTGCAGTGCCAGGCCTGCGTGCTTTTCCGGTGCTGGACGCTGCTGTGGAGAACCCGAGCACCCAACATGCCCTGTGGCTGTGGCTGCGTGGTAACGAGCGCGGCGACCTGCTGCTGCGGGCCCAGGCCCTGGAACATCTATTGGCCCCGGCCCTGCGCCTGGCCGACAGTGTCGATGGCTTCCTGCACCGCGGCGGCCATGACCTGACAGGCTACGAAGACGGCACCGAGAACCCGGTGGACGAAGACGCCGTACAGGCGGCCATTGCTGCCGATGGTTCCAGCTTTGCCGCGTTCCAGCTGTGGAAACACGACCTGGAGTACTTCAAGTCGCTGCCCCAGGCTGACCAGGACAACATCATGGGCCGCCGCCTGAGCGATAACGAAGAGCTGGACGATGCCCCCGAGTCCGCACACGTCAAGCGCACCGCCCAGGAAAGCTTTGCGCCGGAGGCGTTCATGGTCCGTCGCTCGGTAGCCTGGGCTGACCCGCGTGGCGCCGGCTTGGCCTTCGTTGCCCTGGGCCACAGCTTCGATGCGTTCGAAGTGCAGTTGCGGCGCATGAGCGGCCTGGAGGACGGTATCATCGACGGTCTGTACCGCTTCAGCCGGCCACTGACGGGCGGCTATTACTGGTGCCCGCCCATGGGCGAGACGGGTGTGGACCTGAGCCAGCTGCTACGAGCCTGATCACTTAACATCCAGATACAGAAACACCTGCCGGCCCGGTATGGAGCGGCTAGCCTTGAAAGTTTCCGCTTCATGACGGGAGCTTTCCATGTACGCACGTCGTGACGTCCTACGCGCAGGTGCCACGCTGGGGTTGCTGGCCGCCGCCAGCCCCTGGCTGCACGCCGCCGCCCCGGCGGGCTTGCTGACGCGCAAAATACCGTCCACCGGTGAAGCGTTGCCGGTGATTGGTGCCGGTACCTCCGGCAGTTTCGAAGTAGAAACCGGCTCGGCCCAGTATCAGCAATTGAAAGCGGTACTCAAGGCGTTTTTCGAAGGGGGCGGCCGTGTAATCGACACCTCGCCCAACTATGGCGGTGCCGACAGCATTCTTGGCCAGTTGCTGGAAGAGGGCGGCTGGCACCGGCAGTGCTTTATTGCCACCAAGATCGCCGCCGACAGCCGGGCCGACGCCGAAGCGCAATGGGCCGGCAGCCTGAGGAGCCTGCGTACCGACAAAGTCGATCTGCTGCAAATCCACAACCTGCGTGACTGGCAGACCCAACTGCCCTATGCGCGCGAACTGAAGCAGCAAGGCCTGACCCGTTATGTCGGCATCACTCATTATCTGAATAGTGGCCAGGACGACGTTGCCCGAATCGTGCGCAGCGAGCCGCTGGACTTCATCCAGATCAACTACTCCGTCAATGCCCCCGACGCCGCCCGCGAACTGCTGCCGCTGTGCCAGGACAGGGGCGTTGCGGTGCTGATCAACCGTGCCTTCGACGATGGCCGCCTGTTTGCCAAGGTCAAGGACAAGGCCTTGCCGGGCTGGGCCAGCGAAGCGGGCATCGGCAGTTGGGCGCAGTTGTTTCTCAAATTCGCCATCAGCCACCCGGCAGTGACCACGGTCATCCCCGCCACCGGCCGGCCTGATCGCCAGCTCGACCAGCTCAAGGCCGGGCATGAACCCATGCTCACCCAGGCGCAGCAACAGGCGCTGATCCAGCAGTTTGCCTGACATCATGCAAGCCTGGCGGCGGCGCCTTGTCCAAGGGCTGAACATGCAGCCCGGCGAGGGGCCGGCGGTAATCGCCGGCTTGCTGCTGTTCTACCTGCTGTTCACCGGTTACTTCATGCTGCGCCCGGTGCGCGAAACCATGGGTGTTGCGGGCGGCGTGGACAACCTGCAATGGCTGTTCACCGGCACCTTCATCGCCACCTTGGCGTGCCTGCCGCTGTTCGGCTGGCTGGCATCAAGGGTGCAACGCCGGCATATCCTGCCTTGGACCTACGGTTTCTTTGCCAGCAACCTGTTGATGTTCGCGGCACTGTTTGCCGGTAATTCGGACAATCTTTGGACAGCCAGGGCCTTTTACGTCTGGTTATCGGTGTTCAATTTGCTGACCATCTCGCTGGCCTGGAGCGTGCTCGCTGACCTGTTTTCCACCGCACAAGGCAAGCGGCTGTTCGGCCTGCTGGCAGCCGGGGCCAGCTTGGGCGGGCTAAGCGGCCCCATTCTCGGCACCTTGCTTGTCGCACCGTTGGGCCATTGCGGGCTGCTGATACTGGCGGCAGCGCTTTTGCTAGGCAGTATGGGTGCGGCCCTGTTCCTGCAACGCTGGCGAGTGCGCCACCCACTACCGCAACAGGTCGAGTCCCCGGGCTCGCGCCCCTTGGGTGGCAACCCGTTTACCGGCGCTACCGCCGTGCTGCGTTCGCCCTATCTGCTAGGCATTGCTCTGTTCGTGGTGTTGCTGGCCAGCGTCAGCACCTTCCTGTACTTCGAGCAGGCGCGCATCGTCAGCGAAACCTTCACCGACCGCACCCGGCAAACCCAGGTATTCGGCCTGATCGACACCGTGGTGCAGGCCCTGGCAATCCTCACCCAGGTATTGCTGACCGGGCGCCTGGCCCGGCGCTTGGGCGTCGGGGTGTTGCTGGTAGCTGTACCGCTGGTGATGGCAGCAGGGTTCCTGTGGCTGGCACTGGCACCGGTGTTCGCGGTATTCGTGGTGGTAATGGTAGTGCGCCGCGCCGGCGAATACGCGTTGGTGCGGCCAGGGCGGGAGATGCTGTTCACCGTGCTGTCCGCCGAGGACAAGTACAAAGCCAAGAATTTTATCGATACCGTGATCTACCGTGGCGGCGATGCCCTGAGCGGCTGGCTCAAGCGCGCGCTGGACGTGATGGGCGAGCACCCACAGCTGGCGATGCTGATCGGCGCAATCATTGCCGTGGGCTGGGCCGTGACGGGGGGCTGGCTGGGTCGGCAGCAGGCCCGCATGGATAACCCGCCGCACGACTGACAGGGGCGCCAAATATGGCATTGCCGCTTATTTAACGCCACCGGTCCGAACCCTTCGCAATAAAACGAATCCCCGCATATCGCCGAACTCCGAACTTGTGTACGGCAGCCTGCCGTGCATTTCGAAGTCATACGAGGTTTGAAGACCATGGCCACTAAAGACAACAGCCGTACCGGCAATCAAACAGGCAGCCAGGGCGGTAACAAAAACCCAGGCAACTTCGCCAACGACCGCGAAAAAGCGTCTGAAGCCGGGCGCAAAGGCGGGCAGTCCTCGGGCAGCCACACGCCCAGCGATCGCGAGTCGGGCCGCAAGGGCGGCCGTTCGTAAATGACCGACTTGCAGTGCCGGGACTGCCTGGCACTGCAATCAACCAGAGGGGGAGGCCCCATGCGACTGACTCCACTCATCATCCTGATGGGCTCGCTGACGATGCTCGGCGGCTGTTTCGACCGCGACAACGATCACCCTGGCAAGGATGGCGACCTCAGCAAGCCATCGCTGCAGATGCAACAACCCGACAGTAAACCGGCCCCGCAGCCCGCGCCCGACCCTGAGCCGATGCCTGGTCAGAAACCGAGCCAGTAAGGCGCAATAAGGAGCACGGCATGAGGGTGATGAACCGCGACAACGCTTTAGCTTCGTCAATGATCGCTGGGCGGTCCAGCCTGCAACAGCGCTATGAGGCAATGCTGGCCGGCGAAGATGACGCCAGCGCCCTGTGGCTCGACGAGCAACTTGCACGTGCTGAACGCTTGCCGGATGACCTGCCAGACTCACCTTCGGATTTGCCTGCCTGGAGCGCCAGGTGTGCTGCCGATGTCGCCGCCGGCTACGCCGACTACCTGGAACAACGCCGGCAAGGCGCTCCACGCCGTTTCTTTGTCAATCGCGCTCACGCGCTGTGGTTTCTGCAGCAGGTCGCCCCGACCAAAGCGGTGGACGGTGCCTGGCTGCACGGCACGCTGTGCCACTGGCGCGACCCACGTTTTCACGGGTTGATCCGAACTTATCTGGAAGAGCTCGGCAACGGCGACCCGCGTAGCAACCATGTGTTGATCTATCAGCGCCTGCTGGGCCGCCTCGGGTGTGTCGAGGCAATGCCGCTTGACGAAGCACGCTACTTACAGGGTTGCCTGCAACTGGCCTTGGGGCACTGTTGCGACACCCACCTGCCCGAGGTCATTGGTTACAACCTCGGCTATGAACAACCGCCGCTGCACTTGCTGATTACCACCAGCGAACTGGCAGAACTGGGCATCGACGGCCACTACTTCCAGTTGCATGTGACGATTGACAATGCTGCCAGTGGCCACGCTCAACTATCGCTGCAGGCGCTGCGCCAGCTATGCCCTCAGCATGACCAGAAGTCGTTCTACGCGAGGGTTCGCAACGGTTATCGCCTGAACGAGCTAGGTACTGCTGCGGCTGACCTTATCCGCCAGTTCGACCTGCAGGATGAATTGTTCGCCGCCTTGGAGCGCAAACGGGTTTATGGCCAATTCATGCATGCCGACCGTTGCCGCCTTGAACAGCGCACCGTCAACCAATGGCTGGCCACCCCTGGCGCCATGCCCGCGTTCGTTGCCGCGCTACAGGCCCAAGGCTGGATTCAGCGAGGCCAGGACCCGGCCCAGAGCCGCTGGTGGAAGCTGATCGAAGGGCCTGCAGCGGCAATGTTCGGCGTATTCAACAGTTATGAGAAACAACTGTGGCACGACTGGATTGCCGACACCTGGCGCCCCGCGATCCGCCGTGTAGCACCCGGTAGCTGGGGCCTGCCCGAATCCCCGGACGAAGCACACAGCGAAATGTCGGGTGACCGACCCGCAACGTTGATCGAGCGCATGGCCGGCAACCGCCACGCCACACCCGAGGGCCTGGCGGCGACCCGGGCATACATTCGCACCACCGGGCTGCTTCAGGAGGAACCCCGCTGATGAGGCTGACCGCCAGACAGTTCGAAGCCGATCAGGCATTGCTGCAGCTGGGCCAGCGGCTACGCGCCGACGGCTACCGATTTACCAGTGTGACACCTGCGACCCACACCCGCGTCAACGCCCGTGAGGGTTCCGGGCAGGCCAGCAACCTGCGCGACGTGTTCGGCTGGAGTCGGCCCTTCGCCCCGGGCCTGCTATCAACGGATGAATTGCAGTTGCTCGAACGCGCCCAGGTGCTGGTCCCGAAGGGTGACTTACTCGGCAGCTCAGTGCGCTGGTCCAGCCTGGACGACCTGCTGCTGGTGCATTCGGCGTTCCCCACCGATGGCAGCGATGCGGTGTTCTTCGGCCCGGACAGCTACCGTTTTGCCCAGGTCATTCACGAGCACCTGCAGCATAACCCCATGCCGGTGGAGCACGCAGTCGATATCGGCTGTGGCAGCGGGGTGGGCGCGTTGCTGATCGCGCGTGCGGCCCAGCATGCCCAGGTCAGCGCCGTCGACATCAACCCCTTGGCGTTGCGCTACGCTACGATCAACGCGGCGCTGGCGGGGGTGAGCAATGTGTCCGTAGTGGCCAGCGACCTGCTGGACGCCCTTACCGGTACGTTCGACCTGATTGTCGCCAACCCGCCGTACATGCTCGACCGTAGCGCCCGCACCTACCGCCACGGCGGCGGCGCCCTGGGCGCCGAACTGTCGCTGCGCATCGTTGAACAAGGATGCGAACGCCTGAGCCGCCACGGTACCTTGCTGCTCTACACCGGCGTAGCCATTGTCGATGGCCGCGATGCGTTGCTCGAAGCCATCCGCCTGCGCCTCGCAGGGCCACAATGGGCCTGGGTGTACCGGGAGATCGACCCTGACGTGTTTGGCGAGCAACTGGCCGAGCCGGGCTATGAGCAAGTCGAACGGATCGCCGCCGTGGCGCTCACCGTAACCCGTCATCGCTGAAGCAATATGGCCCGGGCCTGCACATTCGGCATCGAGGAAGAATACCTGCTGGTAAGGCTGGGCTCGGGACAGGTCCCGGCAGCACCATCGTCTGCGGTAATCGGGCGTTGCCGCGAAGCGCTGGGCCAATATTTTGTGCAGGAAATGTTCCGCAGCCAGATTGAGTTGGCCTCGCCGGTGTTCACCCACCTTCATGAAGCCCATGAGTTCTTCCAACTGCGGCGGCAGCGGCTGAGTCTTGCGCTGGCAGAGGAGGGGATTGGGCTGTACGGCGCGGCGAGCCACCCAAGCACCGCCTGGCTGCGGCAGAAGGCCGCTGCCCCGGCACATTACCAGCAACTGTTCGATGACTACCGGCATGTAGCCCAGCGAAGCCTGCTCAATGGTCTGCACGTGCACGTTGGCGTTCCGCCAGGTTGTGACCGCATGCAACTGATCAACCGCTTGCTGGTCTGGCTGCCGTTATTACTGGTGCTGAGCACCTCATCGCCTATGTGGGCGGGTCAGCAGACCGGCTACATGAGCTATCGCCGAGTGATTTGCGGGGAATGGCCGCACATGGGTTTGCCCGAAGCCTTGCCGGACTGGGCTGCCTATGAACGCTACCGCGCCTTGTTGCAGCGGACCGGTGCATTGGCTGTGGATGGCGACTTCTGGTGGGCCATTCGGCCTTCGCGGCGCTTCCCGACGGTGGAGTTGCGTATCTGCGATGGTTGCCCGCGACTGGAAGATACCCTGTGTATCGCCGCGCTGTTTCGCCATTTGGTAGAGCACAAGGTTACCGGTCGCCATGACCTGTTGCCCTGCAACCGTGAGCTTCGCTGGATCGCTCAGGAGAACTACTGGCGCGCCATGCGCTATGGGCGTCATGCACGGTTCATTGGTATGCACGAACAACAGCCAGTCACGGCTGAGGGCTGGCTTGGTCAGTTGCAGGCGCTGGTGCCGGTCGACAGCGTGGATGCCGAGCGTGCTTGCCAGCATGCACGGCACCTGCTGCGCGAGGGCACTCATGCCGACCAGCAGTTGCACTGCCTGACACAGGCTATCGCGAGCGGGGTCGGCAAGGCACAGGCGCTGCAAGCGGTGGTGGCCGCCGGGACTTGCAATTAGCCGGCGTTGGCCGACAATGGCCGCGCCCCTTGCAGCCACGCGGAAACACCTGCTCCATGATGCTGATCAAGCAATTCCCCGACATTTCCCTGGATGACACGCTGTTCGTCTTTGCCCTCGAGGCCGAGGCGGGAGAAGTCTTCACCGAGGTGAACACCGTGTTCACCGGCATTGGCAAAGTCAATGCGGCGATTGCACTGACCAAGGCGATTGCAACCCGCAGGCCCAGACTTGTCGTCAACCTTGGATCGGCTGGCAGCCAGCGCCACGGCAAAGGCCAGGTGGTGTGCTGCAACCGTTTCGTACAACGTGACATGGACGTCACACCGCTGGGCTTTGCCCGATACGAGACACCCTTGTCGGATATCCCGGTAGTCCTGGAGCATGGCGCAGCAATCCCCGGGCTACCGTTGGAAACCTGTGGCAGCGGTGACAGTTTCGAGATCAACCATGGCGACGCGCCTTATGACGTGGTCGACATGGAAGCCTATGTGCTGGCGTTGATCGCACGCGGTGAAGGCATTCCGTTTGTGTGCCTGAAATACATTTCCGATGATGCCGGCAGCGATGCAGCAGGGGATTGGGCGGTGCAGGTTCACCTGGCGGCCGAGGCGTTCAAGCGGGTGCTGTTCAGTCAGGTGTGACCAAGCCTCATCACACCTGCGCCTGCAAACCCGCCAGGTAGTCACCAAACCCTTCCCGGGCGCGGCTGTCGAGGCGGCTGCTGGTGGCCACGCTGTGCCTGGCGGTCCAGACAATCTGCGCGCCGCTGGCCTGAAGGTCGCTGACCAGCTGCACATCTTCATGCGCCGCGAGGGGCTGGAAGCCACCCACGCGTTGATAGGCAGCGGCGCACACACCCAGGTTCGCGCCGTGCACATGGCGATGGCCTTCGCGCGCTTCATAGCGGCTCTGGTACAGCTTGCGCAGGGCAGCTTTCTGCCAGGGCTGCCAATACTCGACATGCACGGTACCGCACACCACCTCGGCGCTGCAGGCCAGCTGCGACACCAGCCAGTGCGACGGCACCTGGCTATCGGCATCGGTGCACGCCAGCCACTGCGCACCACGCTCGACCATGTGCGCTGCGCCCACCCGGCGCGCCATGCCGACATTACCGGCATCCACCTCCAAAACCCGCACACCGAAGCGCCGCGCCACCGCGGCACTACCGTCGCTGCAACGGTCCAGCACCACCAACACGTCTACCCGGTGCCCCGCCTGTTGCGCTTGCATGGCAGCGACCAACACTGCCCGCAGGCAGCGCCCGAGGCGGCGGGCTTCGTTGTGCGCCGGAATGACCACGGCAATCATGGGCAGGTCTCGTCCAGGTCAACCACGCTGGGCTGGCAGGACCAGTATTCCAGTACGAAGTCTGCCTCTTCATGCCGGAACTGGTGATGCAGAGGCAGGTGCTGGGCCAGCATGCGATGCACTTCCCGTCCATCCTGTGGGCAACCCACGATGGGGTGTTTCCAGTGACAGGCGAGCAGGGCGCCGTCGTAGGTCAGGCTGGCCACCGATTGCTCGATGACCTGCAGCCAGTCTGTAGGATCGAGGTAGTAACCGACTTCGCTGAGCACGATCAGGTCGAAGCGCCCGCCCGGCCAGTCCGCTGGTAGCCGGGCCATTTCCACCGAGGCGTTGGGCACATCGACGAGGCGTTCGCGGGCCAGGCCTACGGCCGTTGGATCAAGGTCCTGGCACAGCAAGTCGGCGCAGCGATCGGCCAGCAACGCACTGAGCTCACCATTGGCACAGGCTGGCTCGAATACGCGCTGATAGCACTGGCGGGGCAGGCTGGCCATTACCAGCTCGCGTTTGCGCTTCTCGTACCAGCGGGTGCGAAAAGCCCAAGGGTCTTCATTGGTGGCGTACAGCTCGGCGAAATATTGCGGATCCAGGCTCATGACAGCTCCATTCACAGGAACACCAGTTCGAAAGGTTGCAGCAGACATTCCATCAAGCGGGGTGGCAGCACCGGCGGCTGCTCGGCGTCCGGCTCCAGCTGGCTGACGTGGGCGGCCAAGGCCTTGCGCTTGCGGGCCAGGCGGCTTTCATCGAGCTGCAGGCGGTGCGCACGCGGCCATGGCAGGCGCGGGTCATCGGGCTCGGCCCAGTGCCACGCCCACACCGGCACCTCTGCCAATTGCACCCCGCGGGCGGCCGCCGCGTGTGCCGCAGCTCGGCCTACGGCCTCGTGATCGCAGTGCCCATCATTACGCCAGGTGGCCATCAACAGGTCATCTGGCCGCAGCAACTGGGTGAGGTGACTGACCAGGAATGCCTCTTCGCGCGGTAACTGGCCGTCCTTCAGGTGCAGCCTGCGCCAGTCCAGATGGGTAAGGTCCAGGTCCAGCTGCAGCAGGGCCTGGCGGCTCTCTTGCGGCCGCTGTCGACGCAAACGGTGCTCGGTCCAGTGGCTGGAGCCGGGGTGGCTGCCTTCACCGTCGGTGGCGGAAATCAGCACCAGTTCATCCTCGCGTCCCTTGAAACCCGCCAGCAGACCACCTGCCATGAGGATTTCGTCATCCGGATGCGGCGCGATCAACACCAGCCGGCGCCCAGGTGGGCACAGCTGCATTGGATCGAGCCATGTAGCGCGGGCAAGATGCGCACCTTGCTGCCAGGCTGCCCAAGGCGTTCCGTTGGCGGACTGAATAAGGTTCTGGCTCATAGCTGCCACACCCCGGCCGGTAGTTGGGTGAGCTGATGGCCCAGCACCGCCAGATCGCGCTCGGCATGGCTCTGGCGCATGAATACCGGTAGGTCAGCGCACAGCCGGGCAAAATGGCTGCTGCGGCAGAATGGCGTGGCTCCCAGCGCTCGCCCAACGTGGCTGATCACGCGTTCCACGGCGTGTTCCACCTGGGCACGCGTGCGGCGCACTTCGAAGCTGGCATCTGCGCCAGGTTGCCGGTCGATCCAGGCCGCACATTCGCGCAGCGCCGCGCGGGCACCGTACAACGCAGCATCCACTGCCCCCAGGTGCGCATCGGCATGGGGGTCGGGGCGGGGCTTGCGGCAATGTTCGCGCAGGTAGTCTGCCAGTGCCTCGGCCGCGCCGTACCAGCAGGCAGCGATGCCCGCACCGCCATGCCAAAAGCCAGGGCGTGCCAGGTATTGGCCCGGCGTGCCGATGAGCGTGCCGGGGGTGTCGTTGAATGTCACCTCGACGCTGGCAGTTGTGGCCATGCCGACTGCTTGCCAATGTTCGATGCACAGCCCCTGGTTCGGCTGTGAAAGCTCGATCGCCACCAGTTGCGGCTGGTCCGCCTCATCCCAGGCAGTGATCAGCGCCCGGTCGATCTGCAAGGCCCCTGAACACCAGGCCTTGCGGCCTTGCAGGCGCACCTGGTCACCTTCGCGCGCCGTCACCTGCGCACGTGCATCGGGCGGCTCAGCGGCCCACACGCCCCAGATGCCGTCTACGGCGTGGTGGGCGGCGCCGCATTCAGCAAGGATGGCCAGGGCGTCGGTGTGGCCTTCATAGAGCTTGGCCAGCGCCAGGTCGCAACCGGCCACACGGGCCAGGGTCTGCCAGCGGCGCAGTGTGTTGCCTTGGCCCGGCAATGGCAACAGGTCGAGATGGTCGGCTTGCAGCGCCTGGATCAGCTGCGGCAGTTGCGTATCGAGGTTAAGGGGTTGCTGGCGCTCGCCAAAGGTACGTAACAGGCGGTCGAGGGTGGTCAGGTTGAAGTCCTGAACGATGCTCATCATTGTGTCTCCAGGTTCATGTCCAATCGCCGTTGCCCCATCATTTCAGCCCCAGTTGCTTGCGCATGTGTGCGGTGATGGACTGGCGTACCTTGCCCATCTCCGCCCATGGGTCATCAACTTCTGCCAGCCGCTCGTGCAGGTTGGCAATGTTCCATTGATTGGCAGCCTTGATGTGCGCCAGTTCCTCGCGCCAGATCGGTACCGACACAGGTAACCCCTCACGGGCACGCAAGGAGTAGGCACAGGCTGTGGTGGCGCCCTTGCCGTTGCGCAGATAGTCGATGAAGATCCGCCCCACGCGGTTTTTCGGCCCCGACACTGCACTGAGGCGATCCGGGAACAGCTTGGCCAGGTAATCGACGATGGCGTGGCTAAAGTCCTTGACCTCGTCCCAGCCCGACCGCCGGGTCAAGGGCACGACAAGGTGAATACCCTTGCCGCCACTGGTTTTCAGGAACACCTTCAGGCCCAGTTCGTCGAGCAGGGTGAGGGTGAGCTGGGTGGCCTCCAGCATGGCCTTCCAGGGCAGCGCGGGGTCGGGGTCCAGGTCAAGTACGAAGCGGTCCGGTTTGTCGAAGTCCTTGTCCGTGGCGTTCCAGGTGTGCAGTTCGAGCATGTTCATCTGCACAGCACCTAGCAGGGTGTCCGGGCGGTTGATGACCATCGCCGCCTGGCCGGCCTCGGCCTTTTCATAGCTGATGACGTTAGGTATGTGCAGCTGGCCTGCGTTTTTCTGGAAGAACAGCTCCCCGGCCAGGCCGTCCGGGGCGCGCACCAGCGCCACCGGGCGTTGCTTGAGCTGGGGCAGGATCCACTGGCTAACGCTGGCGTAGTACTCGGCGACCTCGCGCTTGGTCACGCCGGTGGTGGCGTCGATCACCCGGTCGGGGTGGGTCAGGCGCAGTTCACCCAGGTTTTCAGGCGCCTTCGCCTGCTTGTTGCGTTTGGGCACGGTCTGGGTAGGCATGGCGCGCTCCAGGTCGATGGCGGTGGCCGCCTTGTCATCGCGCAGGCCATGGAACACCGAGTGGCGCACGATGCCGTCTCGGGTCATCTGGGCATAGGCGACTTCGGCCAACAATTGCGGTTGCAGCCAGTGCACACCGCGCGCTTCGGCACCGGTAGGCGGTTTGGCCAACGCTGGCTTGGCGATTTGCAGGGGTTTGAGCCGAGCATGGATGCTGGCCAGGGTCGCCGTGCTGAAGCCGGTGCCAACCTTGCCGGCGTAGCGCAACTGACCGCTGTCGTCGTCATGCAGGGCCAGCAACAGGGCCCCGAAGCCGCTGCGGCTACCTTTGGGGTCGGTATAACCGACGACCACGAACTCCTGGCGTTGCTTGCACTTGAGCTTGACCCAGTCCGGGCTGCGACGGCCGCTGTACGGGCTGTCGGCACGCTTGCCGATCAAACCCTCCAGCTCAAGCCGGCAGGCGCTGTCGAGCAAAGATTGCACGGGCTCGTCGAAGTCGGCAGAGAACTTGAGTACACCGGACTCATCGCGCTCAAGCAGTTGGCGCAAGGTGTCGCGCCGGCCCTGCAGCGCTACCTGGCGCAGGTCCTGGCCACCGAGGAACGGAAGGTCGAACAGGTAGTAGGTAATGGCGTCATCGTGCTCGGTGTCGAAGGCGTTCTGCAACGCCTGGAAATCGGCTGCGCCATTTTCGTCAGCCACCACCATTTCACCATCGAGCCAGGCTGCATCGAGGCCCAGCTCGCGCAGTGCGGCGATCTGGCGGGGCATCTTGCTACTCCAGTCATGGCCGTTGCGGGTGAACAGGCGGATGTCATCACCCTCGATACGGGCCAGAATCCGGTAACCGTCGAATTTGACCTCGTAGCGCCAGTCCCCGCTGGGGGGCGAGTCGACCAAGGTTGCCAACTGCGGACTCAGCTGTGCAGGCAGGGGCACCTTCGGGCCTTTGACGGTGCGCTTGCGGCTGACGCGCGGTGCGGCGGCTTTTTTCGCAGCGGCTTTGCGCGGTACCAGGGTGCGGTCGCTAAGCACGCTATCGGGCTGGGCCTGCACGACGCTGTAGTCGGCCTCGCTGCGAGCCTGGTCGTCGTGTGATTTCACCAGCATCCATTGCTCTTTCTTGCCATCCAGGCGGGTGCGAAACAGGTTCCACACACCGCTGAGCTTTTCGCCTTGCAGGCGGAAACGCAGCTTGCCTTTGGCGTAGGCTTCATGCGCATCGCCCTCGGGCTCCCATACACCGCGATCCCAGACAATCACATCACCTGCACCATAGTGGCCTTCGGGGATATGCCCCTCGAAGTCGGCGTAATCCAGCGGGTGGTCCTCGACGTGCACGGCCAGGCGGCGCACTTTGGGGTCGAGCGACGGGCCTTTGGGGATCGCCCAGCTTTTCAGGGTGCCATCCAGCTCCAGGCGAAAGTCGTAGTGCAGGTGGCTGGCGTCATGTTTCTGGATGCAGAACTGCAGCGCCTGCACCCGCTTGCCACGGCTGCGCTTGCCGCTGGGCTCGGGCGTGGCATTGAAGTCGCGCTTGCGCGCATATTCCTGCAGGGGCTTGGCCATGGCGGTTTCCGGGCAGTTCGCAGTCTCTAAGGTGGGAGGCGCCGCGTAGGGTGGTAGTTCAAAAAACTCTGAATCTTCCACACGCAGGTGCAGTCGACTTAATGAAGCCACCTGACGGAGAACGCACATGGCACGCACAGATGAACCAAAGCCGTATACCCCTCCAGAGATCGACGACACCGAAGACCGCATGGGCAGCGTCCGTGAGCTGGACTTTGATGACCGCCTTGATGAACGTGAAGGGCGTGTGGGCGATGAGCGACCGGCCGATGAAGTCGCCCGGGAGTTTCCGCCTCGGCGCGTGGCCGAAAGCGGCATGACCGGCGGCGAGGCCCTGAGCGACAGCTTGCATGAGGACAATGTTACCTATGACGACTTGAGCCCGGACACGTTGCTGGATGAAACCGGTGCCCGTGACCCGCACGAACCGGGTGGTAGTGGCGGCCCGGCAGACCAGAGCCTGCGGCACGTGGACGCCGACGAGATCGGCGGTGGCATAGGCCTGGATGAGGCCGAACTGGCCCGATCAGCGCCGCTGGATGGTAAACCGTGGACTGATGACGTGATCGAAGACGAGGAGGGCAAGCCGTGAAAGAACCCCGCTGTACCTGCGCGCACTGTGCCTGCACCTTGGATACGCCGGTATGTGAGCTGTTCTAACTGGCGATTGCTCAGTCCTTCGGGCTTAGGCTGTGGGAGCGGGCTTGTCCCGCGAATTGGGGGCATGCGATGCCTGGCACCGGCTGTGCTGGTGTTCGCGGGACGAGCCCGCTCCCACAGAGCCCCTTTCTGTGGAAGCGGCGGTAGGCGTGGCGGGTTAGTGGGTTTGCCAGATGCCGTTGTTTCGTTCGCAATCGGTGCGGGCCTGGCCGAGGCTGGGGGTGTCGTAATAATAGGTGATCACCCGCGCATCTTTGGGCAACGCTGGTTTGTCCCCTCCTACGGATTTGGGGTTGGCCAGCGCTTCCTGAGTCAAAGGCGCGATGCAGCTGCCCACGCTGCCATCCGCACAGCGCGCTACCTTGCTCTTTTCGCTGTTGAGCATGTCCTTGCTCTCGTTGCTACACGACCAGTTGATCGCTTCGGCGGGCAGGTTGCTGTAGCTGTAGCAGGTGTGCCGCTCCACGGGTGTTACGGCATCGCTGGATGAGCGGGTCAGTACGTTGCAGCCCTCGGCCACGGCCTGGCCGCAGACCAGGCTGACGACCATCAGCGTCAAGATCCGTACACGCATTTGCCACCTCCAGGGCCAGCGGCCCTCGTCAGGTCTGGGCGGGCTTGTCGCCTTGGCGCATGGCCTTGGCGCGTTTTTCCAGGACCAGGTAGGTAACCACTGCCAGTAGCAGTGGAATCAGGTAGTACAGTGTGCGATACCCGAGCAAGGCAGCCACAAGCGTGCCTTGGGCCATCTGCCCGTGCAGCAAGGCCAGAAACACTGCCTCAAGTACGCCCAGCCCCGCAGGGATATGCGCAACCACGCCAGCCACGCAACTGATCAGCAGGATGCCGAGAATGGACGGGTAAAAAGCCTCGCCCGGCAGCAACCAGAAGATCAGCAGCGCCATCAGCGCCCAGTTGCTGGCACCCAGCGCAACCTGGCACAGTGCCAAACGCAGCGACGGTAGCGTCACTTCGTGGTTGCGCCAGGACCACGTGCGCTTGGTTGCAAAACCACAGGCCAGCAGGTACCCACCCGCGATCGCCAACAGCAGCAAGCCGATCAGGCGCAGACCTGTAGCGCCCACCGCCCAGCTGCTGGGCAGCTCCACGAAGCCGAGGGCGAATACGGTGCCGGCCAGCAGCATGTAGCCCATCCAGTTGGTCAACAGGCCCAAGGTGAGGATGCGCGTAATGGTCGGGGTATCCAGGCCCAGGCGGCCATATAACCGGTAGCGCAATGCAACGCCGCCTACCCAGGTCGTGAAGTTGAGATTGAAGGCGTAGCACACGAAGGCGACTGGCAGCACTTGCCGGGCGGGCAACTGGTGGCCGGTGTAGGCCCGTGCCAGCAGGTCGTAACTGGCAAATGTCAGGTAGCTGCACAGCGCCAGCGCAAGGCCGATGGCCAGGGTGCCGGGCTTGTAGGCCAGCAACGACTGGCGCACTTCGTTCCAGTCCAGATTGCGTGCCAGCATAAACAGCAGAACAGGTATGAGAATGAGGAACGCCAGCGTGAACAGGCGTTTCACCCAGGTTTGCCAGCCTTTGCGCGCCATCAGGTATTGCCCTCGTGCAGGTTACCCTGAGCCTCGACTTCCGGCTGCACCGAGCGCAAACGCTGGCGGTGTGCCGGGAACCAGCCAGCAATGCGCGGAAAATGGCGGATCACGTGGAAGCACACGAAGATCAGCGGTGCCCGCCACCAGTAACCGCGAATCATGCGCTCCAGGGTGACCGGCTTGCATTGCTCGCTGGCCAGGGCCTGTAGATGCTGGTTCAGTTGCTGGTTGAAGGCTCGATCACGGATGAAAAGATTGGCCTCCAGGTTGAATGACAGGCTCAACGGATCAAGGTTGCTGGAGCCAACGGTGGACCACTCATCGTCAACCAGTGCAACCTTGCCGTGCAGAGGCCGCTGGCAGTATTCATGGATGGCCACACCGTCGCGCAGCAGATAGTTGTACAGCAGCCTCGAAAGTGCACGGACCCAGCGCATGTCAGGCTGGCCCTGCAGAATCAAGCGCACATCCACGCCACGCCGGGCGGCGTTGCGCAGCTCCCGCATCAATCGATAACCCGGGAAGAAATACGCGTTGGCAACCACGATGCGCTGCTTTGCACCACGAAAAGCCTGCAGGTAGTGGGTTTCGATATCGGTACTGCGCAGCCCGTTGTCGCGTTCGACCAGCACGGCGCTGCTGGCCCCGGCCGGCTCGGTTACCGGGCGTACCGCGCTGGGTGGCTGCAGCACCGGCGACATCAGGCGCTTGCTGGCAGCATGCACCTGCGCTACCACCGGGCCGGTGACCTCCACCGCATAATCCTGCTTGGCCATGGCACCAAAGTCGCCAAGATGATCGGCGCTGTAGTTGATACCGCCGATAAATGCCCGCTCACCGTCGACTACCACGATCTTGCGGTGCAGGCGCCGGAACAGGTTGGTGCGCATGCCCACCAGCCGGGGCTGTGGGTCGAAAGCGTGAAAGCTCACGCCGGCATCGGTCATGGCCGAAATGAATTCGGTGGGCAGGTCGGCAGTGCCGTAGCCATCCACCGCTACCTCCACGCGCACACCGCGCTGGGCAGCGTCGATCAGCACCTGTTGTAACTGCTGGCCGACCTTGTCGTCGAAGATGATGAAGGTTTCCAGCAGAATTTCTTCCCGCGCCTGGGCCATGGCCTCGAAGACGCGGGGGTAGTATTGCTCGCCATTGATCAGCAACTGCACGCTGTTGCCGTCCACCCAAGGTCGATTCACAGGTTGATCTCCGCAGCCAATGGGGCGTGGTCGGACAGGTGCGACCACGGGTATGTCGAGAGCACTTGGGCAGTGCCGGGCATGGCGTTGCGCAAATAGATGCGGTCCAGCCGCAACAACGGCAGGCGCGCGGGGAAACTGCGCGCCGGGGTGCCGAAGTGCTCGCCGAAAGCCTCTATCAGGTGTTCGCACAGCACGGCATCTGCTTTCAGGCGCCAGTCGTTGAAATCGCCGGCGATAATGACCGGCGCTTCAGGCGGCAGACTGGCCAGCAGGTCGAGCATCAGCTTCACCTGGCGCTGCCGGTGGGCTTCGCGCAGGCCCAGGTGCACGCACACCGCATGCACCTGGTCGTGGCCTGGCACGTCCAGCTGGCAGTGCAGCAGGCCGCGCTGCTCATTGCCCTGTACTGACACATCGAGGTTGTTGAAGTGAGTAATGGGGAATTTCGACAGCAGCGCGTTACCGTGATCGCCATGCGGGTATACGGCATTGCGCCCGTAGGCGAACTGCGGCCACATGCTGTCGGCAAGAAACTCGTACTGCGGCATTTCTGGCCAGGCCGCATGGCGCAGGGCATGCTGCTGATGGCTGCCGTGCACCTCCTGGAGAAACACCAGGTCGGCGCCCGTGGCACGCACGGCCTCGCGCAATTCCGGCAGGATGAAGCGCCGATTGAAGAAGGTGAAGCCCTTGTGCACGTTCAGTGTCAGCACATTGAGCCGGCGTACCGCAGTGACCTTGTCGATGATGCTGCATGGGGCGGGCAGGGTCTTGTTCACAAGGCCACCTCCGGCAGGACGCCAGGCTCGGTCATGAGCTCATGGTCCAGCGACAGCTTCTGCAGCAGGCGTCGCGCATCGTAGGGGGCGTGAACCTTCTGGTCGTTGTCGAAATAGCAGTAGACATCGCGGGTCGCCCGACGCGGCGGCGAGCCCTGGACGACCAATTGCGCATCCTCAGCCTGGCTACCCTGGCTCCAGCGCTGGATGCGCTGCTTCCAGCGCCTCAGTGCGTTGGCCGTATACCCACTGCTGTAGAGCTCGACATCGCCATGCAGGCGCATGTACACAAAGTCGGCGGTAACGTCTTCCACATACGGCCATTTGCCGGCGCTGTCGGCAACTACCAAAGCGACCCGGTGCTTGCGCAACAGCTTGATGAAGGTCTCACAGAGGAAACTCTCGTTACGGATCTCCACGGCATGACGCAACCGTGCATTGCCGTGTATGCCCAAGCTGCCGTTGCCCTGCAAGCGTGCCGCGCAGTGTTTGGCACATTCACGAGCCGCTTTATGGTTACGCGGCAGCAGTTCGAGAAACCGGGCAAAACGCTCTTCATCGAACTTCATGTTCGGTGGAAATTGCCACAGGATCGGGCCAAGCTTCTTGCCCAGCAACAGTGGGCCTGAGGCGAAAAAGTTCGCCACCGGTTCTTCGATATCCCTAAGCCGCCGTACGTGCGTGATATACCGCGGCCCCTTCACCGCGAACACGAAGTCGTCCGGCGTCTCGTCACGCCAGCCCTGGTAACGTTCAGGCGTTTGCAGGCTGTAGAACGAGCCATTGATTTCGATGCTGTTCACCGCCCGCGAAGCGAAGGCCAGTTCGTCGTCCTGCCTCAGCCCCTTGGGGTAAAAGTCCTTGCGCCAGGGGCCATAGCGCCACCCGGAGATACCGATGCGGATATCGCTCACGCTGCCGTCCTCATTGCCGGTTCTATTTCGGTCGCTCCAAAGTGCGACCGATAAAGACAGGCCAGGGTTCAGCACGTTTGACCAACGGGAAAGGCTGATACCAGGTTGAACTTTGCGGCGCTTGGCGTTTCCACCGGATACCCGCTTCGTGGAAGGGTGTCAGGATAAAATCGAGGCAAGCATGGCCAGACATATCATCCATTTCACCGGGCCGATCAACTCGTCGACCTGTGGCAACCTGATCAACACCTGTTCGCGGGCGCTGCAACAGGGCGCCGGTATCCTGCAACTGAACATCGCTACCATGGGCGGCGAGTGCAGTTATGGCTTCACCCTGTACAACTTCCTGCGGGCGTTACCGGTCGAGGTGCATACCCACAACCTGGGCACGGTGGAGTCCATGGGCAATATCCTGTTCCTGGCAGGGGAACGGCGCACGGCGTGCAGTTTCAGCAAGTTCCTGTTCCACCCGTTTCACTGGACCTTGCACGGTTCGGTGGATCATTCGCGCATGGCTGAGTACGCCATGAGCCTGGATTATGATTTGAAGTTGTATGCGCAGATTGTCGCCGAACGAACCCAGGGGGCAACGGAGGTACTGGACGTGCCGCGGTACCTGATGGCCTATCCGCGGATTCTGGGGCCACGTGAGGCGCTGGATAACGGGATGATTCATGCCATCGACGAAATGCCAATCGAGGCGCAGTCGGTTCAGTGGAGTGTGCATGCCTAGGGTGTGGCTGTGCGTGCCTCTTCACAGTTGCGCGAAGGCACGCACCGAGTAACCGGGCTTACCGAACTGACGCGGCGGTGGCTCTGTCACAGGCCAGCAGCGAGCGGATCAGCAACTTGATCTCACCCTTGAGCCCAGGCGCCTGGTCCAGATGGGCAAAGCGGCAGTCGGTAATTTCATGCTGCGCCTTGGGCTGCGGCGCGTCGGCAAACTCTGCTTCGAACACGTAATGCATACGCGCGGGGGCCTCGTGACGCATCAGCAAGGTCAGTGACGCTGCCTGCAGCCCGGTTTCTTCCAGCAACTCACGCTCTGCAGCTTGCGCTGGCGTCTCGCCAGGCTCGATCTTGCCGCCGGGGAGGGTCCAGGCACCGTTGGATTTTCGCACCCATAACCATTTTTGTGTTTGCTTGCCGTGCCGGCAGATGATGGTGGCGCGATCCTTGTTCAGCTTCATTCATGCTCCTTGGTTATTGCATGAAGATATGGCCGTTGGCGGCAATAAACGTTGCGTTTAACCCGACGAACGGTCAAAGCACGTAACGTGCCACCCACGGCTTTCGCCCGCCACGCAAACATTTTGCTGGCGTAAGATTTGTGCCACTGGTCAGTTGCCAGCAAAAGCATTGAGCAGAGCCGGGCAACAGTGGCTCGGAAACTAGGCATGGCACAGATTCGTGTCACCAGCCTATCCATCGCAAGGAGAACCCACATGGCGCAGGATCAAGAGCGGACAAGCCAGCGCGGCGGCACCAAGGAAACCAACCCGGGCAATTTTGCCAATGACCGGGAGCGTGCTTCGCGCGCGGGCCACAAGGGGGGGCAGGCATCTGGCGGCAATTTCGCCAACGACCGACAGCGTGCATCGGAAGCTGGCCGCAAGGGTGGCCAGAACAGCCACGGCGGGGGGCGCAACCCGTGAGGGCAACCGCTCGCTGAATGCCCAGGAACACATGTGGTGCCCGGCAGCGATTTCGGGTTTGCGAATCCGGAATCGCGCCATGACTTCGTCAGGAGAAACGAGCATGCGCGCATTGACCTATCACGGCGCAGGGGATGTCCGCGTCGACACCGTTGCAGAGCCCGGTCTGCAGGAAGACGACGATCTCTTGCTGCGGGTAACGGCCACAGCCATTTGCGGCTCCGACCTGCACCTGTACCGGGGCAAGATACCCATGGTCGAGCAAGGCGATATTCTTGGCCACGAATTCATGGGCATCGTCGAAGAGGTGGGCAGCGCGGTAACCGCGGTGCGCCCGGGTGACCGGGTAGTGATCCCGTTTGTCATCGCCTGCGGTGACTGCTTTTTTTGCCAACACGACTTGTTTGCCGCCTGCGAAACGACCAACACGGGGCGAGGCGCACTGCTGAACAAGAAGACCATACCGTCTGGCGCGGCGCTGTTCGGCTACAGCCACCTGTATGGCGGCATACCTGGCGGGCAGGCCGATTATGTGCGGGTGCCCAAGGGCAATGTAGGGCCGTTCAAGGTACCGGGGCACCTGGCTGACGATCAGGTATTGTTTCTCTCGGACATTCTCCCTACAGCCTGGCAGGCAGTGCTCAATGCCGAAGTTGGCCAGGGTTCGTCACTGGCAATCTATGGCGCCGGCCCGGTCGGGCTGCTGTCTGCTGCTTGCGCACGCATGCTGGGGGTGGAGCAGATCTTCATGGTCGATGAATGTGCCTACCGGCTGGATTATGCTCATCAGGCCTACGGAGTGATTCCTGTCAATTTTGCCCACGATGATGACCCAGCCGATAGCATCGTGCGCCATACCGCCGGCATGCGTGGTGTGGATGCGGTAATCGATGCGGTGGGTTTCGAAGCCAAGGGCAGCACGACGGAAACGGTGCTCACCGCGCTTAAGCTCGAAGGCAGTAGCGGCAAGGCCCTGCGCCAGAGTATCGCGGCCGTGCGCAGGGGTGGGGTGGTCAGTGTGCCGGGGGTATATGCGGGGTTTATCCATGGTTTTCTGTTTGGCGACGCCTTCGACAAGGGCCTGACCTTTCGCATGGGGCAGACCCATGTGCAACGCTACCTGCCTGAGTTGCTGGCGCATATCGAAGCAGGCCGGCTGGACCCGCAGGCCATCGTCACCCACCGCATGGCGCTGGAAGATGCCCCGCGTGCCTACGAACTGTTCAATGGACAGCAGGATCAGTGTCGCAAGGTGATTCTGGTGCCCGGTGCGGCCCCGGACCCACGCGGTCAGGGTGCCGCAGTGCGCTGAAACGGCCGCTTGTGCCGAATGTTCGACAAAATTTTGAATCTTCTGGCCATGGCCCGATCAATCAGGGTGTCATCCATGGAGAAGAGGAGGCCCCTGCGATGCCTAGCCCACAGCTGTACATCATCGATTACCAACTGCATGGCCAACCGCGCAGTTTCATCATTCGCCTGGAACGCCTGGACAATGCCGAGGCCTGGCATTGGGCAAGTTGCGATGCGGGTATCGGCATTATTCCCAAGTTCGGGCGTGAGAAGATCAAGAAGATCAGCCGGCCGATGGCCGAGCGTTACGGGATTACCGGCGTAAGCTGGCGGATTTCGGGGAGCAAGCCGAGCCAGTCGGTGGGAGACCCGGCGGCGATGGTGTAATACCACCTCAGCCTGACACATAACCATGCTGCAACGGGGTCCCCGGCTGCAGCATGGTGCCTGGATAAACCCTTTGTCAGGCGCCGGACTCGGGGTCACTGGCCGGGACGCCGGGGCGATTTTCCTCGTCGTCAGTCACATTGGGGTCGGCATCCGGGTCATCCACTTGGTCGTTGCGGCGATCCGGCTCAAGCTCCGGCCAGTCATCCTGCACATTGCCACCACCCATCCGCAGTAAGTAATCCATCGCGCAATCCTCGTCTGTGATCCTCATGGTTAGGAGCGAAAGACCTGTCTTAAAAGTCATCTGGACAGCGGCAGTCGCTGACCAACGGTGGCACCGTGTCGGGACACTTGTGCGGGCCCTTTCGAGGTTTACCCGCGAAGGGGCCCGCAAGGTGAACACATCACGCCGGCTGTTTCAACACCAGGGTCAGAATGTCATAGCTGGCCACCAGCTCACCCAGCTGGTTGGTTACCTCCACATCCCACGCCACCACCCCTTGCGGCTGGCCCAGCGGGCTGGTTTTGCCCTGGTCGATCTTGCGCTTGCAGGTCAGCCGTGCCTGGATGGTATCGCCAATGCCCACCGGGTTGATGAAGCGCAGCGTATCCAGGCCATAGTTGGCCAACACCGGCCCGGCACCGGGCGACACGAACAGCCCGGCCGCCGCCGAGAGGACGAAGTAGCCGTGGGCGATACGTTTACCGAACTGCGATTCTTTGGCCGCGATTTCGTCGAAGTGCATGTAGAAATGGTCCCCCGACAGGCAGCCGAAGTTGACCAGGTCGGCTTCGGTCACGGTGCGGCGGTGGGTGAGCAACGACTCGCCGATGCGCAACTGCTCGAAGTATCGGCGGAACGGGTGCACTTCGGTCTCGATCACTTCGCCATTGCGCACGTATTCGCCGGTGACCGCCGTGAGCATGCTCGGCGAACCTTGTACTGCGGCGCGTTGCAGGTAGTGCTTGACCGCGCGCAAGCCACCCAGTTCTTCACCGCCGCCGGCCCGGCCCGGCCCGCCGTGCTTGAGTTGTGGCAACGGCGAGCCGTGGCCGGTGGATTCCTTGGCGGCCTCGCTGTCGAGCACCAGCAGGCGGCCATGCCAGGCAGCCGCCACCGGTATGGCCTTGGCCGCAATACTGCGGTCGGCGGTGACCAAGGTCGCCACCAGGCTGCCTTTGCCTCGGGCGGCCAGTATCAAGGCTTCGTCAAGGTCGTGGTAGGCCATCAGTGTGCTGACCGGGCCGAACGCTTCGATATCGTGGGCGCCGCCGTCGGCGTGCGGGTCGCGGGCCTGTAGCAGGGTCGGGGCAAAGAATGCGCCCTCGGCCACGCCATCGCCACGCGGGGCGAAGCCGTCGCTGGCGCCGAACAGCTGGTCACAGCTTTGCAGCAGGCTGCGCACCCGCTCGGTCACGTCGTGCTGCTGGTCGTGGGAAGCCAGAGCCCCCATGCGTACGCCCTCCAGCGACGGGTCACCCACAACCACCTTGCTCAGCCGCTCGCGCAAGCGCGTGGCAACCGCATCAATGTGCTTGGCCGGCACGATGGCGCGGCGGATGGCGGTGCACTTCTGCCCGGCCTTGGTGGTCATTTCACGCACCACCTCCTTGATGTACAGGTCAAACTCTTCGCTGTCCGGGGTCACATCCGGGCCAAGAATGGCGCAGTTCAGCGAGTCGGCTTCGGCGGTGAACGGTACCGAATTGCGCACCAGGTTCGGCGTGACGCGCAATTTTGCGGCGGTATCGGCTGACCCGGTGAAGGTCACCACGTCCTGGCCTTGAAGGCGGTCGAGCAGGTCGCCGGTGCTGCCAATCACCAGTTGCAAGCTGCCCTCCGGCAGCAGGCCGGAGGCGTTCATCAGGCGGACGACGGCTTCGGTCAGGTAGCTGGTGGAAGTCGCCGGTTTGACGATGCACGGCATGCCCGCCAGGAACGTCGGGGCGAACTTCTCCAGCATGCCCCAGATAGGGAAGTTGAAGGCGTTGATGTGCACCCCCACGCCTGCGCGCGGCACCAGGATGTGGCTGCCGGCGAAATGACCTTGCTTGCCCAGCGCGATGGCCGGGCCCTCGTGCACCAGGTTGCCCGACGGCAGCTCGCGGCTGCCGATGCCGGCATAGGAGAACAATGTGGCGTTGCCGCCTTCGATGTCGATCCAGCTGTCGGCACGGGTGGCGCCGCTATGGTGCGACAGGGCGTAAAGCTGTTCCTTGCGCTCGACCAGGTACAGGGCCAGCGCTTTCAGGCGTGCAGCACGCTGCTGGAAGTCCATGGCCATGAGGCTGGCCAGGCCACGCGCACGGGCGAAGTCCACGGCTTCGGCGAAGTCCGGGCGTTCTTCGTGGCTGTAGGCAAGTACGTGGCCATCAAGGGCGCTGCGCAGGGCTTGCGCGCCGTGCTGGCCGAGCCAGCGGCCGGCGATGAAGCTTTGCAGGGTAGGGGCGGCAGACATGCTGTTCTCCATACTGTTCGAATGTAGTGGGCGCTGTTACCACAGCGCCAGGGTGTAGCCGATGATCAGGCGGTTTTCGTCCACGGCGTTGGTCAGGCCATTGCCGGACCGGAAGGTGACGTTGCGCCAGCGCAGGCTGACGTCCTTGAACGGGCCGCTCTGGATGACGTAGGTGATGTCGGTGTCGCGTTCACGCTCGCGGCCATTGCTGACAGTGGCGGTTTCGGCGTGGCGGCCGTCGGTGTAGCGCGTCATGAAACTCAGGCCGGGGATGCCCATCGCTACAAAGTCGTAGTCATAGCGCACTTGCCAGGAGTCCAGCCCGGCGCGGGTGAAGGTGTTGTAGGTCACCAGGTTGACGGTAAACGGGTCGCCGCCGTTGACGAACGGGAAGGCACTGTCGCCGGACATCTGTTGCCAGGTCGCCGTGAACTTGTGTGCCCGCACGCCGAGGGTGAACATGGCGTTGAAGTTGCGGTTGTCGATGTTGCCAGCACGTTCGGCGCCGTCGTTGCGGCTGTCGAAGTAGCGCAGGTCGCTGCGCAGGCTCACGCCTTCGCTCAAGGGGCGGGTGTCGATGAGGCCGACGAACTGCTGGCGGTAGATGTCCTCGAGCTTGGCGTAGTAGTAGCTGACGCTGGTTTGCGGGGTGATGGCGTAGCTGCCACCGCCAAAGTCCAGGTGGTCACTGCTGGCAGCGCCATAGCCGATGTCGTCGCGGCCCGAGGAGTCGCGCAGGTTGGCCTTGGTCAGGCGGCCGGCGTTGACGGTAAGGCCATCGAGATCCTGGCTGGTCAGCAGGCCGCCCTGGAAGGTGGACGCCAGCAGGCGGGTGTCGTTGTATACCACCACCGGCAGGATCGGTTGCAGCGTGCCCAGGCGCAGGGTGCTTTTGGACACGCGGATTTTGCCGGTCAGGCCCAGTTCGCTGTAATCATCAACCGGTTCGTGGCTGTTCGGGCCGAAGGGCAGCAGCCCGGTATTGCGGCGGTCGCGGCTGGAGTCGAGCTTGATACCCAGCTGGCCCATGGCGTCAACGCCAAAGCCGACCGGGCCCTCGGTGAAGCCGGACTCCAGCTTGGCGGTAAAGCCCTGGCTCCATTCTTCTGCCTTGGCCTGTGGTGCGTTGCTTTGGCGGAAGTCGCGGTTGATGTAATGGTTGCGCAGCTCCAGGCGTGCGTGGCTGTCGCCGATAAAGTCTGCCAGCGCCGGCAATGGCAAGGCGAGCGTGGCCAGCCAGGCAGCTGACATGATGTGCGTGCGGTTGATTGTTGTTGTTTTACCCGACATGGTGGTTCTTCCTTGAAGTCAGTGCTTGCTGGCGCCAGCGGCGCCGATACCGGTCATGGAGCGGATGAACTGGGCCAGGTAGCGGCCACGCTCCTCACTGGCACGTTCGGAGCTGTCGGTGACCGAGAACGCCCAGGCACTCAGGAACGCCAGGCTCATGGAGAACAAGGCCGGGTTGCTGTAAGGGAACAGCGCTTTATCGTGATGCAGCACGTTGACCCACACTGCCGGGCCCAGTACCACCAGCAGCACCGCCGAGGCCAGGCCGGCCATGCTGCCGCACACCGCGCCGCGGGTGGTCAGGCCTTTCCAGAACATCGAAAGCAGCAGCACCGGGAAGTTGACGGAGGCAGCCACCGCCAGCACCAGGCCGGAGAGGAAGGCGATGTTCTGCGACTCGAACATCAGGCCGAGCATGACCGCCAGCAGGCCGATCAGCAGGGTGGCGACACGCGATACGCGCATTTCCTCCTGCTCGGTGGCCTTGCCTTGGCGGATCACGCAGGCATACAGGTCGTGGGATACCGCCGATGCGCCGGACAGCGCAAGGCCGGCGACCACGGCAAGGATGGTGGCGAAGGCCACAGCAGAGATGAAGCCAAGGAACAAATTGCCACCGACAGCTTGGGCCAGGTGCACGGCGATCATGTTGCCGCCGCCAATGATTGCACCGGTGGCGTCGCGGTAGGACGGCTCGGTGCCGACCATGACGATGGCGCCAAAGCCGATGACGATCAGCAGCAGGTAGAAGTAACCGATGAAACCGGTGGCATAGAACACGCTCTTGCGTGCTTCCTTGGCATCACTGACGGTGAAGAAGCGCATCAGGATATGCGGCAGGCCGGCGGTGCCGAACATCATGCCCAAGCCCAGGGAAATGGCATCCACCGGATTGGACAGCAGGCCACCCGGGGCCATGATCGCCTGGCCCTTGGCATGCACGGCCACCGCGCTGGCGAACATGGCTTCGGTGCTGAAGCCGAAGTGCTTGAGCACCATGAACGCCATGAAGCTGGTGCCCGACAGCAGCATCACTGCCTTGATAATCTGCACCCAGGTGGTAGCGAGCATGCCGCCGAACGTTACATAAGCGACCATCAGCACACCGACCAGCATCACCGCATACAGGTAGCTGATGCCGAACAGCAGCTCGATCAGCTTGCCGGCACCGACCATCTGTGCCACCAGGTACATCAGTGCCACGACCAGGGTGCCGAACGCCGAGGTCAGGCGTACCGGGGTTTGTGCCAGGCGGTAGCTGACCACGTCGGCAAAGGTGTACTTGCCCAGGTTGCGCAGCCGTTCGGCGATCAGGAACAGAATGATCGGCCAGCCGGCCAGCACGCCCAGGGCGTACAACAGGCCGTCATAGCCGTTCAGGAACATCATCGCGGAGATGCCCAGGAAGGAGGCGGCGCTGATCATGTCGCCTGCGATCGCCAGGCCGTTCTGCATGCCGGTCAGGCCCCCGCCGGCGGTATAGAAGTCGCTGGCCGAGCGGGTGCGCAAAGCCGCCCAGCGGGTGATCAGCAAGGTGAAGCAGACGAACACCATGAACATCGAAATGGCTGTCCAGTTCATTGTGCGCACTCCTGCTTGACCTTTTCATTGAGCGGGTCGAGCACATTGTTGGCGCGGTGCACATAGATGCCGGTCAGGGCAAAGGACAGCAGCACCATCAACACACCCACCAGCATGCCGACGGTGGTCACACCGCCGCTGAGCGATTGGCCAAGGGTGCTGGGCGAAAACGCCACCAGCAGGACGAAGCCGTAGTAGATCACCAGCATGGCCAGGGTCAGGCTGCCGTTGAGGCGGCGTTTGCGCTGCACCAGGTGCTGGAAGTCGGGGTGGTTGGCGATGCTTTCTATGCGTTCGGGTGTCATGGCAAGCGATCTCTTGGTTTTGTAATTGTTTTGTTGAGGTCACGCGGGGGTTACGGTATTGCAAAAGGGCCTCTTCGCGGGCATGCCCGCTCCCACAGGGAGGGTGTTGCCCTCAGCCCTTGTGCGGTGCTTGTGGGAGCGGGCGCGCCCGCGAAGCAGGCGGCGCGGTCTTATAGCTGGTCGAAGTCGAGCACCACCTTGTCGCTCACCGGGTAGGTCTGGCACGACAGCACGTACCCGGCCGCCACTTCGTAGTCTTCCAGGGCATGGTTGCTGTCCATTTCCACTTCCCCCTCGACCACCCGGCATTTGCAGGTCGAGCACACGCCGGCCTTGCACGAGAAGGGCAGCTCGGCGCCGATGGCATTGCCGGCGTCCAGCACGTTCTGGGTGTTGCGTGGCAAGTCGAAGGTAAGGGCGCGGCCGTCGCTGATCACGGTGATGTGGCTGAGCGCCGAATCCACCTGGCGCGCTGCTTCACGGGCCTCGCGACGGGTCTCGTTACCGGCGGCGGCGAACAGCTCGAAATGAATGCGCTCTTTGTCCAGGCCATTGGCCTGCAGGCTGTCACGTACGGTTTCGGTCATTGCCTGAGGCCCGCAGATGAAAGCCGCGTCCAGGCCTGGAACGTCCAGCCAGCGGGAGAACAGTTGGCCGCACTTGTCGGCGTCAATGCGGCCGTTGTACAGGTCAACATCCTGTTGCTCGCGGCTGAACACAAAAATCAGGTTCAGGCGGTCGAGGTACCGATTTTTCAGGTCTTCGAGCTTGTCGCGGAACAGCGCGCCAGAGCTGGAACGGTTGCCGTACAGCAAGGTGAAGCGGCTGTGCGGCTCACTGTCGAGGGTGGTGCCGATGATCGACAGGATCGGAGTAATGCCACTGCCGGCCGCGACGGCCAGGTAATTGCCCTGACGGGCAGGGTCCAGCGGCACGAAGAAGCTGCCCGATGGCGGCATCACGTCCAGTTGCTGGCCGGCCTTGAGCACTTCATTGGCAAACGCCGAGAAACGCCCGCCTGGCACGCGCTTGACAGCCACGCGCAGCTCGCCGTCCTGCACGGCGCTGCAAATAGAGTAAGAGCGGCGGACCTCTTCGTTGTCCAGTTGAGTACGCATGACCAGGTACTGGCCCTGGGTGAAACGGAACTGTGCCTGCAGGTGCTCGGGCACGTCGAAGGCAATCGAAACCGCATCACGGGTTTCGTTGCGCACTTGCTTGATGGTCAGGCTGTGAAACTGGCTCATGGCGTTCTCCACGGCTCAAATGCATTTGAAGTAATCGAACGGTTCCAGGCACTTGCGGCAGCGGTACAGCGCCTTGCAAGCGGTGGAGCCGAACTGGCTGAGCATTTCGGTGCGGTTACTGCCGCACTGCGGGCAGCACACCTGGGGGGCTTCACCGAGCAGGCTGCGCTTGCTGGCGCTGCCCTGCGGCGGGGCGATGCCGTAGGTGCGCAGGCGCTCGCGGCCCAGCTCGCTGATCCAGTCGGTGCTCCAGGCCGGGGTCAGCCGACGCTCAAGGTCCGGCGCGGGGAAACCCGCCTGCTCCAGCGCCTGGCGGATATCGCCTTCGATCACCTCGGTCGCCGGGCAGCCGGAGTAGGTCGGTGTCACCACCAGGTGCAGGTGGCCGGCGCGCCAGTCGAGGTCGCGAACGATGCCCAGGTCGACCACACTCACCACGGGCACTTCCGGGTCCATGACCTGGCCCAGCACCTCCCAGGCTCGGGCCAGGTCCTCGCCGCGTGGCGCCCGCGCGCCACGGTCGCCGGCAATCAGCTCACCAGGTTGCATCGGGGTAAGCCCTTGGCAGGAACTGCATTTCGGCCAGTAGCAGGCCCAGGTGCTCGGTGTGCAGGCCTTTGCGGCTGTCCAGGTAGAAGTGACTGGCAGCCTTGGGCAGCGGCAGCTCGACCGACGCGAAGGTCTCGCTCACCTGTTTCAGCCAGGCAGCACCAGCGGTGTCGGGGTCGGCAGCGATACCTGCCTGGGCCAACTGCACCTCGTTATCGCTGGCGGCCGTCAGTTCGACGGTAAAGCGCCACAGTGCAGGAATGGCGGCAAGCATGCGCTGACGGCTCTCTTCTGTGCCGCCACCCAGGCGCTGTACCCACTCGCTGGAGCGGCGCAGGTGGTAGGTGACTTCCTTGAGTGCCTTGGCGGCGATACCGGCGATACGCTCATCGCTTGAGCCGGCCAGGCCCTGTAACACGGCAAAGTGCCAGGCGTCGTAGAGGAATTGCTTGGTCATGGTCACGGCAAAGTCGCCGTTGGGTTGCTCGACCAGCAGCAGGTTGCGATAGGCCCGCTCGTCTCGGCGGAAGGCCAGGGCATCGGCGTCGCGGCCGTCGTCCAGCAGCTCGGCTGCGTATTCCAGCCAGTTGCGCGCCTGGCCGACCAGGTCCAGGCCAACGTTCATCAGGGCCAGTTCTTCTTCGATGGCCGGGGCGTGACCACACCATTCACAGAGGCGCTGGCCTTGTACCAGGGCGCTGTCGCCAAGCAGCAGCAGGTAGGGGATAAGGGCTTCGTTGTGCATGGCCAACCTCACATGTGTCCGACTTCATCGGGCAGCTCGTAGAAGCTGGCATGGCGGTAGACCTTGTCGTCCGAAGGGGCGAACAGCGGGTCTTTCTCGTCAGGGGAGGAGGCGGTGATCAGCGCCGAAGGCACCACCCACAGGCTGACGCCCTCGCTGCGTCGGGTGTACAGCTCGCGGGCATTTTCGATGGCCATGGCGGCGTCGGCGGCATGCACGCTGCCGACATGCTTGTGGTTAAGGCCGTGCTTGCTGCGCACGAACACTTCGTAGAGGGTCCAGACAGACATTTTCGATCTCCGCATCAATCGCCGCTCAGGCGGCGTTCTTGTTCTGTTGCTTGCGCGCGTAGGCCACGGCGGCCTCGCGAACCCAGGCGCCGCCCTCGATGGCCTGGCGGCGGGTGGCGACACGTTCCTGGTTGCACGGGCCGTTGCCCTTGATCACTTCGTAAAATTCGTCCCACTGAATTTCGCCGAAGTCGTAGTGACCGCGCTCGGCGTTCCACTTCAGTTCAGGGTCGGGGGCCGTGCAGCCGAGCAATTCGAGCTGCGGCACGGTCTGGTCAATGAAACGCTGGCGCAGTTCATCGTTGGTCTGGCGCTTGATCTTCCAGGCCATGGACTGAGCGCTGTTTGGAGAATGTTCGTCGCTGGGGCCGAACATCATCAGCGATGGCCACCACAGGCGATTGATTGCGTCCTGGACCATGTCGCGCTGGGCCTGGGTGCCGTGACGCATCATGGTCAGGAGCATTTCGTAGCCCTGGCGCTGATGGAAGCTCTCTTCCTTGCAGATACGGATCATCGCGCGGGAGTAGGGGCCATAGGAGGTGCGCTGCAGTACCACCTGGTTGACGATTGCAGCGCCATCGACCAGCCAGCCCACTGCGCCCATGTCGGCCCAGCTGAGGGTGGGGTAGTTGAAGATGCTCGAGTACTTGGCCTTGCCGCTGTGCAGCTTGGCGATTTCTTCGTCGCGGTCGGCGCCCAGGGTCTCCATGGCGCTGTACAGGTACAGGCCGTGGCCGGCTTCGTCCTGGATCTTGGCCATCAGTTGCAGCTTGCGCTTGAGGCTAGGCGCGCGGGTGACCCAGTTGCCTTCGGGCAACATGCCGACGATTTCCGAATGGGCATGTTGGGAGATCTGCCGGATCAGGGTCTGGCGGTAGGCCTCTGGCATCCAGTTCTTGGCTTCGATCTTGATTTCGGCGTCGATCTTTTCCTGGAAGTTGCGTTCCGCGGCGGACATTTCTTCCAGCGATTTGACGCGCTTGACTCCGGTTTCCACTAGCTGTGCGTACATGTGCGGCGACTCCTGCTAAGGCATGAGTCATTTGTAAGCGATACAAAACATAACGTCAAACAGTTTTATATGTATCAAATAAGATTTGTGTATCGCTTTGGGGTCCCATCGCGGGTAAACCCGCTCCCACAGGGGCGCGCGGTACCTGTGAGCGCGAATAACACGCAAAAAAAACCCCGGACATTGCCGGGGCTGCACAGGCAGATGAATGACTCAGCTGGCCAACCGTTTGTCATACACGTGGCAAGCCTTGCCCTCGGAGCGTTTGAGCGTGCCGCAAGGCTGCAGGTGCACCTGGGTGCTGATGCCGATGTAGGTCTTGATCTGTTTGCTCAACTCCCCGGTCACCCGCTTGCGCTGGCCTTCATCGAGGTGCTGGCACTCCGCACGCAATTCAACATGCACCTCGACACTGTCCAGGTTGCCATTGCGATACAGGTGAATCTCATACAGCTCGGAAAGCTGTTTTATTTTCAATACCTGTTCTTCGATCTGGGTCGGGAACACGTTGACGCCGCGAATGATCAGCATGTCGTCGCTGCGCCCGGTGATCTTGCCGATCCGCCGCATGGGCCTGGCTGTGCCGGGCAAAAGGCGGGTAAGGTCGCGGGTGCGGTAACGGATCATCGGCAGCGCCTCCTTGCTTAGCGAGGTGAACACCAGTTCGCCCAGTTGGCCGTCTGGCAGCACTTCACCGGTGACCGGGTCGATGATCTCGGGATAGAAGTGGTCTTCCCAGATGGTCGGGCCGTCTTTGGTCTCGATACATTCCATCGCCACCCCGGGCCCCATGATTTCCGACAGGCCATAGATGTCGAGGGCATTGATGCCCAAACGCTGCTCGATCGAACGGCGCAGCTCGTCTGTCCACGGCTCGGCACCGAAAATACCCAGGCGCAGCTTGAGGTCATGGGGGTCGATGCCCTGTCGCTCGATCTCGTCGGCCAGGTTGAGCATATAGGACGGCGTCACCATGATGATGTCGGGCTGGAAGTCGCGGATCAGCTGCACCTGCTTCTCGGTCTGACCACCCGACATCGGGATTACCGTACAGCCCAGGCGCTCGGCGCCGTAATGCGCACCCAGCCCGCCGGTGAACAGGCCGTAGCCGTAGGAAACATGCACCTTGTCGCCTTTGCGCCCACCCGCAGCGCGGATCGAGCGGGCGACCACATTGGCCCAGGTATGAATGTCGTTCTGCGTATAACCGACCACCGTAGGCTTGCCGGTGGTACCGCTGGAAGCATGCAGGCGTACCACTTCCTCCTGGGGTACGGCAAACATGCCGTAGGGGTAGTTGTCGCGCAGATCGTTCTTGCCGGTGAAGGGGAACTTCGCCAGGTCTGCCAGGCACTTGAGGTCATCGGGGTGGGTGCCGCATTCGGCAAAGCGCTGGCGGTACAACGGTACATTGTCGTAGGCGTGCTTCAGGCTCCAGTGCAGGCGCTCCAGCTGGTGCTGGCGCAGGGAATCGACGCTGGCGGTTTCCATCGGGTCCAACAAGGCACGGTCGGCATCATGGTACATGTTCATGGCTTCACTCGAATTGTTCTTGTACGCCGTGCGGGGCCGGTTACGGGCCGCGCGGTGAGTGTCATGAGCGCAGCATATACGGCTGCGTTCGGTTCGGTAACAGGCTGAAGGCGTGACCCGCTCAGAGGCGTTCTATGACCATGGCGATGCCCTGGCCAACGCCAATGCACATGGTGCACAGGGCATAGCGGCCGGCAGTTTCCTCCAGTTCGTGCAGCGCGGTGGTTACCAGGCGTGCACCGCTCATGCCGAGCGGATGGCCCAGCGCAATGGCTCCGCCGTTGCGGTTGACCCGGGGGTCGTCGTCGGCCAGGCCTAGCTCGCGTAGCACCGCCAAGCCTTGGGCGGCGAAGGCTTCGTTAAGCTCGATGACGTCCAGGTCGGCCAGTGACAATCCCGTGAGCTCAAGTACCTTTCGGGTTGCCGGCACCGGGCCGATGCCCATCAGCCGTGGCTCAACCCCGGCCACGGCCATGCCGACGATACGGCCGCGGGGCTTCAGGCCATGGCGGCGGGCAGCGGTGCTGCTGGCCAGCAACAGGGCGCAAGCGCCGTCGTTGACACCGGAGGCATTGCCGGCGGTGACGCTACCCCCTTCACGGAACGGGGTGCCGAGACGGGCGAGTTGTTCCAGCGTGGTGTCGCCGCGCGGATGCTCATCGTGCTCGACCACTTTGGCCGGGCCTTTGCGCTGGGGGATTTCGACCGGCACGATTTCTTGCGCAAGGCGGCCGCGGGCCTGAGCAGCGGCCGCCTTGTGCTGGCTGCGCAGCGCGAAGGCATCTTGGTCGGCGCGGGAGATAGCAAACTGTTCAGCGACGTTTTCAGCGGTTTCCGGCATCGAATCGGTGCCGTAGGCAGCCTTCATCAGCGGATTGACGAAGCGCCAACCGATGGTGGTGTCGAACAACTCGGCTGCGCGGCCGAAGGCCTGCTCCGACTTGCCCATGACGAAGGGCGCGCGCGACATCGACTCAACGCCGCCAGCCAGCATCAGCCCGGCTTCGCCGCAACGCAGGGCGCGGGCAGCATTGCCGATGGCGTCCAGGCCGGAGCCGCACAGGCGGTTGATCGTGGTCCCCGGTATTTCGGGGGGCAGCCCGGCCAACAGGGTGGCCATGTGGGCCACGTTGCGATTGTCTTCGCCGGCCTGGTTGGCACAGCCGAAGATCACGTCGTCGACCGCTTTCCAGTCCAGCTCGGGGTGGCGCTGGATCAAGGCCTTCAGCGGAATGGCGGCGAGGTCATCGGCACGTACGCCGCTCAAAGCCCCGGCATAGCGCCCTATGGGGGTGCGCACGGCGTCGATGATCAGGGCATCGGCGAGGGTGTGTTCAGTCATCTTGCGTCTCCTGCGCCAGCACGGTGCCGCGCACTTTGTAGGATTTGCCATGGAACATCGCCACCAGCTCACCGCGCTGGTTGTGGATGCGCACGTCGTACAGGCCGGTGCGGCCTTTGCGGCTGACCTCGCTGGCGTCGGCGGTGAGCACGTCATCGCGCAGCGCCGGTGCCAGATAGTCGATGCTGCAACCCAGTGCCACGGTGGCCTGGTCGTAGCTGTTACAGGCGAACGCAAACGCCGAGTCGGCCAGGGCGAAGAGGAAACCGCCATGGCAGGTGCCGTGGCCCTGGATCATGTCGGCGCGTACCGGCATGCGCAGGCTTGCCCGGCCCGGGCCGGCATCCAGCAGGCTGATGCCCAGGCCCTGGGTGGCCAGATCTCGGGCATACATGGCGTCGGCACAGGCTTGTGCCAGTTCGAGTTCAGTCATGCAGGGTGCCTCCTTTGGCCTCACAACGGCGTAACAGCAGAGAAGGGCGGTAGCGGCTCTCGCCGTAGCTGCGCTGCAGGTTGTCGAGCACGCGCAAGGTGTGGGCGATGCCGATGTGCGCAGCCCAGGCCAGCGGGCCACAGGGGTAATTGACACCGGCGCGCATCGCCAGGTCGATGTCAGCGGCGCTGCCGACGCCCTGTAACACGGCATCGGCAGCTTCGTTGGCGAGCATTGCCACTGTGCGCAGCACCACCAGGCCGGGCAGGTCGGCGACAGCAGTAACCTTGAGGCCGGCCCGCTGCAGCAGGGCCACAGCCTGGTCACGAGCGCTTGCGATGGTATCGGCCGACCAGCTGATGGCAATACGTGAGGCGGTGCTGTAGTCCAGCGCAAGATCAAGCAGCACCAGGTTGCGCAGGCCATCTTCACGGGCGCGCTGGCTGGCGAGGCGGCCATCGGACAGTGCCAGGGTGGCATCACCGACCTGGATCACGCCGCTGCCAGCACGCTGGGTGATGGCAATGCCGTTATCGCGCAGGCGTTCTGCCAGTGGCTGCAGCACCCCCAGATGCCCCTCGACAACACAGGCATCAACACTGGCGGGGCTGTGCAGTTCGGCCGGCACTGGGCGCTGCGCGCCTTCAGCGTAGCTATAGAAGCCTTGGCCTGTCTTGCGGCCGAGGCGACCGGCATCCACCAGCTCTTTTTGCACCAGTGAAGGCTGGAAGCGGAAGTCCCCATAAAATGCGTCGAACACCGAGCAGGTCACGGCGTAGTTGACGTCGTGGCCGATCAGGTCGGTAAGCTCGAACGCACCCATACGGAAACCACCGGCATCACGCAGCAGCGCATCAAGGCTGGCGCAATCGGCCGCTCCTTCCTGTAACAGGCGCAGGCTTTCGGCATAGAAAGGCCGCGCCACACGGTTGACGATAAAGCCCGGTGTCGAGCGCGTGTGCACCGGCTGTTTGCCCCAGGCTTGGGCGGTGTCGTAGATGCACGCGGCCACGGCCGGTTCAGTTGCCAGGCCCGACACCACCTCGACCAGCGCCATCAGCGGTGCGGGGTTGAAGAAGTGCATCCCCACCACCTGCTGCGGGCGTTCAAGGCCGGCAGCAAGGCTGGTGATGGACAGCGATGAAGTGTTGCTGGCAATAATGCAATCTGCTGTGCACAGGGCTTCTAACTGATTGAACAGCGCCTGCTTGACCTGCAGGTTCTCGACGATGGCTTCGATCACCAAGCCGGCATCGGCCAGCGCGTCGAGCGTGTCGACCGGGCACAGGCGGATGCTGATCATTTCACGCTCGACAGCCTGCAATTTGCCTTTTTCCACGAGCCGGGCGAGCTGGCGATCAATACCGGCCACTGCCTGGGCAGCGGCCCCTGGGCGGTTGTCGTAAAGCTTTACCGGGTGGCCGGCCTGAGCCGCGACCTGGGCGATGCCGGCCCCCATGGCACCGGCACCGATCACCGCTACGGGCACATTGCTTGCGAGTGCGCCCATGTTCAGCGCCCCTTGAATGCGGGAGTACGCTTGTTGATGAAGGCGCTGACGCCTTCACGGTAGTCCTCGCTGCGCCCGGCCAGGCGTTGCAGGTCGCGCTCAAGCTCCAGTTGTTCATCGAAGCCGTTGTCGAAACTGGCATTGAGGCTGCGCTTGATCAACGCCAGGCCGTAGGTAGGCTGGGTGGCGAGCTGGCGGGCCAGTGTGAGGGCTTCGTCACGCAGTGCAGCATCGTCAACCACGCGATGGATCAGCCCCCATTGCTGTGCCTGTTCGGCGCCAAGGCGTTCGCCCAGCATGGCCAAGGCTTTGGCCCGTGCCATGCCGACCAGGCGCGGCAGCAGCCAGGTCCCGCCAGAGTCTGGCACCAGGCCAATTTTGCAAAATGCCTGGATGAAGCTTGCCGAGCGGGCGGCCAGTACCAGGTCGCAGGCCAGCGGAATATTCGCGCCGGCCCCGGCGGCAACACCGTTTACCGCACAGATTACCGGCAGTGGCAGGTCGCGCAGGGTGCGTACCAGCGGGTTGTAGTACGTGTCGATTGAAGCGCCCAGGTCTGGCATTTCAGCGCCTGGAGCAACGTTACGGTCGGACAGGTCCTGGCCTGCGCAGAAGCCGCGGCCTTCAGCCGTCAGCAACAGCACCCGCGCATCGCTGCTCTGGCGCACTTGCTTGAGTGCTTCGCGTACTTCCAGGTGCATGGCGGTGTTGAAGCTGTTCAGCTGCTCGGGGCGGTTCAAGGAGAGGAGGGCGACGCCGTCCTCAATGGAAAACAGGATGTGCTGGAAAGTCATGACAGACTCGCTCCGTCAGTCGAGGGAAAGGTGATCAGCGGCCTTGGAAACGGGCCTGGCGCTTTTCCTGGAAGGCCCGGATACCTTCGTCGCGGTCGGCGGTGCCGGCCAGCAGGGTGAATGCATGGCGTTCGAAGCGCAGGCCACTGGCCAGGTCTGTATCGCCGGCCTTCAGCAGCGCCTCTTTTGCCAGGCGCACGGCCAGCGGCGCCTTGGCGGCGATGCTGCGGGCCACATGCAGGGCGCGTTCTACGGTGAATTCGGGCTGGGTCACTTCACTGACCAGGCCTGCCTGCTGGGCGTGACGGGCGCTAATGGCTTCGCCGGTCAGCACCATCTGCATGGCCAATGGCTTGCCAACGGCGCGCAACAGGCGCTGGGTGCCACCAGCGCCGGGGATGACGCCGAGGTTGATCTCCGGCTGGCCGAAACGGGCGTCGGTACCGGCGATAACGATGTCGGCGCACATCACCAGCTCGCAACCACCGCCCAAGGCATAGCCATTGACTGCCGCAATCAGCGGCTTGGCAAAGCCGGCGATGCGCTGCCAGTGGGCTACCCGAGGATCGTTGAGGATGCCGATCAGGTCGCGCTCGGCCATTTCGCGGATGTCAGCGCCTGCGGCGAATGCCTTGCGGTTGCCAGTGACCACCACCGCAGCGGTCTGATCATCCTGGGCGGCTGTATCCAGTGCAGTGGCCAGCTCTGCCAGTAGCTCGGTACACAGGGCGTTGAGAGCCTCTGGCCGTTGCAAGGTGATGAGCTGAACGCCGTTTTCCGGCGCCTGCACATTGAGATATCGCGGCATGTCGGGGTCCTCTGGCTGCACGCACGGCACATCGTGGGGCCGGCATTTCTTGGAATTGTTTGCAGGGTCGTGATGCTGGGTCACGAACAGGTGAGCCCAGTATATGCATTATGCGATACACAAAATCAACATCAAAAATGCCATGTCGTATCTCTTCAATGAGATCTTTAACTATTTCAATAGTTACGATTAAGGACTTTTAAACCGTATAATGTCGATTTTTAACTGATTTTCGAGTGTTTTCGCCTGCCGATCCAAGCAGATATAAAGTGATACACAGCGATGGCGTTTGACGAGAAATTTCCTTGTGATACAAGATCAGGTGCCATTTCAAATCATTTCTGGAGTTCGCATGCCTTGCTATCGACTGGACGGCCTGACGCCCGTGGTTCACCCGACCGCCTACGTGCACCCCAGTGCAGTACTGATCGGCGATGTCATCGTCGGCCCTCGTTGCTACATAGGCCCCTTGGCATCGCTCAGGGGCGACTTCGGCCGCATCGTGCTAGAGGAGGGCGCCAACCTTCAGGACACCTGCGTGATGCATGGCTTCCCGGGTGGTGACACCGTAGTAGAGCGCAACGGGCACATCGGCCATGGCGCCGTGCTGCACGGATGCCGCGTGGGCGAAGACGCCTTGATCGGCATGAACGCAGTGGTCATGGATGGCGCCCACGTAGCGCCAGGCTGCATCGTTGCGGCCACCGCTTTCGTCAAGGCCGGCTTCGAATGTGCGGCTCAGAGCCTGGTGATGGGTTCGCCAGCGCTGGTAAAGCGCCCGTTGACCGATCAGGAGCTGGCCTGGAAGCAGGCCGGCACTGCGCAGTACCAGGAACTGACGCAGCGCTGCATGACCAGCATGGTCGAATGCCCGCCGCTGGCCGAGGCAGAAGTGGGGCGCCCGCGTATGGAAGACACCGGCTTCAGGCCCAAAGGCCAGGCAAGCGCATGAGCCTGGCAGCCACCCGCATTGGCCAGGCGGCCCGCCGCACAGGTATAGTCGGTGCTTTATCCGCGCACAGTTCGCCCATGAGCAATCTTGCCCCACTGAACCATTTGATCACCCGCTTTCAGGAGCAGACGCCAATCCGCGCCAGCTCGCTGATCATCACGCTGTACGGCGATGCCATCGAGCCTCACGGCGGGACCGTCTGGCTGGGTAGCCTGATCAGTCTGCTGGAGCCGATAGGTATCAACGAGCGGTTGATCCGCACGTCGATCTTTCGCCTCACCAAGGAAGGCTGGCTGACCGCCGAAAAAGTCGGCCGGCGCAGCTATTACAGCCTCACCGGCACGGGCCGGCGCCGTTTCGAAAAAGCCTTCAAGCGCGTTTACAGCGCGAGCCTGCCCGCCTGGGACGGCGCCTGGACGCTGGTGTTGCTGTCGCAGCTGGAGGCCAGCAAGCGCAAGGCCGTGCGCGAAGAACTGGAGTGGCAAGGCTACGGCGCCATCGCCCCGAACGTACTCGGCTGCCCGCGCGCTGATCGTGCCGACCTGGCGACCACCTTGCGCGAGCTGGACGCCACTGACGACAGCATCGTCTTCGAAACCCACACCCAGGAAGTACTGGCCTCCAAGGCCATGCGCGCCCAGGTGCGGGAGAGCTGGCGGATCCAGGAACTGGGCGAGCACTACAGCGAATTCATCCGCTTGTTCCGGCCGCTGTGGCAGGCGCTCAAGGAGCAGAAGGAGCTCGATGCCCAGGACTGCTTCCTGGCACGGACCTTGTTGATCCACGAGTACCGCCGGCTGCTGCTGCGTGACCCGCAGTTGCCGGATGAGCTGCTGCCTGGGGACTGGGAAGGCAGGGCTGCTCGCCAGTTGTGCCGTAACCTCTATCGGCTGGTGTGGGACAAGGCCGAAGCGTGGCTGGGGACCGCGCTGGAGACGGCGGATGGGCCGCTGCCGGATGTCAACGAGAGCTTCTACAAGCGGTTTGGTGGTTTGGGCTGAAGCCGGTGATATTCCCTTTCAAGGCTTGCTGGGTGGTTGCGGATGTTCTGGCTTGGCAGGGTCGGCGTACCACTGCTCCCTTGGCACCCACTTGGCCTGCAGCGGGTCGCCGAGGTAGTGGGGCGACATGATCTGCACGCCGTACTCGTTGAAAACGTCCTGGATATTGGCGTGCAGCAGGCTGAGGAGGAGGGCGCGTGGCCTGGGCAGCGACGGAATGGCCTGGGCCACCAGGCGGTACTCCGGATAAAAATCCGACAGCGCCGTCTGGAACACCTGGGGTTCGGGTTTTGCCAGTACGCCATCGGTACGCCGGGCCGCCTCCAGCAACATCGCTTCGACCTGCCGCCAAGCCGTGTCGTAGCCGATGGTCACCACCGTATCGACCACATAGCCTGGCCCCTCGACGATGCGTGAGTAGTTTTTCGTCACGGTGCCCGTGATCATGGAATTGGGCAGCGTGAGCACCTCGCCAAGGCCGGTGCGGATGGTGGTGGTGAATATGCCCACTTCGGTCACCGTGCCTTCGTAGTCGCCCACGCGCACGAACTCACCGGCGCGCAGCGTCCTTGTATAGGTGAGAATCAGCCCGGCCGCAGCCTGGCCGACGACACTGGTGGCCCCGAGCGAGATCATCAGCCCGAGCAGTACCGACAGGCCCTTGAACGCATCGGTACCTGAGCCAGGCAGGTACGGGTAGGCCATCACCAGGGCGAACAGCCAGATCGCCAATGACGTCAGCCGCATGGTGGGCTGCAGGGTTTCTTCGGTAAGCCACTTCAACGTGCCCGGCCGTGCCATGCGCCGCAGCACCCGCTTGGAAAACGCGCTGATACCGCGGGCAATGAAGAAAATCGACAGGGCAACGGCAAGCCCAGGGATGGCGTGTAGGATACCGCTGACCAGGTAGCCGAGCAGCGCCATCAGGTAGACATTCAGGCTTTCACCCCACGCCCGGGTATAGGGGAACTGCGACAGTACGAAGCCCAGCCATTGGTAGCAGAGCAATAGCAGCACCAGCCAGTACACCAGCCACAGCGAACGATCGGCCAGGTAGTAGAGGTTCTGCAGGTCGAACAGGGGTGTTTGACCCACCCTGAAACGCTCGGAGTGCTTGCCCATCAGTCTGGGCAACAGCCCCAAAAGCTTGCGCCGCACACCTCGCGCGCCCTTGGCCAGAAGCATGAACAGCAAGGTGGCCGCCGCCGAATAGCCGACAGCATTGAGCAGAAAGCGCACGCTGCGCGCCTGGCGTGTTTCCTCGACCACCAGGCGCAGGTTCTCTGCGGCCAGCTCGGCGGCTTCGCGCGCGGTGATATCGTTGGCGGCGGCGTCCTGCGGTGTGACGATGAACGCGCGGCGATCGCCCAGCAGTACCAGGTAACTGTTCAGGATAGAGTCGATTCTAATGCCCTGGTCATCTTCATCCTGCAACGCCTCTTCAATGGCCGACTTGGCCCGAAGGGCTCGAACCTGTGGTGTTTCACCCAGCAAGGTGGCACGAAAGACAAATACCGTGCGGTTGATGATTTGCAGCGCTGCAGGTTCAGGCGTTGCAGCACCGGCTGGCGTCGCTGAAGGCTCCAGGCCCTCTGCATGTAGGAGGGTTGAGCACAGCATCTGTAGCGCCAGAGCCAGCCAACACGCTTGCCTGCATCCACGCATGATCCTCATGCTTCGCTCCCCTGCGACCCGAGGTTGGGCTGCTTCCAGCATAGTCGGGTTTCTGGCCTGCCCAGCATCGCGTCCACGGGTAACCAGGCCGTAAATACCCAAATATAAGGTTAACCATAACGATCTTTATGACACTTAAGGCTTCTGGTGGTGCGTGTTATCTTGATCGTGAAAACCTTTAAAGCGTGCTATGGTTTACCTTATATAACTTAATATTAGTGCTGGTTGACTTTATGGATGACTTTTTTCCCGTCGCCTGCGCCGATACCCTTAATAAAATAGGGCTTCTGGTCAAGGCAAAGCGTTTGTCGCTCGGTTTACGCCAAACAGACCTCACGGTAGCAATCGGCGTCTCCGCGCATAACCTTCGCAAGATCGAAGGCGGCTCCGCGCGCGTGGACCTGCGTTCGTTCATGCTGGTGTTATGGCGCCTGGGTATCAGCGACACGGTCTTCGCCTCGCTGGAAGGCATTGAAAAAACCTCCCAGATCACCCGTTTCAGTGATGACGACGATGCCCACCAGCGCCTCGCATCCCGCCGCGTGCGGCTGGCAAAACCCAAGCCTGAGGAATTCTGATGTCCCGTGCCTACATCTATATGGAGCACCCCGACACAGCTGAGGTCATCACCCTTGGCCGGCTGACCCTAAAAGGCAAGGTCGGTGAGTTCCTCTATGCGCCTGACCATGTGGCGCGAGGTGGCTGGGTACCCGACCCGATCAATTACCCCCTGCGTGCCGAGCCCTATACGGGGATCGCCAAGAACCGCGGCATACCCGGCTTCATCAATGACGCCATGCCTGATGGCTGGGGTGAGCGGCTGCTGCATCGGGCGTACGGCCAGGAACTGGGCACGCTCGATTTCTTGCTTAAGTCACCGAACAACGACCGCGTCGGCAACCTGATGGCCGGCGGCGCAACCACGCCCGCACCTGGCCTGGGCGATGGTGCGGTACCCACCTTGAAAGGCCTGGCGAAATTCGTCGCCGCGTGCGAAGCGGTGTACGACGGCCAGCTCGACGCCGAGTCGGTGGCAACCCTCAACGTACGCCAGCAGCGTTCCGCCCTGGGCGGCGCGCGCCCAAAACGTACGCTGCAGGACAACGGTATGCTGATTCTGGCCAAACCCCGTGATCGCTTCGATCACTACGACCTGCCCTCGATCGAATATGCCTGCATGACCTTTGCAGCAGGGCAAGGCTTGAACGTCGCAAAAACCGCGTTGCATGCCGAAAACCCTTCAACCTTGCTGATCGAGCGCTTCGACCGCACGCCGATTGCACAGGGCGCCCGGCGCATTCCCATGCTCAGCGCATTGACCCTGCTGGACTCGGAATGGAACGGCGCACACCACCGGGATTGGCGCTACGCCGCAGTAGCCGATGAAATGCGCCGCCGGGGTGTGCCCGACGCTGATCTGCAGGAGCTGTTCAAGCGCATGTGCTACAACGCCCTGGTGGGGAACTCTGACGACCATCCACGCAACCATGCGGTGATCTGGGTGGCCGGCGGGTGGCGTCTGTCACCGATGTACGACGTACTGCCGATGCTCGAAGAAGGGCCGGCCCAGACCTTGGCCATGGCTGTTGGCCGTGAAGGCCGCCAGATCAGCCGCGCAAACCTGCTCAGTCACCACGCTCACTTTGCCTTGACGCGGGAGCAGGCCGAGCAGCTACTGGAAGAAGTGGCGGGGTGGGAGCAGGCGTTGAAGGCGCATTACCAGCAGTTGCTTGCGGGGGAAGATTTGCGCATGGCGTGTGAGGCGGCGAGTGCGGCGCGGATGCTCAGCTGAGCGAGCGTCTTTCGCTTTTAAATGACATGCATTCCCATTTATACTTGCATCTCATTTCCTCTCTGTTCAACGCTATCGTGCAGGCAGATCCTCCAAAGCCATCATTGCTCGCCACCCTGATCCGTCATTACGACGACTTGGTCGACCATGTGCGCCGGCGCTTCGGTGAACGGGTCTTCGCGCGTGAAGTCGTTCATGACCTTTGCGTGCAGTTGCTGGAGGATGACGAGCGAGAAGGGGTGCGGCAGCCCTTGGCGCTGTTACGCAAGATCGCCCATGACAATGCGGTTTCGCATTGTCGTCGCGAGCGCCGGCGGGGCAACGTGATCATCACACTGGCCGAGCTCCCTGAAGTAGCCTGCAGTGCAGCACCACAGGAGCGCCAGGTCGATGCCGCGAAGACACTGGACAAGCTGGTTGCCGCCATTTCCCGATTGCCTCCTCGCTGCCAGGCAGTATTCATCATGCACAAGTTGCACCAGATACCGCAGGCCGAGGTCGCAGAGCGCCTGGGCATTTCCCTGAAAACGGTAGAAAAGCATTTGCGCCTTGGTATGATCGCTTGCCGTGAATATCTGCAAAGCGAGGGGGCACCGTGAGCCGTCTCCGCGATAAAGACGATGCCGCAGTCGATGATGCGCTGGCCACGTGTCGCGAGGACTTGAAGCTGCGTTTCCCTCTACCCAGCCCGCCACCTGCCAGAAAGCCTCGCAAAAGCACCAAGGCAGTCTCGTTGCTGGTGTTGGCCCTGGTGGCAGGTGCTGTGTGGCAGAACCCTGCGTACCGCAACGAGCACTATGTCACCCAGGTGGGGCAACGCCAGTCGGTGCAGTTGGCCGATGGCAGCCAGATCAAGCTGGACGGTGGCAGCGAGGTGCGCGTGAGCTGGCATTTGCGTAGTCGGAACATTGAGTTGGTACGGGGCCAGGCACTGTTCGCCGTTTCGCCCATGCTGTATCGGCCGTTTCTGGTCGATGCAGGCACTGCCGCTATACGTGTGGTCGGCACCCGATTCAACGTCAATAGATACTCGGATGATGTCCGGGTGACTGTTGCCCAAGGCCAGGTGGAAGTCAAAGGGCGCGCCTTGGACCGTACCTCGCAGCTGCTGGCCGGGCAGCAGTTGCTCGTCCACAACGGCATCCCCGCTGACGTGGTCAAGAGCAGTGTCGAAGACGCGATTGCATGGCAGCAAAGCCGATGGGTGTTCGAAGGCACACCACTGGTTGAGGTCGTTGCCGCACTGCAACGTTACTACGCCCAGCCGGTCGAGCTGGTGGGGCCTGAAGTAGGGCGCTTGCCGGTTTCAGGTGTTTTCAACAGCGACCAAGCCGAAACCTTGCTGGCGCTGCTGCCTGAAATTCTTCCGGTAAAGGTCACCAGGGAAGGCGCAAACCTGCGCATTCACCCCAAAGGGGCAAAAAATAATTCGCCAACGAGGTAGGGTTGCGACCGCTGGGAGGCGGCTATCACTTTGTACCCATCTCTTGGAGAATAAAAGTGAGTCAGCTCTTCCTGCGTGCACCTTGGCACGTATCGGTCTTGACCAGCACCCTGATGGCCAGCCAATGGTCGCACGCACAAGCGTTGGTGGTGGTTGAATTCAATGTTCCCGCATCAACACTGGAGCGCTCATTGAATGCCGTGGCTCGCCAGGCGGGCGCCCAGGTGCTGTTTTCCAGTGAACTGACTGCGGGGAAGCAGGCGCCGGCGCTGCAAGGGCGTTACACACTGGAGCAGGCGCTGGAGCATGTGCTTGAGCACAGCGGGCTGGTCGGCAAGGCGCGTGACGAGCGTACCTTCATTGTTGTGCCGCCAAACGATGCCATGATGGGCAGGGGGCTGGCTTCAACCAGCAGTACGGTGGAGCTGGCCAACGTGGAGATCACGTCCTCTCGGCTTTCCAGCAACGTGGTAGCGCAGGCTCGCCAGGTAAATGTCATCGAGCGAGAGCAACTGAAGCAACTGCGCCAAGGCTCTGATGGTTTGGCGACGTTACTGGCCAAGAGCATCCCGGGGATGGCCGATTCAAGCCGAACCATCACCGATTATGGGCAAACCCTGCGTGGACGTACGATGCTGGTCCTGGTCGATGGCGTGCCCCTGAACACCAACCGTGACTCCTCGCGTAACCTGGCCAACATCGACCCGGCATTGATCGAGCGCATCGAGGTGATTCGCGGCAGCAGTGCTATCTACGGCGCCGGTGCAACGGGCGGGATCATCTCTATCACCACGCGGCCAGCCGGCGGTGAAGCAATGGCCGAAACTACGTTGACCGGCGTGTCGCCCTTGAGCCAGATGGACAGCGATGGCCTGGGAGGGCAGTTACAGCACCATGTTGCCGGCTCACAAGGGGCCTTGGATTACGCGCTTGATTTCGGTGCACGCCATATCGGCGCCTCTTACGACGCCAAAGGGCATCGTATTGCGCCCGAGCCGAGCCAAGGCGACCTGTTTGATTCCAACACTTACAACATTGGCGGCAAATTCGGCTGGCGCATTGATGAGCAACAGCGCGTTCAGCTTTCGCTTAGCCACTACACCGCCGAGCAGGACAGTGACTATACCGCCGACCCCTCGGTCAGCCGGTTGCCGCCGGGTTCAGTCCCTGCGCAACCGTTGTCCGGGTTGTCACTCGACGAGCAAAACCAGATCAAGAACACATTAGTGAACCTTCAGTATGCCCACACAGAGGTGCTCGGAGGCACACTCGACACCCAGTTTTACTATCGCGACTATTTCACCCGCTTCACACCATTCGATGCGCGAGGCGTGGCCACCCGCGGGCGCAATGTCGATCAAGTCATGCAAAACAGTGAAGTCTTTGGTAGCCGCATCACGCTGCGAACCCCGTTAGGCGGCTCGGATACCGAGGTGTTATGGGGTGGCGACTTCAACCAGGAGCGCAGCGACATGCCCATCGATATCTTCGACCCGCAGGAATTCGATGCGAGCGGTGGGGCGGTGTTCAACAAGATCGGCAAGTTGACGTACATGCCAGACCTGACGTCCCGCAGCGTAGGCGCATTTGCACAGTTGCAGCACCGCTTCACCGAGCAGTGGTCAATGGAGGGCGGCGTGCGTTATGAATATGCCACTGCTAAATACGGGGACTTCGTGCCGCTGTCCGAATCGACTGCAGCGAGCCCAGCCACGGTGGAAGGCGGCAAGGTGCATTACGATGCGCTGCTTTCCAATATCAGCCTGACTTACTCGCCGGTCAGCGGACAGGCGATATATGCCGCCTTCAGCCAAGGCTTCCAACTGCCCGACATTGGCGTGCAATTGCGTAATGCGCGGCGGGACTTCGAGGTCGGATCTTCCAATCTGGAACCGGTCAAGACCAACAACTACGAACTCGGCTGGCGCGGCGACCTGGGCGAGCAGACCCTGGCATCGCTGGCCATTTTCTATACCACTTCCAAATTGGGGGATGTGCAAAGCTTCAACAATGGCCTGATCCTCACGCGCACCCAGGAACGGATCTACGGTGTTGAGGGCAGTGCCGACTGGCTGACCCGACACGAGCATTGGGGGGCAGGGGGGAGCTTCACCTGGATGAAAGGGCGCGAGCAACCGGACGGAGGCGATTGGCAAGACATGACGGGCTACCGTATTCCACCGCTGAAGCTGACGGCTTATCTTCAATACAAACCTGACGAAGACTGGACCCACCGCGTGCAGGCGACTTACTTTGGCGCAGAGGACTACCGCCTCAATGGCGTAGAGAGTTTTGGCAGACGCAGGGTGGAGGGTTACACCACGGTGGACGTCATCAGCCAGTACCAACTGAGTGAAGGGGATCAGATCAGCGTAGGCGTACAGAACCTGTTCAATCGGTACTATTATCCGCTCTATAGCCAGCTGATGCGGAACAGCAACAACACCAGCCACTTGCCAGCGCCCGGTGCCGTAATCACAGCGAGTTATACCCACCGATGGTGATCTTGCAGGCCATGTTCAGCACGGTCTGAATATAACTAAACTAAATGAACATTTAGCGTAGTTATATTCAGAAGCAACCAAAGAGGCAGGTGGCGAGGTGAATAAAAGGGCGCATCAAGCAGCCGTCGCCTGCCTGGCTAGGTCAAGTGCCGGGGCCTGAGTGCCTTGCAACCTGTCACAGTAAAGGCCCACACCTTGTTCGACGGTCAATGTCGCCGCCTCGTAGCCTGCAGCGCGCAAGCGTTCCAGATCGGCACAGGTGTAACACTGGTACTTGCCACGCAAATGCTCAGGGAATTCGCCGTATTCCAGAATGCCTTCCAGCAAGGCGATCTCCAAGGACAATGGGGGTTGATGCTGGTACCCGCGCAGCCGATTGATCACCGTCAGGGCGACGTCATTAAACGACTGGGCGCGCCCGCTACCGACATTGAAGATACCGCTCAACTGTGGGTGATCAAGGAAGAACATGTTGACCTTGACCACATCATCCACCGCAACGAAATCACGCAGATGGCCACCGCTGGGATAGTCCCCATAACTGCCGAACAGGCTGACTTTTCCATGGGACTGATACTGATTGAAGCAATGCAGGGCGACTGACGCCATCGCACCTTTGTGCTGTTCATGTGGGCCATACACGTTGAAATAACGCAACCCGACGACCTGGCTGCGCGCTGTCATCAAATGCCGGCGTACCTGTTGATCGAACAGGTACTTGGAATAGCCATAGACGTTTAGCGGGCGCTCACACTCACGTTGTTCGCGAAAATCCTGCCCGGCGCCATAGACAGCTGCCGATGATGCATATAAAAGCGGCACCTGTTGCTGCTGAGCAGACGCCAGCAACTCACGGCTGAACCGGTAGTTGTTGTCCATCATGAAACGACCATCAGCCTCGACGGTGCTTGAACACGCGCCTTGGTGCAGCACAGCACGCACCTTGCCAAACTCACCGCGAGCAAAGCGATCGAGAAAATCGTCTTTGTCCAGGTAATCGGCAATTTCACTGTCGGCCAGGTTACGGAATTTGTCGCCATCGGTCAGGTCGTCGACGGCGATGATGTCGGTTTCGTTGCGCTGGTTGAGCGCTTGAACGAGATTGCTGCCGATGAATCCTGCAGCACCGGTTACGATGAAGGTCATGCCAGATTCCCCGTGAGGGTGCGGAGCCCGCATTTTAACCAAGGCGACTTGAACCAACCTTAACCTGGATCAACGGAAGGACCGGTTTCGATGAATCAGGGATTTGTGCAGCTCAACATCTGGGCACTCACGGCGCAGTGACGAAATACGAATGTTCGGATAATGCATATTATGTTAAATCAATCATACCTCATTGATGCGTGTGCCTTATTGCTCCACTGACGGTGTGACCGGCCTCGCGAATGCGGAAATTCGAGACTTTCCTTGCGAAACTCGCACGCACCCACGCCTAATTCGTAGAAATCTAGAACAGCCTCGCCCTAAAATTCTCAATTTTGAAATTTCCTCGCCCTAGGGGCTGCTTTCAGCCCTTATGTCTTGCACGTTGAATCCATCTAGAATTGACTAGACCTAGTCTTCATCCGTCACCCAACGTCACAAGTGAACCCTATGGATTCTCATGATGCGCAAATGCCTGCGTCAGGCCACCAGGTCCGAAAACCAACCGAGTATCTGACTCAAGCCAGAATCGATGAGCTAAGCCAGTTCAGCATTTTCTTGCTGGCGAAAGAAGGTTTCACGCTCCAAGACGTCCGTGCCATGGTCTCGACCTCCAAGCTCTATGCATCGTCGAAGGTCATCGAACGGATCGTTGGCAAGCCGAGGCATAAAAAAATCGGCAAGAATGATGATGGAGCCTTTCGCCTCAATGCTTTCCAAAGTGCTGTAGCTTTTCAGTTCGCCAGGGTTCTCGAGCACGCAATGAATCGCCCCTGGTTTTCTAGACACTCTCCAAGCTCAGGAAATAGCGTTTCTCATACTCTACTGGAGACAGCTGC
>NZ_JBWKXT010000026.1:0-80493 GCF_059423245.1 Pseudomonas sp. GW460-LB5
GGCAGAGCCGGGCTTGGGGCGCTACTCGCCCCATCGCCGGCAAGGCCAGCTTCCACAAGAAGACAGTTGCTCCCACAGGCCCTGAACAGGTCTGGAGATTTGTGCGATACCTGTGGGAGCGGGCTTGTCCCGCGAAGAGGCCGGCACTGACAGAAATTTTTCTACAAGCCCGCGATCCCCGCAAATACCAGCCGTTGGCGTATCATTAGCCACCTAACGGCAACCTCTCCAGGATCGCTTGCGCATGCTCGCCCTTCTTATCCAGACGCTGAACATCACGGCACCTGTCTTCGCCATGCTGTTCATGGGCGTGCTGCTCAAACGCATCCGTCTGATCGACGATAATTTCAACCGCGTTGCCTCGCAGTTGGTGTTCAACGTCTGCATGCCTGCGCTGTTGTTCCTCGGCATTTACCACGCCGACCTGGCTGCTGCGGTGAAGCCCGGTGTCATCCTTTACTTCATCGTCGCCACTCTGGTGGGCTTCGGCGTCGCTTGGGGCATGGCCATCTGGCGTAGCCCGCAGGCCGACCGGGGCATCTATACCCAGGGCGCGTTCCGCGGCAACAACGGCGTGATCGGCCTGGCCCTGGCTGCCAGCCTTTACGGCGACTACGGTATTTCGCTGGGTGCAGTGCTCGCCGGCCTGGTCATCCTGATGTACAACTCGCTGTCGGCAGTGGTGCTGGCGGTGTACAGCCCGGACCTCAAGTCCGACCCGTGGAGCATCTGCAAGAGCATTTTAAGCAACCCGCTGATCATCAGCGTGCTGGTCGCGACACCCATGGCTTACGGCCAGGTGCCGCTCCCTAACTGGCTGCTGACTTCAGGTGATTACCTGGCACAGATGACCCTGCCGCTGGCATTGATGTGTATTGGCGGCACCCTGTCGCTGGCGGCGCTGCGCGACAGCGGCCGGCTGGCCATCGACGCCAGCCTGGTAAAGATGGTCTGGCTGCCGCTGGCCGGCACCCTCGGTGCCTGGCTGTGCGGCTTTCGCGGGGCCGAACTGGGTATCCTGTTCCTGTACATCGGCAGCCCGACCGCAGCTGCCAGTTACGTCATGGCGCGGGCGGCCAACGGCAACCATGAGCTGGCTGCGTCGATCATCGTGATCACCACCTTAATGGCGGCAATCACCACCAATATCGGCATTTTCATCTTGCAGTGGGGCGGATGGATCTAGATCCTTGACTGCAAACAACACAAAAACAGCCTCACTGAGCTAAAGGACACTTCATGCAAGACCAGAGCAAGCCCGAGCAGTTACAGCGCGGGCTGAAGAATCGCCATATCCAGCTGATCGCGCTGGGCGGGGCCATCGGTACCGGCTTGTTCCTGGGCATCGCCCAGACCATCCAGCTGGCCGGGCCCTCCGTACTGCTGGGGTATGCCATCGCTGGCCTGATGGCCTTCCTGATCATGCGCCAGCTGGGTGAAATGGTGGTGGAAGAGCCGGTGGCCGGTAGCTTCAGCCACTTTGCCCACCAGTACTGGAGCGAGTTTGCAGGCTTCGTGTCGGGCTGGAACTACTGGGTGGTGTATGTACTGGTTGGCATGGCCGAGCTGACGGCCGTGGGTATCTACGTGCAGTACTGGTGGCCGGAATTCCCCACCTGGGCCACGGCGGCGATATTTTTTGTGGTGATCAACCTGATCAACCTGACCCAGGTGAAGGTCTACGGCGAAATGGAATTCTGGTTCGCCCTGATCAAGGTAGTGGCCATCGTCAGCATGATCGGCTTCGGCGCCTGGTTGCTGAGCAGCGGCCATGGCGGCCCGGATGCCAGCGTGGCCAACCTGTGGCAGTACGGCGGCTTCTTCCCTAACGGTGTCAGCGGCTTGGTGATGGCGCTGGCGGTGATCATGTTCTCGTTCGGTGGGCTGGAGCTGGTGGGTATCACTGCTGCCGAGGCAGACAACCCGCGCCAGAGTATCCCCAAGGCCACCAACCAGGTGGTGTACCGCATCCTGATCTTCTACATCGGTGCCCTGGCGGTGCTGCTGTCCCTGTACCCGTGGCAGAAGGTCGTGCAGGGTGGCAGCCCGTTCGTGATGATTTTCCACGAGCTGGACAGCGACCTGGTGGCAACCATCCTCAACATCGTGGTGCTGACGGCTGCGCTGTCGGTTTACAACAGCTGCGTGTACGCCAACAGCCGCATGCTGTTTGGTCTGGCCAGCCAGGGTGACGCACCGCGCCAGTTGCTGAAAGTCAGCCGCAGCGGCGTGCCGCTGACTGCACTGGGCGTGTCCGCCTTCGCCACCGGGCTGTGCGTGGTGATCAACTACCTCATGCCGGGCGAGGCCTTTGGCTTGCTGATGGCCCTGGCGGTGTCGGCGCTGGTGATCAACTGGGCGAGCATCAGCATTACCCACTTGAAGTTCCGCAAGGCCAAGCTGGCGGCCGGTATTACCCCGTTCTACAAGAGCCTGGGGCACCCGCTGACCAACTACCTGTGCCTGGCGTTCATTGTGCTGATTCTGGTGGTGATGTACCTGACTCCGCCGATTCGCATCTCGGTGATGCTGATCCCGGCATGGATTGCCGTGCTGTGGGTGGCCTTCAAGCTGAAGAAGGCTCGGCAGGTTCGCTGTTAGATTTGTATCGCCTGTGAGAACGAGCGCCGCGCGGGCGGCGCTCGATCTAAAGGGCGACACAAGGCTTAAGGCATGCGCCAGATGACATGGCCCGATCAATGCTGCCGGCGCCAGGCGCGCACGGTGGTATACAGCAGCACCACCGCGAGCACAGGCAGCACATAGAACAGCATCAACCGCTCCAGGCGCCCGGCCAGCGGCATGCCCATGGTGAACGCCGCCACGTGCAGGCCGTAGGCCAGGTACAGGCACAGGAACACCAGGCCTTCGGCGCGGGTGATGCGGTAACCGGAATAGAACACCGGCAGGCTTAGCGCGGCGACGCCGAGCATAACCGGCAGGTCGAAGGCCAGGGCGTTGGGCGAGATCGACAGCGGCACAGGGGTGATCAGCGCGGTCAGGCCCAGCACTGCCAGCAGATTGAACAGGTTGCTGCCGATCACGGTGCCCACGGCGATTTCCCGTTCGCCACGCAGGGCCGCGATCAGCGCGGCGGCGAGCTCTGGCAAGGATGTGCAGATGGCGACGACGGTCAGGCCGATGATGCGCTCGGACAGCCCCAGGTCTGTGGCAACCTCCACGGCGGCCTCCAGCAGCAGGTGGCCCGCCAGGCTCAGCAGGCCAAAGCCGGCCAGCACCTGCAGCAGCGTGCCTGACCAGAAGCGCCTGGCGCTGGATTTTGCCGTGTCCGGCGCGGGGTAAGTGCGTGCGTAGTGGCGCGATTGGTGCCAGAGCATTGCCAGGTAGCCGGCCAGGCCAAGCAGCAGCAGCCCCCCTTCCACCCGGCCCAGGTAACCGTTGGCGGACAAGGCATAGACCAGGCCGCTGGCGAGGATCATCAGCGGAATGTCCAGGCGCACCAGCTGGCGCGACACACGCAGCGGGATGATCAGCGCGGCCAGGCCAAGAATGACCAGTACGTTGAAGATGTTGCTGCCGATCACGCTGCCGACCGCCACATCCGGCGCGCCCTGATAGGCCGCCTGCAGGCTCACGGTCAGTTGTGGTGCTGTACTGCCGAAGGCCACCAGGCTCAGGCCGATGATCAACGGGCGAACATGAAGGCGCTGAGCCAGGCGCAGCGCTGCGCGCACCAGCAATTCGGCGCCGCCGACCAGCAGCAGCAGGGCAATGCCCAGTTGCAACAGGCTGAAGGTGGGAAGGGTGGCCAAGTCGAAAATGGTCGGACTCCTGTCGCGTCAGTCGCTAAGCCCTTGTACTCGCACGCGTGCCGTTCCGCTACGGAGCATGCCGATTTTTTCTGCAGCGGCGCGAGACAGGTCGATCAGGCGGCCGCGGGTGTGCGGGCCACGGTCGTTGATGCGCACCACCACACTGCGCTGGTTGGCCGTGTTGGTGACCCGTACGCGGGTGCCGAACGGCAGGTTGCGGTGGGCGGCGGTAAAACCGTGCTGGTTAAACGGCTCGCCACTGGCGGTGCGTTTGCCGTGGTGGCGCGACCCGTAATAGGAAGCGGTGCCCGTCTGGTCGTAACCACGCGGGTCGATGTCATGGCTGGCGCAGCCGGCCAGGAAAGAGAAGAGGGCTAGCGTGCCGAGGGATTTTTTTAGCAAGTTCTTGCTCCGGTGCTATTGGGGCCGCTGCGCGGCCCATCGCCGGCAAGCCAGCTCCCACAGGTACCTCATCGCCCTCAAAAGCGGCGCTGTACCTGTGGGAGCTGGCTTGCCGGCGAACGAGGGCAAGGCCCTCGCCGCTTTTTCAGCTCAGCCTTCGAGCTTGGCCTTGAGCAATTGGTTCACCTGCCCCGGGTTGGCCTTGCCTTTGGAGGCTTTCATCGCCTGGCCGACAAAGAAGCCGAACATCTTGCCACGCTTGGCCTCGTCGGCCGCACGGTACTGTTCGACCTGCTCGGCGTTGGCCGCCAGCATCTCGTCCAGCATCTTGTCGATGGCACCGGTGTCGGTCACCTGCTTCAGGCCTTTGCTTTCGATGATGCTGTCGGCATCGCCTTCACCGGCAGCCATCGCCTCGAATACGGTCTTGGCGATCTTGCCGCTGATGGTGTTGTCGCGGATGCGCAGCAGCATGCCACCCAGGTGCGCGGCGCTGACCGGTGCCTGGTCGATCTCGATGCCCAGCTTGTTGAGCAGGCTGCCCAGCTCGACCATGACCCAGTTGGCCGCCAGCTTGGCGTCGCCACCGATTTTTACCACTTCCTCGAAGTAGTCCGCCTGTTCGCGGCTCGAAGCCAGCACGTTGGCGTCGTAGGCCGACAGGCCATACTGGCGCTGGAAGCGTTCGACCTTCTGCGGCGGCAGCTCCGGCAGGCCGGCGCGGATGGTTTCGAGGAAGCTGTCCTCGATCCCCACCGGCAGCAGGTCCGGGTCGGGGAAGTAACGGTAGTCGTTGGCTTCCTCCTTGCTGCGCATGGAGCGGGTTTCATCTTTGTTCGGGTCGTACAGGCGAGTTTCCTGCACCACCTTGCCGCCGTCTTCGATCAGGTCGATCTGGCGCTGGATTTCGCTGTTGATCGCGCGCTCGATGAAGCGGAACGAGTTGACGTTCTTGATCTCGCAGCGGGTGCCGAACTCGGCTTGACCCTTCGGACGAATCGACACGTTGCAGTCGCAGCGCAGCGAGCCTTCGGCCATGTTGCCGTCGCAGATGCCCAGGTAGCGCACCAGTGCGTGGATCGCCTTGACGTAGGCCACGGCTTCCTTGGCGCTGCGCATGTCAGGCTCGGAGACGATTTCCAGCAGCGGGGTGCCGGCACGGTTAAGGTCGATGCCGGTGGAGCCGCTGAAGTCTTCGTGCAGGCTTTTGCCGGCGTCTTCTTCCAGGTGCGCGCGGGTGACCCCGATACGCTTGATGGTGCCGTCTTCCAGGGCGATATCCAGGTGGCCCTTGCCGACGATCGGCAGGTCCATCTGGCTGATCTGGTACCCCTTGGGCAAGTCCGGGTAGAAGTAGTTCTTGCGCGCGAACACGTTGCGCTTGCCGATTTCGGCATCGATGGCCAGGCCGAACATGCACGCCATGCGCACGGCTTCCTGGTTCAGCACCGGCAGTACGCCGGGCATGCCCAGGTCTACCAGGCTGGCCTGGGTGTTCGGCTCGGAGCCGAAGGTGGTGGCGCTGCCGGAGAAGATCTTCGACTGGGTGGCGAGCTGAGTGTGGATTTCAAGCCCGATCACAACTTCCCATTGCATGTGTGAACTCCTCAGAAGCCGTTGGGGGCACGGGTGTGCCAGTCGGTCACTTGCTGGTAGCGGTGCGCGACGTTGAGCAGGCGGCCTTCCTGGAAATACGGCGCCAGCAGCTGCACGCCGACCGGCAGGCCGTCGACGAAGCCAGCCGGCATCGACAGGCCCGGCAGGCCCGCCAGGTTGGCGGTGATGGTGTAGACGTCTTCGAGGTAGGCGGCGACCGGGTCGCTGCTCTTGGCGCCAAGCTTCCAGGCCGGGTTTGGCGTGGTCGGGCCGAGGATCAGATCGACATCGTTGAAAGCGGCCATGAAGTCGTTCTTGATCAGGCGGCGGATCTGCTGCGCCTTCACGTAGTAGGCGTCGTAGTAGCCGGCCGACAGGGCGTAGGTGCCGACCATGATGCGGCGCTGCACTTCAATGCCGAAGCCTTCGCCACGGGACCGCTTGTACAGGTCGGTGAGGTCTTTCGGCGCTTCGCAGCGGTAACCGAAGCGCACGCCGTCGAAGCGCGACAGGTTGGATGAGGCCTCCGCCGGGGCGATCACGTAGTAGGCCGGGATGGCGTGCTGCATGTTCGGCAGGCTGATTTCCTTGACCACCGCGCCGAGCTTTTCCAGCTCTTTGACGCTGGCCTGGACCAGCTCGGCGATACGTGGATCGAGGCCGGCCCCGAAGTACTCTTTTGGCAGGCCGATGCGCAGGCCCTGCAGCGAAGCGTTCAGGTTGGCGCTGTAGTCCGGCACCGGCTCTTCGATGCTGGTGGAATCCTTGGCGTCGAAACCGGCCATGCCTTGCAGCAGCAGGGCGCAGTCTTCGGCGGTGCGGGCCAGCGGGCCGCCCTGGTCGAGGCTGGAGGCGTAGGCGATCATGCCCCAGCGCGACACACGACCGTACGTCGGCTTGAGGCCGGTGAGGTTGGTCAGTGCTGCCGGCTGGCGGATCGAACCGCCGGTGTCAGTGCCGGTGGTGGCTGGCAGCAGGCGCGCGGCCACGGCAGCGGCCGAACCGCCCGACGAACCGCCCGGGACGTGTTCGAGGTTCCATGGGTTTTTCACCGCGCCGTAGTGGCTGGATTCGTTGGCCGAACCCATGGCGAACTCGTCCATGTTGGTTTTGCCCAGGGTGACCATGCCGGCTTCAGCCAGCTTGGCGACCACGGTGGCGTCGTAGGGTGCCTTGAAGTTGTCGAGCATCTTCGAGCCGCAACTGGTGCGTACGCCGTTGGTGCAGAACAGGTCCTTGTGGGCGATGGGCGCACCCAGCAGCGCGCCGGTTTCGCCTGCGGCGCGACGGGCGTCGGCGGCACGCGCCTGGCCCAGGGCCAGGTCTTCGGTGACGCTGATGAAGCTGTTGATCTGCGGGTCGAGTTGCTTGACGCGCGCCAACAGGGCGCCAGTCAGCTCTTCGGAGGAAAACGACTTGTCGGCGAGTCCGCGGGCGATCTCGGCCAGGGTCAATTGATGCATGGCAGGCTCTATCCCTTACTCGATGACTTTGGGAACCAGGTACAGACCGCTTTCGGTCGAGGGCGCGATAGCCTGGTAGGCATCGCGCTGGTTGCTTTCGGTGACCTGGTCGGGGCGCAGGCGCTGGCTGGCTTCCAGCGGGTGGGCCAGGGGCTCGATGCCAGTGGTATCGACCGCTTGCATCTGGTCGACCAGCCCGAGGATGCTGTTCAGGGCTTCGGTAATGCGTGGCAGTTCGCCATCATTCAGCCCCAGACGGGCCAGATGGGCGATCTTTTCCACGTCGCAGCGTTCAAGCGCCATGAGGATCTCCAAGGGAAACAAAGAACGGAATTTGGGTCCGCGGTGAGGAACATGTCAGCTTTCTGGCGGTCCAACGGCCGCGATCATCGGCTGGCGTGCTCGGAAAAACAGCCAATTTAACATATTGGCTCCTTGCCCAAAATCCCTGCCATTGTTAGAGTTTGCCGCACTTTTTTACCCACGCTTTCCCCAGGGTCACTTTCCCATGTTCAAGAAACTGCGTGGCATGTTTTCCAGCGATCTTTCCATCGACCTGGGTACTGCCAACACCCTTATTTACGTGCGTGAGCGCGGTATCGTCCTGAATGAGCCCTCGGTTGTTGCCATCCGTACCCATGGCAATCAGAAAAGCGTCGTCGCCGTCGGTACCGAAGCCAAACGCATGCTGGGCCGTACGCCTGGCAACATTGCTGCCATTCGTCCGATGAAGGACGGCGTCATCGCCGACTTCAGCGTTTGCGAAAAAATGTTGCAGTATTTTATCAACAAGGTTCACGAGAACAGCTTCCTGCAGCCAAGCCCGCGCGTGCTGATCTGCGTACCGTGCAAGTCGACCCAGGTAGAGCGCCGCGCCATTCGCGAGTCGGCCCTGGGTGCCGGTGCCCGTGAAGTGTTCCTGATCGAAGAACCGATGGCTGCTGCCATCGGTGCTGGCTTGCCGGTTGAAGAGGCCCGCGGTTCGATGGTCGTCGATATCGGTGGTGGTACCACTGAAATCGCGCTGATCTCCCTGAACGGCGTGGTCTATGCCGAATCCGTCCGCGTTGGCGGCGACCGCTTTGACGAGGCCATCGTCACCTACGTGCGCCGCAACTACGGCAGCCTGATCGGCGAGTCCACTGCCGAGCGCATCAAGCAGGAAATCGGTACCGCCTACCCGGGCGGCGAGGTACGCGAAGTCGATGTGCGTGGCCGCAACCTGGCCGAGGGCGTACCGCGTGCCTTCACCCTTAACTCCAACGAAGTGCTCGAAGCGTTGCAGGAATCGCTGGCGACCATTGTCCAGGCCGTGAAGAGCGCCCTGGAGCAATCGCCGCCCGAACTGGCTTCGGACATCGCCGAACGTGGCCTGGTGCTGACCGGTGGTGGTGCGCTGCTGCGCGACCTCGACAAACTGCTGGCCCAGGAAACCGGCCTGCCGGTAATTGTCGCCGAGGACCCGCTGACCTGTGTCGCCCGTGGCGGCGGTCGCGCCCTGGAGATGATGGACAAGCACGCGATGGACCTGCTCTCCAGCGAGTGATCCCACTCGCTGTTCACGAGCGCCCGGTTTACAGGTACTACGCACAGTGCTACCTGTATGTGCTGGGCTGGCGCCCGTTAAGGGCGCCGTATCCGTCAACCCGCAACCAGGCTGGTGCGTTGTCCCATGTCCAATGACCTCCTGAGTCGTCCACGAGGAACGGCCCATTAAACCGCTTTTCTCCAAGGGCCCTTCGCTGGGCGTTCGCCTGCTCGTTCTGGTGGTAATGTCGGTCGCGTTGATGGTTGTCGACGCGCGCTTTGACGTGCTCAAGCCCGTGCGCAGCCAGATGGGGCTGGTGCTGATGGAGTCGTACTGGATCACCGACCTGCCGCAACGTGCGTGGCAAGGCGTGGCCGGCCAGTTCGGCAGCCGCACCGAGTTGATTGCCGAAAACGAAAAGCTCAAGACCGAAGCGCTGCTGTTGCAGGGGCGCCTGCAGAAGCTGGCAGCCCTGACCGAGCAGAACGTGCGCCTGCGTGAATTGCTGAACTCTTCGGCGCTGGTCAACGAAAAAGTCGAAGTGGCCGAGCTGATCGGTGTCGACCCCAACCCGTTCACCCACCGCATACTGATCAACAAGGGCGAGCGTGACGGTGTGTTCCTTGGCCAGCCGGTACTCGATGCGCGCGGCCTGATGGGCCAGGTAGTCGAGCTGATGCCCTACACCTCGCGGGTGCTGCTGCTGACCGATACCACCCATAGCATCCCGGTGCAGGTCAACCGCAACGGCCTGCGTGCCATCGCCAGCGGCACCGGTAACCCGGAGCGCCTTGAACTGCGCCATGTGGCCGACACCGCCGACGTGAAGGAAGGCGACCTGTTGGTCAGCTCCGGCATGGGCCAACGGTTCCCGGCCGGCTACCCGGTGGCGACGGTCAACGAGGTGATCCACGATTCCGGGCAGCCTTTCGCCATCGTGCGCGCCATCCCCACTGCCGCGCTCAACCGCAGCCGCTACATGCTGCTGGTATTCAGTGACCGGCGTACCCCGGAGCAGCGCGCTACCGACGCCGCCATCGCCCAGGAAGAGGCGGACCGCAAGGGCACCTCGGTCCTCGGCCAACCGGCCAGCACAGGTGAGCAGGGCACACCGGCCAGCAATACGCCTGTGGCGCCAGCCACACCCGCAGCGCCGGCCGCCCAGCCAGCAGCCCCGGCAGCTACCCCTGCCACGCCTGCCGCAGCGCCTGCCGCACCCGCTAACACCCGGAGACAATGATGGCTGCTTCACGCCGCAACAACGGCTGGGTCATCTGGCTGACTTTCGCCATCGGCCTGCTGCTCAGCGTCTCGCCCATGCCGCAGTTCATGGAAGTGTTCCGCCCCATGTGGCTGGCTTTGCTGGTGTCGTTCTGGACCCTGGCGGTGCCGGGCAAGGTCGGTATGACCACGGCATTCGTGCTGGGCCTGGCCGAGGACGTGTTATACGGTACTCTGCTGGGGCAGAACGCATTGATCCTCACCCTCATCACCTTCCTGGTGCTGTCCCTGCAGCAGCGCCTGCGCATGTTCCCCATGTGGCAGCAGAGCCTGGTGATCCTGGTCATATTCGGCATTGCCCAACTCATCCAGTTGTGGCTCAGCGCGCTGACCGGCAACCGCCTGCCGACCCTGGCGCTGGTCTGGTCGGCGGTAATCAGTGCCTTGCTCTGGCCATGGATCAGTTTCGCCCTGCGCGATCTGCGCCGACGCTTGCATATCAACTGACGGCGACGCCGCAACTGACAGGGAGATGTCTGCATGAACCCGCTATACCTGGCCTCTGGCTCGCCCCGCCGTCGCGAATTGCTGACCCAGATCGGTGTGCCCTTCACTGTCGTCAGTGCGCCCATCGATGAAACCCCGCTGCCCGGTGAAAACGCCCCGGCCTACGTTGAGCGCCTGGCCCGGGCCAAGGCTGCTGCCGGTCTGGCCCGTGTCGAGGGCCCGGCAGTGGTGCTGGGGGCAGACACTGCCGTAGTGCTCGACGGGCGTATTCTGGGCAAGCCGGAAAACCGCGAAGAGGCCCTGGCCATGCTGGCCGACCTGTCGGGCCGCGAGCACCAGGTATTGACTGCGGTTGCCCTCAGCAATGGGCTGCTTACGCAAAGCCTGTGCGTCACCAGCAAGGTGCGCTTCCGGGCCATCAGCGCCGATGAAGCGCAACGCTACTGGGCCAGCGGTGAGCCTGTGGACAAGGCAGGTGGCTACGCCATCCAGGGCCTGGGCGCAGTGTTCGTCACCGGCCTTGGCGGCAGTTATTCGGCCGTGGTAGGCCTGCCCCTCAGTGAGACGGCCGAGTTGCTTGGCACGTTTGGTATCGCCTGTTGGCAATCGCCCGTGCATACGCCAGAGGTAACAAACCCGCGGTAGCCAGCACGGCGTACGCCATCCATCATTACAAAAGACCTTTGACGAGAGCCGGCCATGAGTGAAGAGATCCTGATCAACATCACCCCGATGGAGTCACGCGTGGCGGTGGTGGAAAACGGGGTACTGCAGGAAGTGCACGTCGAGCGCACCCAGCGCCGTGGCATCGTCGGCAATATCTACAAGGGCAAGGTGGTGCGTGTGCTGCCGGGCATGCAGGCGGCCTTCGTCGACATCGGCCTGGAGCGTGCCGCGTTCATCCATGCCTCGGAGATCTCCCAGCGTGAAGGCTCGGCAGTCGAGACCATCACTGCACTGGTGCATGAAGGGCAGGCCCTTGTGGTGCAGGTGACCAAGGACCCGATCGGTACCAAAGGTGCGCGCCTGACCACCCAGCTGTCGATCCCTTCGCGCTACCTGGTGTACATGCCGCGCAGCAGTCATGTCGGCATTTCGCTCAAGATCGAAGACGAAGCCGAGCGGGACCGCCTGAAGCAGGTGGTCAGCAACTGTATGGAAAGCGAAAACATCAAGGATGCCGGCGGCTTCATCCTGCGCACCGCCGCCGAAGGCGCGCGTGCCGAAGAGATCTTGCAGGACATCCGGTACCTGCGTCGCCTGTGGGAGCAGATTGGCTCGCAGATCAAGACCTGCGGCGCCCCCATGGTCATCTACGAGGACCTTGGCCTCGCCCTGCGTACCCTGCGTGACCTGGTCAACCCGAAGATCGAGAAGATCCGCATCGACTCGCGTGAAACCTTCCAGAAGACCACGCAGTTTGTCGGCGAACTGATGCCGGAGATCGCCGACCGCCTTGAACACTACCCTGGTGAACGGCCCATCTTTGACTTGTATGGTGTCGAAGATGAAATCCAGCGCGCGCTGGAGCGCAAGGTCCCGCTCAAGTCCGGCGGCTATCTGGTAGTCGACCCGGCCGAAGCGATGACCACCATTGACGTGAACACCGGTGCATTCGTTGGCCATCGCAACCTTGAAGAGACCATCTTCAAGACCAACCTGGAGGCTGCCACCGCCATCGCCCGGCAACTGCGCCTGCGCAATATCGGCGGCATCATCATCATCGACTTCATCGACATGGAAGATGAAGAACACCAGCGCCAGGTGCTGCGCACACTGGAAAAGCAGCTGGAACGGGACCACGCAAAGACCAACATCATCGGCATCACCGAACTGGGCCTGGTGCAGATGACCCGCAAGCGCACCCGTGAAAGCCTGGAGCAGGTGTTGTGCGAGCCGTGCCTGGCCTGCCAGGGCCGTGGCAAGCTGAAAACCCCCGAGACCATCTGTTACGAAATTTTCCGCGAGATCCTGCGCGAGGCCCGTGCCTATCAGGCCGAGGGCTACCGCGTGCTGGCCAACCAGAAGGTGGTCGACCGCCTGCTGGATGAGGAGTCCGGCAACGTGGCAGAACTGGAAGCCTTTATCGGTCGAACCATTCGCTTCCAGGTCGAGTCGATGTATTCGCAGGAACAATACGACGTGGTGCTGCTCTGAGGTCTTCTCGAACGCGCCGCTGGATGGCCGGGCTGGCAAAATCGCCACTACCGGCCATCATGGATAAACGACTTGGAGGGCCATGGCCATGGGACGTCTGACCCGCGTTCTTGTCGCCTTGACCCGCTGGGGGCTGGGCTTTTGCGCCCTGCTGGCGGTATTGGTGGCGCTGTATGTCAGCCTCGGCCGCGAGTTGGTGCCGCTGGTGGCCGAGTACCGTGCCGATGTGGAGCGCAAAGCCGAAGAGGCATTGGGCCTGCCGGTGCATGTCGGTGCCCTGGAAGGGCGCTGGAGCGGCCTGGCGCCGGTGTTGCGGGTACGTGACCTGCAACTGGGTGAAGGTGCAACGGCGCTGCGCCTGGACGAGGTAAAGGTGGTTCCCGATGTCTGGGCCAGCCTCACTGCCCGCGAAGTGCGTTTGGCGCGAATACAGCTGGGCGGCCTGCAACTGATCCTGCGCGAGAACGAGCAGGGTGCCTGGCACCTTGAAGGCCTGCCGAAGAAGGACGATGCGCCACTTGATCCCGCCGAACTGCTGCAGCGCCTTCGCCAGTTGGGCCGCATTGATGTGTTCGACAGCCAGGTCACTTTGCACCCGTGGCAGCGTGACCCGCTTACCCTGACGTATGTGAGCGCCGGGCTGCAGGCAGGTGCTTCGCGCCAGGTTGTGAACCTGCGTGCAACCCTGCCCGATGGCCAGCCCCTGGCGCTGAACCTGCGTAGCCGTATGTCGGCCGAGGCCTGGCGTGACGGCCAGGTAAATGCCTACCTGAGCCTCCCGCAGAGTGACTGGGCGCGATGGTTGCCCCCGCGGCTGCTGGGGCAGTGGCATGCCGACACGCTGCGAGCGGGCGGCGAGTTCTGGGTCGACTGGCGCAAAGGGCAATTGCAGCAGGCAGTGGTGCGGCTCAACGCACCAGAGCTGCAGGGCGGTTATGCCGGGCGCAAGGCCGCGACACTGAACAACCTGGCCTTGGGCGCCTGGTTCCAGCGTCAGGCTCAAGGCTTTGATGTAGTTGTCGACTCCCTGGCCATGGACATCGGCAAGACCCGTTGGGAGTCGCACCTGCAGTTGCAGCAGCGCCCTGGCGAGAACGCTGCCGATGAAAGCTGGAAGCTGCAGGCCGACCGGCTCCACCTTACGCCCTTGACCCCGCTGATCGACGCGCTGGCACCGCTGCCTGACAATGTCATGGCCGTGGTCGATGGCCTGAAGGTAACCGGCGCGTTGCGCAATGTACGGCTGGAGGCCCGGCCCAAGGCCGAGGGTGACCAACGCCTTCTGTTCGACGCCAACCTGGAGAAGATCGGTTTCAATGCATACCACGGTGCCCCGGCGGCCGGTAACGTCAGTGGCAGCATCAGCGGCGACCTGGGGCATGGTGAACTGCGCCTGGATACCGATGCGTTCATGCTGCACCTGTACCCGATCTTCGCCAAACCGTGGCACTACCAGCAAGCCAATGCGCGCCTGACCTGGGCGCTGGACAAGGAAGGCTTTACCCTCGTTGCGCCTTACCTCAAGGTACTGGGCGAGGAGGGCAAGATTGCCGGTGACTTCCTTATTCGCCTGTTGTTCGAAGAAGGCCGCGAGGACTACATGGACCTGCGTGTCGGCCTGACCGAGGGCGATGGCCGCTACACCGCCAAGTACCTGCCTGAAGTGCTAAGCCCGGCCCTCGACGAATGGCTGCGCAGCGCCATCGTCAAAGGCACGGTGGATGAAGGCTACTTCCAGTACCAGGGCTCGCTGAACCACGGCGCCGCGCCAGAGGCTCGCAGCATCAGCCTGTTTTTCAAGGTGCGAGACGCAGCCTTGGACTTCCAGCCTGGCTGGCCGCAGGTGCAGCACGTCGATGGCGATGTGTTCATCGAAGACAGCGGGGTGCGCATCAAGGCTCAGCGTGGCGTGTTGCTCGACACCAAGGTGAGTGATGTCAGCGTCGATATTCCGCATGTCGAGGGTGACCAGCACAGCCGTCTTTACCTGGATGGCGACTTCGACGGCAGCCTGGGCGATGGCCTGAAAATACTCAAGGAAGCGCCGATCGGCACGGGCGAGATCTTCGCCGGCTGGGAGGGCGAAGGGCCGTTGCAGGGCAAGCTCAAGCTCGACATCCCGCTGGCCCACGGAGAGCGGCCGAAGGTCCAGGTGGACTTCGCCACCCGCGATGCGCGCCTGAAAGTGGCCCCGCCGAGCCTGGAATTGAGCCGCTTGAAGGGTGACTTCAGCTTCGATTTTGACAAGGGTCTGAGTGGCAAGGGCATCAGCCTGCAGGCGTTCGGCAAGCCGGTGACGGCGCAAATTACCGCCGAAGGCCAGCCGGGGCAGATGCAGACGCGCATCGACGCCAATGGCCAGGTATCGCTGAAGGCACTGACCGACTGGCTGCAGTTCAAGCAGGCCTTGCCAGCATCCGGCGACATCCCTTACCAGTTGCAGCTCAGCCTGGGTAGCCGGGATAACCGGCTGAGCGTCAACTCCACCCTCAAGGGCTTGGCCATCGACCTGCCGGTACCCTTCGGCAAAGCTGCTGCAGACTCTCGCGACAGCCGGTTCAGTATGAGCCTGCAGGGCCAGGAGCGGCGTTTCGATGCGGCGTACACCGACCTTGCACGCTTTGCCTACGCCGCACCGGCCGACAAGCTGGCCCAGGGCCGTGGTGAGTTGTTGCTTGGCACCGGTGACGCCCAGCTGCCCGCTGGCCAGGGCTTGCGCGTGCGCGGTCGCCTGGAGTCGCTGGACCTGGCACCCTGGCAGGAACAGGCGGCCCGTCTTGCTGGCGACGACCCGGGGGGGAGCGCGCGACAGAACCTGCAAAGTGTCGACTTGAGCATTGGTCAGCTGAAGGCCTTCGGCATGGACCTGAACCAGGCCGTGGTACGCATGGCCCGTGGCGGTGCGGCCTGGGACCTGCGCCTCGACAGCAGGGAAGTGATTGGCAACGCTCGGGTGCCGGATGCCAAGGGTGCGCCCATGGTCGTGCGCATGCAGACGCTGCGTCTGCCCGCTGCCGACCCTGCCCAGGCTGAGGCCGAAGACGGCCCGGACCCCTTGGCCTCGTTCGACCCGCGCAAGGTGCCGGCGCTGGACCTGAGCATCGACAAGCTCTACCGCGGCGACGACCTGTTCGGCAGCGCGGCGATCAAATTGCGACCGACAACGCGCGGCGTGACCGCCAGCGACATCGACCTTGACTTCAAAGGGCTGCGCATCGACGGTGGTGGTGGCTGGGAGGGCGCGCAAGGCCGTACCAGCAGTTGGTACAAAGGGCGCCTGGACGGCAAGAACCTGGGGGATGTGCTCAAAGCCTGGGGCTTCGCCCCTACCGTGACCAGCCGTGACTTCCGCCTGGATGTGGACGGCCGCTGGCCCGGGTCGCCTGCTGCGGTGGGCCTGAAGCGGTTCTCTGGCAGCATGGACGCGGCACTGCGCACCGGCCAGTTCGTTGAAGTCGAGGGCGGCGCACAGGCACTGCGCGTGTTCGGCCTGCTCAACTTCAACTCCATCGGCCGGCGTCTGCGCCTGGACTTCTCCGACTTGTTCGAAAAGGGCCTGGCCTATGACCGGGTCAAAGGCCTGCTGGTGGCCAGTGATGGTGTCTATGTGACCCGCGAGCCGATCAGTGTGACTGGCCCGTCGAGCAACTTCGAGCTGGAGGGCACGCTGGACATGGTACGCGACCGGGTCGATGCCAACCTGCAGGTGAGCTTGCCGGTAACCAACAACCTGCCGCTGGCGGCACTGATTATCGGCGCGCCGGCCGTGGGCGGCGCGCTGTTCCTGGTCGACCGGTTGATCGGTGACCGTGTCTCGCGCTTTGCCAGCGTGCACTACCGTGTAGAAGGGCCGTGGAAAGAGCCTAGAATCACATTTGTGAAACCTTTCGAGAAATCCCGCTAGGAGTGCCCATGAAGGCAGCGGTAATCCAGATGGTCAGCCAGGATGATGTGCTGGCCAACCTGCAGCGTGCCGGTGTTCTGTTGGAGCAGGCCGCCTTTGGCGGCGCACGGCTGGCGGTGCTGCCGGAAAACTTCGCCGCCATGGGCCGCAAGGACGCCGCTGCCATCGGCCGCGCCGAAGCATTGGGTGAAGGGCCGATCCTGCCATGGTTGAAACGCACCGCCCGCGACCTCAAGTTATGGATTGTCGCCGGTACTTTGCCATTGCCGCCGGTCGGCCAGCCCGAGGCCAAGGCTCATGCCTGCTCGCTGCTGATCGACGAGCACGGCGAGGTGGCGGCACGGTATGACAAGCTGCACCTGTTCGACGTGGACGTTGTCGACAACCGCGGTCGGTACCGTGAGTCGGATGACTACGCCCATGGCACCCAGGTGGTCGTGGCGGACACGCCGGTTGGGCGGTTGGGGCTGAGCGTATGCTACGACTTGCGATTCCCCGAGCTGTACAGCGCACTGCGCGCCGCCGGCGCCGAACTGATCACTGCACCAGCGGCTTTTACTGCCGTTACAGGCGCGGCACATTGGGAAGTGCTGATACGCGCCCGCGCGATCGAAACCCAGTGTTACCTGCTGGCTGCTGCACAGGGCGGCACCCACCCAGGCCCACGGGAAACCCATGGCCATGCGGCGATCGTCGACCCTTGGGGGCGCATCGTCGTAGAGCAGGCGCAAGGCGAAGCGGTGCTGCTTGCCGAGCGCAACATTGATGAACAAGCGTCCATCCGGGCGCGCATGCCGGTGGTAACGCACCGGCGCTTTTTCTCGCAGGGCGCGTTGCGACCTGCGCATACCTCGGAGTGACTATGAGCCAGATGTTATCCACCGTCAGCGAGCAGCTCCTGGCCCCAGGCGGCTTGACCCTGGACAGCCTGCAGAGCGTGCTGGGTGAGTTGGCCGGCCCCGGCATCGACGCCGCCGACCTGTATTTCCAGGGTCAGATCTCGGAAACCTGGGCACTGGAAGACGGCATCGTCAAAGAGGGCAGCTTCAACCTGGACCAGGGCGTGGGCGTACGTGCCCAGTCCGGTGAAAAGACCGGCTTCGCCTATAGCAATGCGATCAACCTCGAGGCGTTGACCTCGGCTGCACGCGCCGCCCGTTCCATTTCCCGGGCCGGGCAGAACGGCACGGTCCAGGCCTTCCGCAGCCAGGAAGTGACCGCCCTGTATGGCGCAGACAACCCGCTGGATGTACTGAGCCGTGCCGAGAAGGTTGAGCTGCTCAAGCGTGTCGATGCAGCCACCCGCGCCCTGGACCCGCGCATCCAGCAGGTCAGCGTAAGCATGGCCGGGGTCTGGGAGCGCATCCTGATCGCTGCGGCCGATGGCAGCCTGGCCGCCGACGTGCGCCCGTTGGTGCGCTTCAACGTCAGCGTCATCGTCGAGCAGAACGGCCGCCGCGAGCGCGGCGGGCAGGGCGGTGGCGGGCGTACCGACTACCGCTTCTTCACCGAGGAACGGGTGATGGGCTATGCCCGCGAGGCATTGCGCCAGGCGCTGGTGAACCTGGAGGCGATCCCGGCACCTGCCGGCACCTTGCCGGTGGTGCTGGGTTCGGGCTGGTCGGGCGTGTTGCTGCACGAGGCGGTGGGCCATGGCCTAGAAGGTGACTTCAACCGCAAGGGCAGTTCGGCGTTCAGCGGCCGCATTGGCGAGAAAGTGGCATCGAGCCTGTGCACCATCGTTGACGATGGCACGCTCGAAGGCCGCCGTGGCTCGCTGAGCGTAGATGATGAGGGCACCCCGACCGAATGCACCACGCTGATCGAGAACGGTGTGCTCAAGGGTTACATGCAGGACAAGCTCAACGCACGCCTGATGGGTATGGCGGTCACCGGCAACGGCCGCCGTGAATCCTACGCGCACCTGCCGATGCCGCGCATGACCAACACCTACATGCGAGCAGGGCAAACCGACCCTCAGGAAATCATCGCGTCGGTGAAAAAAGGTATCTACTGCGCCAGCCTGGGTGGTGGTCAGGTGGACATCACCAGTGGCAAGTTCGTGTTTTCGACCAGTGAGGCCTACCTGATCGAAGACGGCAAGATTACCGCCCCGGTGAAGGGCGCGACCCTGATCGGCAATGGGCCGGAGGCGATGAGCCGGGTGTCGATGGTCGGTAACGACCTGGCGCTGGACAGCGGAGTAGGGACGTGCGGCAAGGACGGGCAGTCGGTGCCGGTCGGGGTAGGGCAGCCTACCTTGAAGCTGGATGCGATTACCGTGGGTGGGACCGGGGCTTGATAGCTTCGGGGGCTTTTGTGGGAGCGGGCTTGCCCCGCGAAGAAGGCCACATAATGGTGGCTGACACCGGCTTTGCCGGTGTTCGCGGGGCAAGCCAGCTCCCACAGGGCCCCAGAGCAATCCGTCAGCGCAAGCCGCGTTGCAGCTCGTCGAGGTCGCGGATGTACTTGAACACCTTGCGTGCGGCGGCAGGCGGCTTGTTGCGGGCCTTCTCGTGCTGGGCATGGCGCACCAGCGAGCGCAGCTGCTGGCGGTCGGTGTCGGGGTACTCGTTGACGAAGCGCTCAAGGTCTTCGTCGTTGCCGTCGATCAACCGGTCGCGCCAGCGCTCCAGGCCGTGGAAGCGCTCGTTGTACTGGCGGGTCGAGCTGTCCATCTGCTCAAGCAAGGCGTGGATGGCATCCAGGTCCTGCACGCGCATCAGCTTGCCGACAAACGACATATGGCGTTTGCGGGCGCCATGAGCGGTGTGCTTGCTGGCCTCGGCCAGGGCCTTGCGCAGCTCGTCGGTCAACGGCAGGCGGGCCAGGGTATCGGCTTTGAGCGTGGTAAGGCGCTCGCCGAGTTCGACCAGCTCATGCAGTTCGCGCTTGATCTGGGTTTTGCTTTTTTCGCCGTCGAAGGCGTCGTTGTTTGAATCAACCATGGTGGCAGTCCGCTAGAAATCGCCGCCATGATAACCAGTCGGGGGCCGCTTGTCCGGCCCGGTCGTAGAATGACCCCAAGCCGTACGCAGAATTTGAGTGGAGAGAACCATGAGTGCAGTCCAGAGCGTAGGTCCGAAAGACCTGCCAGCATTGCAGGAGCAGGTCGAGGCAATCATTGCCGAGGCGCGCCGCCAGGGGGCCAGCGCCTGCGAAGTGGCGGTATCGCTGGAGCAGGGCCTGTCCACCACAGTACGCCAGCGCGAGGTTGAAACAGTTGAGTTCAACCGCGACCAGGGCTTTGGTATCACCCTTTATGTTGGCCAGCGCAAAGGCTCGGCCAGCACCTCGGCCAGTGGCCCGGAGGCGATCCGTGAGACCGTTGCGGCAGCCTTGGCCATTGCCAAACATACGTCCGAGGACGATTGCTCCGGCCTGGCCGACGCGGCGCTGATGGCCCGTGAAATCCCGGACCTGGACCTCTATCACGACTGGGCTATCGAGCCCGAAAGGGCCATCGAGATGGCCCTGGCCTGCGAAGCGGCGGCGTTCGATGAGGACCCGCGCATCCTCAACGCCGACGGCACCACACTCAATACCCACCAGGGCTGCCGCGTGTATGGCAACAGCCATGGCTTCATTGGCAGTTATGCTTCGACCCGGCACAGCCTGAGCTGTGTGATGATCGCTGAAGGCGACGGCCAGATGCAGCGTGACTACTGGTACGACGTGAACCGCCAGGGCAACCTGCTGGCCGACCCGCGCAGCATCGGCGTACGCGCGGCCCAGCGCGCAGCCAGCCGCTTGGGCGCGCGTCCGGTACCGACTTGCGAAGTACCGGTGCTGTTTTCCGCCGAACTGGCGGGTGGCCTGTTCGGCAGCTTCCTCTCGGCCATTTCCGGCGGCAATCTCTACCGCAAGTCGTCGTTCCTTGAAGGCACCATTGGTCAACGCCTGTTCCCCACCTGGCTGACCCTCGACGAGCGCCCTCACATTCCACGGGCACTGGGCAGCGCGGCGTTTGACGGTGATGGCCTGGCGACCTATGCCAAGCCTTTCGTCGACAAGGGCGAGCTGGTGTCTTACCTGCTGGGTACCTATTCCGGGCGTAAGCTGGGCTTGCCAAGCACAGCCAACTCCGGTGGTGTGCACAATCTGTTCGTCACTCACGGTGTCGAAGACCAGGCCGCACTGATCCGCCGTATGGGCCGCGGGCTGCTGGTGACCGAATTGATGGGGCATGGCCTTAACATGGTGACGGGTGATTACTCCCGTGGTGCGGCAGGCTTCTGGGTCGAAAATGGCGAGATTCAGCACGCTGTGCAGGAAGTGACCATTGCCGGCAATATGAAGGATATGTTCCAGCAGATTGTCGCGATTGGTAGCGATCTTGAAACCCGTAGCAATATCCATACGGGCTCGGTATTGATTGAGCGGATGACTGTTGCGGGTAGCTGATCTTTAGCAGAAATTTCAATGTCACTGAAAACCCGGCCCCTGCGCCGGGTTTTTTTTCGTCACCTTCCCTTGAAGTGATTCTATTTATCACTTAATAATGAATATCATTATCCAGTAACCCGGCGATGATGTTCATGAAACCCGTCCTGCGCGAACTCCCCTACCTGGAAAACTGGCGCTGGCTCAGCCGGCGCATTCGCTGTGCGCTCGAGCCCGACGAGCCGCGCCTGATCGAGCATTACCTGGCCGAAGGCCGCTATCTGGTGTGCTGCACCGAGACCTCGCCATGGACGGTGGCATTGACCTCCTTCCGCCTGCTGCTGGATACCGCCTGCGACCGCATGCTGCCCTGGCACTGGCGTTGCCTGTGCCTGGATCAGGCCTGGCGCCCCCTGCTGGTGTTGCGCAACCTCGATCGCCACGAAGAAAACCAGCGCTGGCAGCCCTACGCCCTGCAGTTGGCCAATTGCCGTCTGCTGCCCTCCCTTTCTCCCGATGAATTGATGCAAGGATTTGATGATGAGTGATACCCGTATCGAGCGTGACAGCATGGGTGAGCTGCAGGTGCCGGCCAAGGCCTTGTACGGTGCACAGACCCAGCGCGCGGTCGACAACTTCCCGGTCAGTGGCCTGCGCATGCCGGCCCAGTTCATTCGTGCCCTGTTGCTGGCCAAGGCTGCCGCCGCCAAGGCCAACGTCGAGCTGGAACAACTGTCTGCGGCGCAGGGCCAGGCCATCGTCAAGGCTGTCGAGCAACTCTTGGCGGAGGACTTCATCCAGCACTTCCCGGTGGATGTGTTCCAGACTGGCTCTGGCACAAGCTCGAACATGAACGCCAACGAGGTGATTGCCACCTTGGCCAGCCGCGTGCTGGGTGACGCTGTCAACGCCAACGACCACGTCAACTGTGGCCAGAGCAGCAACGACATCATCCCCACCACCATTCATGTCAGTGCTGCACTGGCCTTGCACGAGCAACTGCTGCCGGCGCTGAGCCACCTGGTACAGGTGATCGAGACCAAGTCGGCGCAAGTGCATCAGTATGTGAAAACGGGTCGCACCCACTTGATGGACGCCATGCCGGTACGCATGAGCCAAGTGCTGGACGGCTGGGCGGCGCAGATCAACGGTGCCAAGGGGCACATCGAAGCCACCTTGCCAAGCCTGCAGGCGCTGGCCCAGGGCGGTACCGCCGTGGGTACCGGCATCAATGCCCACCCTCAGTTCGCTGCCGGCTTTGCCCGGCAGCTCAGCGGCCTGACCCAGGTCGAGTTTACCCCGGGGCAGAACCTGTTCGCCCTGATCGGCTCGCAGGACACCGCCGTGGCGCTGTCTGGCCAGCTCAAGACCACGGCCGTGGCACTGATGAAGATCGCCAACGACCTGCGCTGGATGAACTCCGGCCCACTGGCCGGCCTGGGCGAAATCGAGCTGCAAGGCTTGCAGCCGGGCTCTTCGATCATGCCTGGTAAGGTCAACCCGGTGATCCCGGAGGCCACTGCCATGGTTGCTGCCCAGGTGATCGGTAACGACGCGACCATCGCGGTTGCTGGCCAGTCCGGCAATTTCGAGCTGAACGTGATGCTGCCGGTGATCGCCCGCAACCTGTTGGAGAGCATCGAGCTGATGGCCAACGTCAGCCGCTTGCTGGCCGACAAGGCCATCGCCAGCTTCAAGGTCAACGAGGACAAGCTCAAGGAAGCCCTGGCGCGCAACCCGATCCTGGTCACTGCGCTGAACCCGATCATTGGTTACCTCAAGGCCGCCGAAATCGCCAAGACCGCCTACAAGCAGGGCCGCCCGATCATCGAGGTGGCGTTGGCGCACACCGATCTTTCGCGTGACCAGCTGCAAGCGCTGCTGGACCCGGAAAAGCTCACTGCCGGCGGTATCTGACCCTGCGTCACCGCCTTAGCGCCATCAGCGCGGAGTAGCAATGCCATGCAGCACTGGAAACGCACGACCGAAACAGCCAACCGCCTGTTCGACCAAGGCGAGCTGGTAGACGCCCGGGAACATTACCTGCAGGCACTGGCGCTGGCACAGGTGCTGTTCGAGCGCTGGCATGACGTTGACGAAGCGGTGGCCGCGTTGGTCATCGCCCACCACAACCTGGCTGACCTGCACCTGCGCCTGAATCAGCCGCACGAAAGCGCCGACTACCTGTGCGCCGCCCACCAGCGGCTGCTGCAGGCCAGCCAGGAGGCGCGTTTGCCCCAGGCTCTGCGTGACGCGGCCCTGCGCCACAGTGGGAGAACCTATACCGAACTGCTGAGCTTCATCGCCGAGTACGGTCAGTACCCACGTACCGAGCGCCTGCTCCACCGCCACAATGCCGGGGGCAGCGAGATCGCTGCCCGGCCGGACGTGGCGCCCAGAACCCATGCCTACGGAATTCACTGACATGCCCCATACCTTGCCTGCTTTGCCTTACGCCTACGATGCACTGGAGCCGCACATCGACGCCCAGACCATGGAGATCCACCACAGCAAGCACCATCAGACCTACGTCAATGGCCTCAATGCCGCCATCGAAGGCACCGAGTGGGCCGAGTGGCCCGTGGAAAAGCTGGTCGGTGCGGTCAAGCAACTGCCGGAAAACCTGCGGGGTGCGGTGACCAACCATGGCGGCGGCCACGCCAACCACAGCCTGTTCTGGACCGTAATGTCACCGCAGGGGGGCGGCGAGCCGCAGGGCCAGCTGGCGCAGGCCATCTCGTCGCAACTGGGCGGTTTCGACGCCTTCAAGGACGCCTTCACCAAAGCGGCGCTGACCCGTTTCGGCAGTGGCTGGGCGTGGCTCAGCGTGACGCCGCAGAAAACCCTGGTGGTGGAAAGCAGCGGTAACCAGGACAGCCCGCTGATGCACGGCAATACGCCAGTTCTTGGTCTGGACGTGTGGGAGCATGCCTATTACCTGAAGTATCAGAACCGTCGTCCGGAATACATCGGTGCTTTCTACAACGTCATTGACTGGGCGGAAGTGGAACGTCGTTATGTTGAAGCCCTGAAGTGAGCCGGACCGGTATGCGCTCTGAAGTGATGTCTGTCAGCAGTGTGCGCCTGTTTCGTCTGGCGCTTGGGACTTTGCTGTTGCTGACCGGCACCGCGCTGCTGGTCGCGCGCGGCCTTGCGTGGCTGGACCTGGAGCCACGCATGTTGCGCGCCCTGGAGGGCGGCGCATTATGCGCACTGGGGACGGCGCTGGGGGCGGTACCGGTACTGGTCATTCGCAACATGCCGGTGGCGCTGGCCGACACGCTGCTGGGCTTCGGCGCAGGCGTGATGCTGGCAGCCACCGCATTTTCCCTGATCATTCCGGGCCTGGACGCGGCCCGGTCCGTAGGTTTCAGCCCATGGGCCGCCGGTGGCCTGATCAGCTTTGGCTTGTTGTTCGGTGCGCTGTGCCTGTTTCTGGTTGACCTCAAGGTGTCTGGCGCCTCGCCAGAAGCACTGGTCGGCACTGGCAACCAGCCGGTGATTGCTGCGCGTATCTGGCTGTTTGTCATTGCCATCGTTGCGCACAACATCCCCGAAGGCATGGCCATCGGTGTGTCGGCAGGTGGGGGCATGGCCGACGCCGACAGCCTGGCCATGGGCATTGCGTTGCAGGATGTGCCCGAGGGACTGGTGATTGCGCTGGTGTTGGCCGGGGCGGGCATGTCGCGTTTCAACGCTTTTCTGATTGGCGCTGCGTCAGGCTTGGTCGAGCCGCTGGCCGCAGTGATCTGTGCCTGGTTGGTGAACATCGCCGAACTGCTGTTGCCGCTGGGCCTTGCCTGCGCGGCAGGGGCGATGCTGCTGGTGGTGACCCAGGAGATCATCCCGGAATCGCGCAGTAACGGCCATCATCGTCTGGCCAGCCTGGGGCTGTGCATCGGGTTTTGCCTGATGATGGTGATGGACACCGCGCTGTCCTGATTCATGATCAGGTTTACGCGTTCCTAGCAGGACCGTGCAGGCTTCTATTCGCCTTCGTCGAAGAAGTTGTTGATCAGCTCGACCAACGCATTCATCGCCTCGTTGTCCTGCTCGCCTTCGGTATGCAGGTGCACCTGGGTGCCTTTGCCGGCTGCCAGCATCATCACCGCCATGATGCTCTTGCCGTCCACCAGCGTGTCCGGCGCGCGCCCAACGCGCACCTGGCAGGGATAACGGCCAGCCACGCCGACGAACTTGGCTGCCGCCCGGGCATGCAGGCCCAGCTTGTTGATAATGGTGATTTCGCGGGCGGGCATCGTGGGGCGGATCCTTGGGCTAGAGGTCGCGGTGGCGGACCTGGACGTTTTTCAGGGATTGCTGCAGCAACTGGCCAAGGCGCTCGGTTATGTACACCGAGCGGTGGTGGCCGCCGGTGCAGCCGATGGCAATGGTAACGTAGGCACGGTTGCTGGCGGCGAAGCGGGGGAGCCACTTGAGCAGGTAGCTGGAAATGTCGCTGAACATGTCTTCGACATCTGGCTGTGCGCCCAGGTAGTCGATGACCGGTTGCTCGAGGCCGGAGTGTTCGCGCAGTTCAGGCTTCCAGTAAGGGTTGGGCAGGCAGCGCACATCGAACACCAGGTCCGCATCGACCGGCATGCCCCGCTTGAAACCGAACGACTCGACAAGGAACGCGGTGCCAGGCTCGGGCTGGTTGAGCAGGCGCAGCTTGATCGAATCACGCAGTTGATACAGGTTCAGGTTGGTGGTGTCGATCTTCAGGTCAGCCAGGTCGGCGATCGGCCCCAAAAGCTCGCTCTCGACGCGGATCGCCTCGGCCAGCGAGCGGTTGGCATTGGTCAATGGGTGGCGTCGGCGGGTTTCCGAAAAGCGCTTGAGCAGCATGCCTTCGTCGGCATCCAGGAACAGCACATCACACTGGATATTGCGCGCGCGGGCTTCTTCGAGCAATTCGGGGAAGCGCGTCAGGTGGCTGGGCAGGTTACGTGCGTCGATCGACACTGCAACCTTCGGTTGCAGCAGTTCGGTGTTGATCAGCGCCTCTTCCGCCAGCTCCGGCAAGAGCGCGGCGGGCAGGTTGTCAATGCAGTAGAAACCATTGTCTTCCAGGACATCGAGGGCGGTACTCTTGCCGGAGCCGGACCGGCCGCTGACAATGATCAAGCGCATGTTCAGTGCTCGTTCTGTTCGTCCAGGACTACCTGGAAGAGGGCCTCGTTACTGCTGGCGCTACGCAAGCGATCACGAACTTCCTTGCGATCAAGCATGCTGGCAATCTGGCGCAGCAGTTCCAGGTGGGCATCGGTAGCGGCTTCAGGCACCAGCAAGACGAACAGCAGGTCCACGGGCGCGCCATCGATGGCGTCGTATTCGATTGGGGCGTCCAGGTGCAGCAGGGCACTGACCGGTGCGGAGCAACCTTCAAGCCGGCAGTGAGGGATGGCGATGCCATTGCCGAAACCGGTCGAGCCGAGTTTTTCGCGGGCGACCAGTTTTTCGAAGACGTCTTGCATCTCCAGTTCTGGCACTTGATCGGCGATGAGGTTCGCAACCGTTTCCAAGGCGCGCTTTTTACTGCCGCCCGGCACGTTCACGAGGGAACGGCCGGGGGTCAGGATGGTTTCAAGTCGGATCATGGATGAGGGGGATCAGCGGGCAGCTGCACCTTGCAGCAGGCTTTGCTGTTTTTCCTTGTGTTTTTTCAGTTGGCGGTCGAGCTTGTCGGCCAAGGCGTCGATGGCTGCATACATGTCTTGGTCTTCGGCATTGGCAACCACTTCACCGCCAGGAATCTGCAGGGTCGCTTCGACCTTCTGCTGCAGCTTCTCGACTTTCATGATGACCTGCACGTTGGTGATCTTGTCGAAGTGACTTTCCACGCGGGCGAGCTTTTCAAGCACATAATCGCGCAGTGGCTGGGTGACTTCTACATGCTGTCCACTGATATTGACTTGCATACAGCTTCTCCTTTATTGCCCGTGCATAAAGAGGCAGGTCTTGCACCTGCCCCACAAACGCTGTGGCGCATCTCAGGGGCTACATCAGTCGCTTGCGTTCGCTCGACGGTGCTATGCCGAGCGACTCGCGGTACTTGGCGACGGTGCGACGGGCTACCTGGATGCCTTGTGCCTCCAGTAAACCAGCGATCTTGCTGTCACTCAATGGCTTTTTCTGATTTTCCGCTGCAACCAGTTTTTTGATGATCGCGCGGATCGCTGTAGACGAGCATTCTCCGCCTTCGGAGGTGCTGACGTGGCTGGAGAAAAAGTATTTCAGTTCGTAGATGCCACGCGGGGTGTGCATGTATTTTTGCGTGGTAACCCGAGAGATGGTCGACTCATGCATCCCCACCGCTTCGGCGATGTCATGCAGCACCAGCGGCTTCATTGCTTCATCACCATGGTCGAGGAAACCGCGCTGGTGCTCGACGATCTGCGTGGCAACCTTCATCAGGGTTTCGTTGCGGCTTTGCAGGCTCTTGATGAACCAGCGCGCTTCCTGCAACTGGTTGCGCATGAAGGTGTTGTCGGCACTGGTGTCGGCGCGGCGCACGAAGCCTGCGTATTGCGGGTTGACCCGCAGGCGCGGGATGGCTTCCTGGTTCAGCTCCACCAGCCAGCGGTCGCTGTCTTTGCGCACGATGACGTCGGGCACCACGTACTCGGGTTCGCTGGACTCGATCTGTGAGCCAGGGCGCGGGTTGAGGCTTTGTACCAGCTCGATGACCTGGCGCAGCTCGTCTTCCTTGATTTTCATGCGCCGCATCAGCTGGCTATAGTCGCGGCTGCCGAGCAGGTCGATGAAATCGGTGACCAAGCGCTTGGCTTCGGTCATCCACGGAGTGTTGGCAGGCAGCTGGCGCAGTTGCAGCAGCAGGCATTCACCCAGGTTACGGGCGCCGACGCCGGCCGGTTCGAACTGCTGGATACGGTGCAGCACCGCTTCGACCTCGTCCAGCTCGATATCCAGCTCCGGGTCGAAACCGGCGCAGATTTCCTCAAGGGTGTCTTCCAGGTAGCCCTGGCCGTTGATGCTGTCGATGAGGGTAACGGCGATCAGGCGGTCGGTGTCGGACATCGGCGCCAGGTTCAGTTGCCACAGCAGGTGGCTTTGCAGGCTTTCGCCGGCCGATGTGCGGGTGGTGAAGTCCCACTCATCGTCATCGTTGCTCGGCAGGCTGCTGGCGCTGGTCTGGTAGATGTCTTCCCAGGCGGTATCGACCGGAAGCTCGTTGGGGATCCGCTCGCCCCACTCGCCATCTTCCAGGTTGTCGGCACTGACGGTGCTTTCCTGAAAGCTGTTGTCCTGGGCTTCGGCTGCCGGCTTGTTCTCGGCGTTGTCCGCCATCGGGTCGCTGTTGTCGAAGTCCTCGCCGTCTTCCTGACGTTCGAGCATCGGGTTCGACTCCAGCGCTTCCTGGATTTCCTGTTGGAGGTCCAGGGTGGAAAGCTGGAGCAGACGGATGGCCTGTTGCAACTGCGGTGTCATCGTCAGTTGCTGGCCCATTTTTAGGACGAGCGATGGTTTCATGGCTGGGGCTTAATACCTTGTTCGCCGGCGCGCATGCGCCATCCACTACACGAGGGCGCCGGGGCGCCAGATCAAGCAAGTTTTATGCCTTAAATTGTAGCGTTTGCCTAGAGCACTGTAACAACTTTACCCGCGGTTTCACGGCTATGTGCCAGTGCTCCAGGCGCATCCCCTGGGTCAGAGCCGGAACTCGTGGCCCAGGTAAACCTCTTTGACCAGGTCGTTGGCCAGGATGGTCTCGGCATCGCCTTCAGCGATCAGCCGGCCATCATTGACGATATAGGCGGTCTCGCAGATATCCAGCGTCTCGCGCACGTTGTGGTCGGTAATCAGCACACCGATGCCCTTGGCCTTGAGGTGGTGGATGATCTGCTTGATGTCACCAACCGAGATCGGGTCGACACCGGCGAAGGGTTCGTCCAGCAGGATGAACTTGGGTGCGGTTGCCAGGGCGCGGGCAATCTCGACGCGGCGGCGTTCACCACCGGAAAGGCTCATGCCGAGGTTGTCGCGAATATGGCTGATGTGGAACTCCTGCAGCAGGCTTTCCAGCTCTTTGCGGCGGCCGTCGCGGTCGAGGTCCTTGCGGGTCTCGAGAATGGCCATGATGTTGTCGGCCACCGACAGTTTACGGAAGATCGAGGCTTCCTGCGGCAAGTAGCCGATGCCGGCACGGGCGCGGCCGTGCATGGGCTGGTGGCTGACATCGAGGTTGTCGATGAGCACGCGCCCCTGCTCGGCCTGGACCAGCCCGACAATCATGTAGAAGCAGGTGGTCTTGCCGGCGCCGTTGGGGCCGAGCAGGCCGACGATCTGGCCACTGTCGATCGACAGACTGACATCACGTACGACCTGCCGCCCCTTGTAGCTCTTGGCCAGATGCTGGGCTTTGAGGGTTGCCATTTACTCGGCCTTCTTCTTGGGCTGGATCACCATGTCGATGCGCTGACGTGGCTGGGTCACGTTGCCACCACGACCGGCGGTCGCCACCTGGGACTTGGTGTTGTAGACGATCTTCTCGCCTTCGGTCGTGTTGCCCTCGTTTTCGACCTTGGCGCGGTCGGTGAGGATCACGGTGTCTTTCTGCGCCTGGTACTGGATTGTCACTGCCCAGCCTTTCATCTTGTCTGGCTTGGCAGCGCTCTGTTGTTGCTCGAAGTAGGCCAGGTTGCCGACCGAGGTGACTACATCGATGTCGCCGTTGGCGGCGCGGGTCATGGTCACGGTGTTGCCTTTGATCATCATCGAACCTTGGGTGATGATCACGTCACCGGTATAGGTGGCCACGCCTTGCTTGTCATCCAGATGGGCCTGGTCGGCCTGGATGCGGATCGGCTGATCACGGTCATTCGGCAGTGCGAAGGCGCTCGCGCTTCCCAGTGCTGCGCTCAGGCTGAGCAAAAGGGGGAGGGTTTTAACGAGCCTCATACTGTCCTCTTACGTTAGAGAGCAGGTCCATCCTGCTTTCTTTCAAATACGCTTTCATTCCTTTGCCCGTAGTCGTGCCACCGGCGCCGTCGATTCTAACGGCTTGCTCGGTCTGCGCATATTGCTTCTGCGGGAACACGGTCATGCGTGAACTGGTAATGATGGTTTCACGCTGTTTTTCGTCGATGCGTGCAATCCGTACCTTGTCGATCAGCTCGACCTCGGTGCCGTCCGGGTTGACCTCGGCGCGGGTGCTTTGCACGTGCCACGGGTATTGGGTGCCGCGGTACAGGTGCAGGTCCGGCGTAGTCACCAAGGTGATTTCGCTGGTCTTCATGTGCTCGACCTTGTCGGCGGTCATTTCGTACTGCAGCTTGCCGTCGGGCAGAAATTGCACACTGTGGGCGTTGATCGCATAGTAGTCGATGGCGCTTTCGTCGACCTGGGCCACCGGCTTGTCGAGGAAGCTTTCCGGGCTGACATTCCAGTAGCCGACCGCCGCCAGCAGGGCGGCGATCACTGCTAGCAGCGCAATATTGCGGGCTTTCTTGCTGAACATGGGCAGCCTTACAGGTAGTTGGCGTTGGCAGCGTCCAGGGTACCCTGGGCCTGCATGATCAGTTCGCAGAATTCACGGGCTGCGCCTTCGCCGCCGCGTGCCTGGGTCACGCCGTGAGCGTGCTGGCGAACAAACGGGGCGGCGCTGGCCACGGCCATGCCCAATGCCACCCGGCGAATGACCGGCAGGTCGGGCAGGTCATCGCCCAGGTAGGCCACTTGATCATAGCTTAGGCCCAGTTCGGCGAGCAGGCCGTCAAGCACGACCAATTTGTCCTGGCGGCCCTGGTACAGGTGCGGGATGCCGAGGTTTTTCGCCCGGCGCTCGACCACAGGGGTTTTGCGCCCGCTGATGATCGCGGTGGTCACACCCGAGGCCATGAGCATCTTGATGCCCTGGCCGTCGAGGGTATTGAAGGTCTTGAACTCGCTGCCATCTTCGAGGAAGTACAGGCGCCCGTCGGTGAGCACGCCGTCTACGTCGAACACTGCCAGCTTGATGGCTTTGCCGCGTTGCATGAGGTCCTGGTTCATTCCATCGCTCCTTACATTACACCGGCGCGCAGCAGGTCGTGCATGTTCAGGGCGCCGGTCGGGCGGCCCTCGCGGTCCACCACCACCAGTGCGCTGATCTTGTGGTCTTCCATGATCTTCAGGGCTTCGGCAGCGAGCATGTCGGCGCGGGCCGTTTTGCCGTGCACGGTCATGACCTGGTCGACCAGGGTGGTGTGTACGTCGATGTTGCGGTCCAGGCTGCGGCGCAGGTCGCCGTCGGTGAAGATCCCGGCCAGCGTGCCGTCGGCTTCGACGATCACGGTCATGCCCAGGCCTTTGCGGGACATTTCAAGCAGCGCATCCTTGAGCAGGGTGCCGCGGGCTACCTGGGGCAGCTCGTCGCCGCTGTGCATCACGTTCTCGACCTTGAGCAGCAGGCGACGGCCCAGTGCACCGCCCGGGTGCGAGAAGGCAAAGTCTTCAGCGGTGAAGCCGCGGGCTTCGAGCAGGGCGATGGCCAGGCAGTCGCCCAGCACCAGCGATGCCGTGGTGGAGGAGGTGGGTGCGAGGTTAAGCGGGCAGGCCTCTTGCGCGACGCGGGCGTCGAGGTTGACCTCGGCGGCCTGGGCCAGGGGCGAGTCCGGGTTGCCGGTCAGGCTGACCAGCTTGATGCCCAGGCGCTTGATCAACGGCAGCAGGGTGACGATTTCGGCAGTGCTGCCGGAATTGGAAAGCGCAAGGATGACATCATCGCGGGTAATCATGCCCATGTCGCCATGGCTGGCTTCGGCCGGGTGCACGAAAAACGCCGGGGTCCCGGTGCTGGCCAGGGTGGCGGCGATCTTGTTGCCGATATGCCCGGACTTGCCCATGCCGACCACGACCACCCGGCCCTTGCTGGCCAGGATCAGCTCGCAGGCTTTGACGAAATTGTCGTCGATGCGCGCCAGCAGGGCCTCTACGGCCTCGAGTTCCAGGCGCAGGGTGCGTTGGGCGGATTGAATCAGCTCGCTGGATTGGCTCATGTCGAGAAAGCAATGCCTGATGAAAAGGTCGCGATTATACGCGCAATGACGAAAACCCTCACCCCTTCGATTGCTGTAGCGAATGTCATCAAAGCCTGTCACGGGGCTGAACGACTGCTTGTCCGGCCTTGGGGCGGCACTGTCAGCGGTGCTATAGTTCGCCGCTATTCGGCCTGCCAGGGGCGCTTGTGCCTTCCTGATGGAGGCCGGCGTCCATTAGGACGAGGCTGCACTAGCAAGGAGTCTAGATGAGTGTGGATAGCGCCTACGCGGTCGAGTTGAAGGGGGTTACCTTCAAACGTGGTTCGCGCAGCATTTTCAGCAACGTCGACATTCGCATCCCGCGCGGCAAGGTCACCGGCATCATGGGGCCATCGGGTTGCGGCAAGACCACGTTGCTCCGCCTGATGGGTGCGCAATTGCGCCCCTCCAGCGGTGAGGTATGGGTTGCTGGCCAGAATCTGCCGACGCTGTCGCGCAGCGACCTGTTCGACGCCCGCAAACAGATGGGTGTGCTGTTTCAGAGTGGCGCGCTGTTCACCGACCTCGATGTGTTCGAGAACGTCGCGTTCCCGCTGCGCGTGCACACCCAGCTGTCGGACGAAATGATCCGCGACATCGTGCTGATGAAGCTGCAGGCCGTGGGCCTGCGGGGTGCCATCGACCTGATGCCTGACGAATTGTCCGGTGGCATGAAGCGCCGTGTGGCGCTGGCGCGGGCAATTGCCCTGGACCCGCAGATCCTTATGTACGACGAGCCGTTCGTCGGCCAGGACCCGATCGCCATGGGCGTACTGGTGCGCCTGATCCGCTTGCTTAACGATGCCCTGGGCATTACCAGCATCGTCGTTTCCCACGACCTGGCGGAAACCGCCAGCATCGCCGACTACCTCTACGTGGTAGGCGACGGCCAGGTGCTGGGGCAGGGGACGCCCGACGAGCTGATGGGCTCGGACAACCCTCGCATTCGCCAGTTCATGAAGGGCGACCCGGACGGCCCGGTACCCTTCCACTTTCCTGCGCCTGACTACCGCGCCGACCTGCTGGGAGCGCGTTGATGCGCAGAAAATCCTTACTCGAACGTGTTCGCCTGCTGGGCCGTTCGGCAATCGATGTGCTGGCCGTGCTCGGGCGTTCCTGCCTGTTCCTGTTCCATGCGCTGGTTGGCCGTGGCGGTATCGGCGGCGGCTTCCAGCTGCTGACCAGGCAGCTGTACTCGGTGGGCGTGTTGTCGCTGGCGATCGTTGTCGTGTCCGGGGTGTTTATCGGCATGGTGCTGGCGCTGCAGGGCTACAGCATCCTGGCCAGGTACGGTTCGGAGCAGGCAGTGGGGCAGATGGTCGCCCTGACCCTGCTGCGTGAGCTCGGCCCGGTGGTAACGGCGTTGCTGTTCGCCGGCCGTGCAGGGTCCGCCCTGACCGCCGAAATCGGCAACATGAAGTCGACCGAGCAGCTGTCGAGCCTGGAAATGATCGGCGTCGACCCGCTCAAGTACATCGTCGCGCCGCGCCTGTGGGCCGGTTTCATCTCGCTGCCGTTGCTGGCGCTGATCTTCAGCGTGGTCGGCATCTGGGGTGGCTCGTGGGTGGCCGTGGACTGGCTGGGCGTCTACGAAGGCTCGTTCTGGGCCAACATGCAGAACAGTGTTTCTTTTACTGACGACGTGCTTAACGGGCTGATCAAAAGCCTGGTGTTCGCCTTCGTCACAACCTGGATTGCCGTATTCCAGGGGTACGACTGCGAGCCCACCTCAGAAGGGATCAGCCGTGCCACCACCAAGACCGTGGTCTATGCCTCGTTGGCAGTGCTGGGTCTGGACTTTATTCTGACCGCCTTGATGTTTGGAGATTTCTGATGCAAAACCGCACCCTGGAAATCGGTGTCGGCCTGTTCCTCCTGGCCGGGATCCTGGCGCTGCTGCTGCTGGCCCTGCGTGTCAGCGGGCTGTCGGCCAGCCCGAGCAGCGATACCTATAAAGTTTATGCCTACTTCGACAATATCGCCGGTTTGACGGTCAGAGCTAAAGTGACCATGGCCGGTGTGACCATCGGCAAGGTCACCGCCATCGATCTGGACCGGGATTCCTACACCGGTCGGGTGACGTTGCAGCTGGACAAGTCGGTGGACAACCTGCCGACCGACTCCACGGCCTCGATCCTGACTGCCGGTCTGCTTGGCGAGAAGTACATCGGCATCAGCGTGGGCGGCGAAGATCAGGTGCTCAAGGATGGCGCGACCATCCACGACACCCAGTCGGCCTTGGTGCTGGAAGATCTGATTGGCAAGTTCCTGCTCAACTCCGTTGGCAAGGAACCGAAAGAAGCGCAACCGGCTAATTAAGGAGTATCCATGATTTCGATCCTGCGACGTGGCCTGCTGGTCCTGCTGGCGGCCTTCCCTCTGCTGACCCTGGCGGCGCAGTCGCCTCACGAGGTGGTTCAGGGCACGACCAATGAACTGCTGGGTGACCTCAAGGCCAACAAGGAGCAGTACAAGTCCAACCCCAGCGCCTTCTACGATGCGCTCAACCGCATCCTGGGCCCGGTGGTGGACGCTGACGGTATTTCCCGCAGCATCATGACCGTCAAGTACTCGCGCAAGGCCACACCTGAGCAGATGCAGCGCTTCCAGGAAAACTTCAAGCGCAGCCTGATGCAGTTCTATGGCAATGCGCTGCTCGAATACAACAACCAGGGCATCGTCGTCGACCCGGCCAAAGCCGATGACGGCAAGCGCGCCAGCGTAGGCATGAAGGTCACCGGTAACAACGGTGCCGTTTACCCGGTGCAGTACACCCTGGAAAACATCGGTGGTGAGTGGAAGGTGCGTAACGTCATCGTCAACGGCATCAACATTGGCAAGCTGTTCCGTGACCAGTTTGCCGATGCCATGCAGCGCAATGGCAACAACCTGGACAAGACCATCGACGGCTGGGCGGGTGAAGTGGCCAAGGCCAAGCAGGCAGCAGACAGCTCGCCTGACAAGGAAGTGAAATGAGTGAGGCCGGCGTAAGCATGGCTGAGCCAGGCGTTATGCGCCTGGCCGGCGTGCTGGACTACCGTACCGGCCCCGCCTTGCGCAAGCAGGGCAAGTCGCTGATCGACGCCTCCCGCGAGCCGCACCTGGTGCTGGATTGCTCGGCTGTCGAAAAGTCGTCGAGCGTTGGCCTGTCGCTGTTGCTTGCGTTCATTCGCGATGGCCAAGCCACCGGCAAGGCCTGCGAGGTCCGCGGCATGCCTGACGACATGCGGGAAATTGCCGAGGTCTATGACCTTGATGAAGTGCTGGCGACCTGATGGCCCGGCACGGATGATGGCCCCTCGGTCAGCGAAGCCCTCGTTGGGCTTCGCAGGCGGGGGGCTTTTTTGTATGATGGCCGACCCGTGCGCATCGGGCGCCGATTGAGGTTGAGCATGCAGGCCGTAGAAGTTAAAAGCTTCCTTGAAGAGAAATTGCCGGGTTCCCGGGTCGAAGTTGAAGGCGAAGGCTGCAACTTCCAGTTGAACGTGATCAGCGACGAGTTGGCTGGCCTGAGCCCGGTCAAACGCCAGCAGGCGATCTATGCTCACCTGAACCCATGGATCGCCAATGGCAGCATCCATGCGGTAACCATGAAATTTTTCAGCAGCGCAGCCTGGGCTGAGCGCACCTGAGCCAACTTGGCGGCGAGACTCCAATGGACAAACTGATTATTACTGGCGGCGCTCGCCTTGACGGCGAGATCCGCATTTCGGGCGCGAAGAACGCAGCCTTGCCGATTCTGGCGGCGACCCTGCTGGCCGATGGCCCGGTCACCGTGGGCAACCTGCCACACCTGCACGACATCACCACCATGATCGAGCTGTTCGGCCGCATGGGCATCGAGCCTGTGATCGACGAGAAGCTGTCGGTGGAGATCGACCCACGCACCATCAAGACCCTGGTTGCGCCTTACGAGCTGGTCAAGACCATGCGCGCCTCGATCCTGGTACTGGGCCCGATGGTTGCCCGTTTCGGCGAAGCCGAAGTGGCCCTGCCTGGCGGTTGCGCCATTGGTTCGCGCCCGGTCGACCTGCACATCCGCGGCCTCGAGGCCATGGGCGCGAAGATCGAAGTGGAAGGTGGCTACATCAAGGCCAAGGCGCCTGAGGGTGGCCTGCGCGGTGCGCACTTCTTCTTCGACACCGTCAGCGTCACCGGTACCGAGAACATCATGATGGCCGCTGCCCTGGCCAAGGGCCGCAGCGTGTTGCAGAACGCCGCGCGCGAGCCTGAAGTGGTCGACCTGGCCAACTTCATCAATGCCATGGGCGGCAATGTCCAGGGCGCCGGTACCGACACCATTACCATCGATGGCGTCGAGCGCCTGCATTCGGCCAGCTACCGCGTCATGCCGGACCGCATCGAGACCGGTACCTACCTGGTCGCTGCTGCCGTGACCGGTGGCCGCGTCAAGGTCAAGGACACCGACCCGACCATCCTTGAAGCCGTACTGGAAAAACTCAAGGAAGCCGGTGCCGACATCAACACCGGCGAAGACTGGATCGAGCTGGACATGCATGGCAAGCGGCCAAAGGCCGTCAACCTGCGTACCGCCCCGTACCCGGCGTTCCCGACCGACATGCAGGCGCAGTTCATTTCGCTCAACGCCATTGCCGAAGGCACCGGCGCGGTGATCGAAACCATCTTCGAAAACCGCTTCATGCACGTTTACGAAATGCACCGCATGGGCGCGCAGATCCAGGTCGAGGGCAACACTGCCATCGTCACTGGCGTCAAGTCGCTCAAAGGTGCCCCGGTCATGGCCACCGATCTGCGTGCGTCCGCCAGCCTGGTGCTGTCGGCGCTGGTTGCCGAAGGCGATACCCTGATCGACCGCATCTACCACATCGACCGTGGTTACGAGTGCATCGAAGAGAAACTGCAGATGCTCGGCGCGAAAATCCGCCGCGTACCGGGCTAATAGCCCGCAGGTGCAAGGATGCACCTTTCGAATTGAATGCGGCCAGGTCGATGACCTGGCCGGCAGCAGCCGCTTAAGGACCGACGTTCCAATGTTGACCATCGCGCTTTCCAAAGGCCGTATTCTCGACGACACCCTGCCGTTGCTGGCCGAGGCCGGTATTGTGCCGACCGAGAACCCGGACAAGAGCCGCAAACTGATCATCCCCACCACGCAGGACGATGTGCGCCTGCTGATCGTGCGTGCGACCGATGTGCCGACCTATGTCGAGCATGGTGCCGCCGACCTGGGTGTGGCCGGCAAGGACGTGCTGATGGAGTACGGCGGCCAGGGTATGTACGAACCCCTGGACCTGCAGATTGCCCAGTGCAAGCTGATGACTGCCGGCGTGGTCGGCGCACCCGAGCCCAAGGGCCGCCTGCGCGTGGCCACCAAGTTCGTCAACGTAGCCAAACGCTACTACGCCGAACAGGGCCGTCAGGTCGATATCATCAAATTGTACGGTTCGATGGAACTGGCACCGCTGATCAACCTCGCCGACAAGATCATCGACGTGGTCGACACTGGCAACACTCTGCGTGCCAACGGCCTGGAGCCCCAGGACCTGATCGCCACGATCAGCTCGCGCCTGGTGGTCAACAAGGCTTCCATGAAAATGCAGCACGCCCGTATCCAGAGCCTGATCGACACGCTGCGTCAAGCAGTCGAATCGCGACACCGCGGCTGACTCTCTACCGACTGCGCGCGGCTTTCGCCGTCGCGCCCGTCTATCCGCGTCATAGCCACTTTTCTCGGGTGCCCGCGCGGATGGACTGGTAGCCTAGGGTGCCTGAGCATTCGCTAATAATCGAGGCCCTCGCCATGACCGTGTCCACTGCAATTGCCCGTCTCAACGCTGCTGATCCGGATTTCGCCCGACATCTGGATCATCTGCTGAGCTGGGAGAGTGTGTCCGATGACGCGGTCAACCAGCGCGTGCTCGACATCATCAAGGGCGTGCGCGAGCGCGGCGATGCGGCACTGGTAGAGTTCACCCAGCGTTTCGACGGCGTTTCGGCCAACAGCATCGATGACCTGATCCTCGGTCGCGAGCGCCTGGAGCTGGCCCTGACCCGCATTACCCCGGTCCAGCGCGAAGCCTTGGAAAAGGCCGCCAACCGCGTGCGCATGTACCACGAACGGCAGAAGCAGGACTCCTGGCAGTACACCGAGGCCGACGGCACCGTGCTGGGTCAGAAGGTCACCCCGCTGGACCGTGCAGGCCTGTATGTGCCGGGCGGCAAGGCGTCGTACCCTTCGTCGGTGCTGATGAACGCCATTCCGGCCAAGGTTGCCGGCGTGGCCGAAGTGGTAATGGTAGTGCCGACCCCGCGTGGCGAGGTCAATGAACTGGTGCTGGCTGCCGCCTGCATCGCCGGTGTGGACCGCGTATTCACCGTCGGTGGTGCCCAGGCGGTTGCTGCACTGGCCTACGGCACCGAAAGCGTGCCGCAGGTGGACAAGATCGTCGGCCCGGGCAACATCTACGTAGCCACCGCCAAACGCCACGTATTCGGCCAGGTAGGCATCGACATGATCGCCGGCCCGTCGGAAATCCTCGTGGTATGCGACGGCCAGACCGACCCGGACTGGATCGCCATGGACCTCTTCTCCCAGGCCGAGCACGATGAAGACGCCCAGGCCATCCTGGTCAGCCCGGATGCCGCATTCCTCGACCGTGTTGCGGCCAGCATCAGCAAGCTGCTGCCGACCATGGAACGTGCCGACATCATCGAGAAGTCGATCAATGGCCGTGGTGCACTGATCCAGGTGCGTGACATGCAACAGGCCATGGACGTGGCCAACCGCATTGCCCCGGAGCACCTGGAACTGTCGGTGGCCGACCCGCAAGCCTGGTTGCCGCACATTCGCCACGCTGGCGCGATCTTCATGGGCCGTCACACCAGCGAAGCGCTGGGCGATTACTGCGCCGGGCCCAACCACGTGCTGCCTACCTCCGGCACCGCGCGGTTCTCGTCGCCGTTGGGGGTGTATGACTTCCAGAAGCGTTCGTCGATCATTTTCTGCTCCGAGCAGGGCGCGTCCGAGCTGGGCCACACGGCTTCGGTCCTGGCCCGTGGCGAGTCGCTGACCGCCCACGCCCGCAGCGCCGAATACCGTATCCTGACCCAAGAGAAGGGGAACTGAGCATGAGTCGATTCTGGAGCCCCTTCGTCAAGGACCTGGTGCCTTATGTGCCGGGCGAGCAACCCAAGCTGGCCCGTCTGGTCAAGCTGAACACCAACGAAAACCCCTACGGCCCGTCGCCCAAGGCGCTGGAGGCCATGCGTGGCGAGCTTAACGACAACCTGCGCTTGTACCCGGACCCGAACGGTGACCGGCTGAAGCAGGCGGTCGCCGAGTACTACGGCGTAACCCCGGCGCAAGTGTTTGTCGGCAACGGCTCGGACGAGGTGCTGGCGCACATCTTCCACGGCCTGTTCCAGCACGATGCGCCGCTGTTGTTCCCGGACATCAGCTACAGCTTCTACCCGGTCTATTGCGGCCTGTACGGTATTGCCTTCGAGCAGGTGGCGCTGGATGAGCAGTTCCAGATCCGCATCGAGGACTACAACAAGCCAAATGCCGGCATCATCTTCCCCAACCCCAATGCGCCGACTGGCTGCCTGATGCCGCTGCAGGCGGTGGAACAGTTGCTGCAGGCCAACCGTGACTCGGTGGTGGTGGTCGATGAGGCCTACATCGATTTCGGTGGCGAGACGGCCATCAGCCTGGTGGACCGCTACGACAATCTGCTGGTTACCCAAACGTTGTCGAAGTCGCGCTCGTTGGCTGGCTTGCGGGTGGGGCTGGCGGTAGGGCATCCGGACCTGATCGAGGCGCTGGAGCGGATCAAGAACAGCTTCAACTCCTATCCCTTGGACCGTGCTGCGATCGTTGGCGCGGCGGTGGCATTCGAAGACCGCGAGTATTTCGAGGAAACCTGCCGCAAGGTGATCGAGAGCCGCGAGGTCTTGGTCAGGCAGCTTGAGGCCAAGGGTTTCGAGGTACTGCCTTCGGCCGCCAACTTCATCTTTGCCCGCCACCCGCACCAAGATGCCGGCGAACTGGCTGCACGCCTGCGCGAGCAAGGTGTGATCGTGCGCCACTTCAAGCAGCCGCGCATTGCCCAGTTCCTGCGCATTACCATCGGCACGCCAGACATGAACCAGGCGCTGCTCGATGCGTTGAACTGACGTGATTGATGGCCCTGCGCTTCCACAGAGCAGCTGCTAACTGCCTGATTTAGCAGTCGCCCTGTGGGAGCGGGCTTGCCCCGCGAACACCGGCGAAGCCGGTGCCAGGCACCGCGCCCCCTATTCGCAGGGCATGCCCACAGCCTAACGGCTGCTCTCTTCGACCCCGAACGCCTGGGTTCAAATACCTGGTGGTTTGCCCGGCTGCCCGATATCCACTAAGCTCTGTCGATTCATCGGATGATTGGTTGAGTGAGATGGGTACCGAGTTGACCAAGCGCTCTCTCGTGGAGCTGGCCGTGGAGCGCATGCGCGAGCGTATCGTGATGGGCGATTGGCAGGTCGGGCAGCGCTTGCCGACTGAGCCGGAGCTGGCCCATCAGCTGGGCATAAGCCGCAACACCGTGCGCGAGGCGATGCGCGTGCTGGCTTTCAGTGGCCTGGTGGAAATTCGTCAGGGCGACGGTAGCTACTTGCGCACGGCGCATGACCCCTTGCAGGCGGTGCAGGCAATGTCGCGCTGCACCCCGGAGCAGGCCCGGGAAACCCGCCATATCCTTGAGGCTGAAGCCGTTGGCCTGGCGGCGCTGCGCCGAACGGATACTGACCTGCAAGCGCTGCGTGATGCCTTGGCCGGCAGTGCCGGGCACTTTCACGGGGATGTCGATGAATATGTAGCGTGCGACCTGGTATTTCACCAGCGGCTGGTCGATGCCGCGCACAACCCGGCGTTAAGCGAGCTGTACCGGTACTTTGCCGGGGTGGTGGCGGCTGCTCTGAAGCACAACATGGCAACCGTGCCCCGTTGCCAGGCCACGTTCGATCTGCATGGGCAGATCCTCGACGCCATCGAACAACGTGATGCGGAGCGGGCCAAGCGCCTGAGCCGTACCCTCATCGAATCCTGACTCCGAGAAGGCCATGGCTGAATCCATAACCCATAACACCCCGCGCAACGAGCGCGACCTCGATGAGCTTTTGATCGATGCCGAAGCTGACGATGAGCAGGTTCAGCAGCAACCTGTGGTGTTGCGGCGGCCTTGGCTGTTGCTGCTTGGCCTGGTGCTGGTTGCATTGAACCTGCGCCCGGCGCTGTCGAGCATGGCGCCGGTGCTGGGGCAGGTGTCCGAGGGCCTCGGGCTTAATGCCTCGCAGGCCGGCTTGCTGACCACCTTGCCGGTACTTTGCCTTGGCTTGTTTGCCCCGCTGGCACCGGTGCTCGCGCGGCGCTTTGGCAGCGAGCGGGTGATCCTCGGCATTCTCGTCACCCTGGCGCTAGGCATCGTGGTACGAAGCGCCTTTGGGGCTGTCGGGGTGTTTCTCGGCAGCCTGATGGCGGGGGCCAGCATCGGCATCATCGGCGTCTTGTTGCCAGGTATCGTCAAACGCGACTTCCCGCAACATGCTGGCACGCTGACTGGCGTCTACACCATGGCGTTGTGCCTGGGTGCGGCGATGGCGGCGGGGGCGACGGTGCCTTTGGCCCAGCATTTTGAGGGTGGCTGGGCAATGGGGCTGGGCTTCTGGGCGTTGCCGGCGTTGCTGGCCATGTTGGTGTGGCTGCCGCAGGCGCGACGGGGGCATGGCCTGCACAAGGTGGCCTATCGCGTGCGTGGCCTGTGGCGTGACCCGCTGGCCTGGCAGGTAACCCTGTACATGGGCCTGCAGTCATCGCTGGCGTACATCGTGTTCGGTTGGTTGCCGTCGATCCTCATCGGCCGCGGCCTGAGCCCGACCGACGCAGGCCTGGTGTTGTCGGGGTCGGTGATCGTGCAACTGGTCAGCTCGCTCAGTGCGCCCTGGCTGGCCACCCGTGGCAAGGACCAGCGGCTGGCCATCGTGCTGGTCATGCTCATCACCCTGGCCGGCCTGTTCGGTTGCCTGTATGCACCGTTGTCCGGGTTGTGGGGATGGGCCGTGGTGCTGGGCCTGGGGCAAGGTGGCACCTTTGCCCTGGCGCTGACCTTGATCGTGCTGCGCTCGAAAGATGCCCATGTGGCGGCGAACCTGTCGAGCATGGCCCAGGGGGTAGGTTACACCCTGGCGTCGATGGGGCCGTTTGCGGTGGGCCTGGTGCACGACATCACCGGGGGCTGGGCGGCACTGGGCTGGATTTTTGCCGTCCTGGGCATTGGCGCCATCGTATTCGGGCTGGGTGCCGGGCGTGCTTTGCATGTGCAGGTGACCTGCGAGAAAGTTTGAGGCATGTGCTGGCACTGCCGGCGCTATCGCGGGTAAAGCCGCTCCCGCTGGCATTGCACACATTTTGCGGGCAGCGTGATCCCTGTGGGGCCGGCACTGGCATAAGCCTGCGGAGCAGATTATGGTGCTGTTTTCGAGCCCTGGACGGATCTGCCCCATGAGCGACGCCAACCGCGACCTGATCACCCGCTTCTACCAGGCTTTCCAGCGCCTGGACGCCGAGGCCATGGTGGCCTGTTACAGCGACGATATCGTTTTCAGCGACCCGGTTTTCGGCACCCTGCGCGGCAGGGATGTGGGCGACATGTGGCGGATGCTCACTACCCGGGCCAAAAACTTCACCCTGGCATTCGACAGTGTGCGCGCCGACGAGCGCAGTGGCGGCGCGCACTGGGTGGCGACCTACCTGTTCAGCCAGACCGGCCGTGTTGTGGTCAACGACATCCAGGCACGGTTTGTGATTCGCGATGGGTTGATCTGCCAGCATGACGATACCTTCGACTTGTGGCGCTGGTCGCGGCAGGCGTTGGGTGTGCCGGGTATGTTGCTGGGGTGGTCACCCATGCTCAAGAACAAGGTGCGCCAGCAGGCCTTCAAGGGCCTGCGCGCTTACCAGCACAGTCAGGGCAGCGCTACAGCCTGATCGCCGTCGTGGTAGCTGAACCTGGCACCGTCCTGCAGTGACTTCGGCAGTTGTATGCGGATGACGGGAATGAAGCTGCCGTGGGTCTGGTGCCAGTCGCGTTGGTCCGCCTGAGCCTGCTCAAGCGCGCCGTATGGGCCGTCGATGTAGAAGAACGATTGGATGGGCAAGCTGCCGGAGCGTGCTTCGTCCCACGCGCCGATCATCACCTCGTTCCACGGGAATGGCATTTCAGCGGCGAACAATTGCTTGACCCGCAGGCTTTGGTGGAAAGCCTCTGCCCGCTCCGGCACCCGGGCGCGCTGGATGTCGAAGGCACATTGCTGTTTGTAGTCACCGGTTTTCCTGAACTGCGCGATCCAGTCCTCGGCCGTCAGGATGCCTTGCTCATGGCAGACGGTTTCGACATCCGCCGTCTGGCGGTTGTCGCCGCAGCCGCGGGAGCCGCGTTCCCAGGTATCGCCATCGCTGGGCATGGCGCAGAGCATTTCATAGCGCAGGGTGCCTTTGGGCCTTTGCAGCATGGGGTGCAGGGTGAAACCGCTGCGGCCATCTTCTGCCAGGCGGGTCACCGGAATATCTGCGCGCAGGTAGGAAAACGACACCGCACCTTTGGCCTTGGAGTTGGGGCTGTGGTGCCAGGTGTGATACGCGGGCGAGGGCCGGGTCGACCTTAGCAGCACCCCGGAACAGGCATGGGCGGGTACGGCTTCGCCCTCGCATTGTGGCGGGGTCGCGTCGTAGTTGGCCTGCATTTTTTGGGCGACCTTTGCGCCGATCGAGGCGTTGGCGGTAACGGCGATGGTCGACAGCGTTGCACCGAGCAGTATTTGCGGTAGTGTGCGGAACATGATGTAGCCCTCAAGCGTTGGGCTCACCAAATTAATCATCGAAAGAGCTGGCGTCGTGAGTGAAGAATTGCCGCAACCGGTAGCGAAACCCTGGTATGTCTACCTTGTGCGTGCCGCCAATGGTTCGCTCTACTGCGGCATCAGTGACGACCCGCAGCGGCGTTTCGTGGCGCATCAGAAAGGGCAGGGCGCGCGGTATTTCAAGACCAGCCCCGCGCAGGCGCTGGTGTATGTGGAGCAGTGGCCGAACAAAGGCGAGGCATTGCGCCAGGAGCGCCTGGTGAAGCGGCTGCGCAAGTCGGCCAAGGAGGCGCTGGTCGCCTCCTATGCAGGCAGCTGATCAGTCCTTGCGGCGCTTGAGCTGATCGACCAGCTGCGTTGGCAGGCCCTTGATGACCAAGGTACCAGCCTCTTCGTCATATTCAACCTTGTCCCCCAGCAGGTGCGCCTCGAAGCTGATCGACAGGCCTTCGGCCCGGCCAGTGAAGCGACGGAACTGGTTGAGGGTGCGTTTGTCTGCGGGGATTTCCGGAGACAGGCCGTAATCCTTGTTGCGGATATGGTCGTAAAACGCCTTGGGCCGGTCCTCGTCGATCAGGCTGGACAGCTCTTCCAGCGTGACCGGTTCGCCCAGCTTGGTCTGGGTGGTGGCGTAATCGACCAGGGTCTGGGTCTTTTCGCGGGCAGACGCTTCCGGCAGGTCTTCGCTCTCGACGAAGTCACTGAAAGCCTTGAGCAGGGTGCGGGTTTCGCCTGGGCCGTCGACGCCTTCCTGGCAGCCGATGAAGTCGCGGAAATAGTCCGAGACCTTTTTGCCGTTCTTGCCCTTGATGAACGAAATGTACTGTTTGGAACTCTTGTTGTTCTGCCATTCCGACAGGTTGATGCGCGCTGCCAGGTGCAGCTGGCCAAGGTCTAGGTGGCGCGAAGGCGTTACATCAAGCTCGGCGTTCACTGCCACGCCTTCGCTGTGGTGCAGCAGGGCAATCGCCAGGTACTCGGTCATGCCTTGCTGGTAATGGGCAAACAGGGTGTGCCCGCCGGTGGACAGGTTGGACTCTTCCATCAGCTTTTGCAGGTGTTCCACCGCCACGCGGCTGAAGGCGGTGAAGTCCTTTTCCTCATCGAGGTACTGCTTCAGCCAGCCACTGAGCGGGTAGGCCCCAGACTCACCGTGGAAAAAACCCCAGGCCTTGCCTTGCTTGGCGTTGTAACTGTCGTTGAGGTCTGCCAGCAGGTTTTCGATGGCATCGGATGCGGCCAGCTCGGCGTCGCGGGCATGCAGTACAGCAGGGCTGCCATCGGGCTTTTTGTCGATCAGGTGAACGATGCAATGACGGATTGGCATGGGATTCTCGGCGAGCTGCAAAAGTTGGCAAGTTTACCCTAGACACAAGGTGATGCAGTGGCCGTATGTTGGCAGATATGTCGGTTGTTCGTTTTTTGTTCAGTTTTCTGCGTTTTAGGCTAAAACCCCCGAAAAACCTGCATTAAATCGAAGTGCGCAGCGGATATTTATCCATTCCTGTGGTAGTTTTGCGCGGTCTTGCGCCCCTCGTGTGGCGCAGTGCTGGCAGCGTGCTGTCGTCGTGTCGAACCAAACGCCGATTTATGTATCTACATACGCAATTGGCGCGGCCCTCCACTGTAAGGGGCTGGCCCGATAACGTCGTAGTTCGCTGCATAACCATCGAATTTGATAGGGAAGGAACACCACCATGGCATTGACCAAAGACCAACTGATTGCCGACATCGCCGAATCGATCGCCGCGCCAAAAACCACCGCCAAGAACGCTCTGGAGCAACTGGGCCAGATCGTTGCCGACCAGCTGGAAAACGGCGCTGAAATCACTCTGCCAGGCATCGGCAAGCTGAAAGTCTCCGAGCGTCCTGCCCGTACCGGCCGCAACCCTTCGACTGGCGCTGCCATCGAAATCGCTGCCAAGAAAGTCGTCAAGTTCGTTCCAGCCAAAGTGCTGACCGATGCCATCAACAAGTAATTGTTGAAGCGTTGACAAAAACCGCGCCTGGCTTGCCCAGGCGCGGTTTTTTCATGCCTGGGTTTTACGCCGGGCGTGCCAGGCCTTGCGCGCGGCGTCGTCCTGGAAGCTCCAGGCGACCATGCGGCTCTGCTTCTGGCCCTGGCCCATGTCATGGATGCGCACGGCTTTGGCGCCTGCTTTGCTGAGCGCAGCCTCGATACCCGGCAGGTTGCTGGCTTTGGATACCAGGCTGGTGAACCACAACACCTGCTCGGCGTATTGCACGCTTTCGCCAACCAGTTGGCTGACAAAGCGGATTTCACCGCCTTCACACCACAGTTCATTGTTCTGGCCGCCGAAGTTCAGCACCGGCAGCTTGCGCTTGGGGTCCTGCTTGCCCAGGTTCTTCCACTTGCGTTGGCTGCCACGGGTGGCTTCCTCGCGCGAGGCATGGAAGGGCGGGTTGCACAGGGTCAGGTCGAAGCGGTCGTCGTCCTGCAGCAAGCCGCTGAGAATATGCGCGCGGTTGGCCTGCTGGCGCAGGGTGATGGCCTTGCCCAGGCCATTGGCCTGGACAATGGCTTTGGCCGAGGCCAGGGCCACGGGGTCGATGTCCGAGCCGAGGAAGCGCCAGCGGTAGTCACTGTAGCCCAGCAGCGGGTAGATGCAGTTGGCGCCAACGCCGATATCCAGCGCACGCACCTTGGCGCCCTTGGGGATTTCACCCGCATTGTCGTCGGCCAACAGGTCGGCGGCCACGTGGATGTAGTCGGCGCGGCCGGGAATGGGCGGGCACAGGTAGTCGGCGGGGATGTCCCAGTGCTGAATGCCGTACTGGGCCTTGAGCAGGGCACGGTTGAACACCCGCACGGCTTCGGGGTTGGCGAAGTCGATGCTGGGTTTGCCGTGTGGGTTGGTAATGGTGAAACGGGCCAGGTCAGGGTGGGCCTTGATCAGGCTGGGGAAGTCGTAACGGCCCTGGTGGCGGTTGCGCGGGTGCAAGGTGGGTTTGTTTTGGGTCATGCTCGGGTCCGGTGCTGCAGGTGCTGGCCAGAGGGCCGCTGTGGGCCCATTCGCGGCACAAGGCCGCTCCCACAGGATAGCGGCGCCCTTCAAACCGGCGCCGTCCCTGTAGGAGCGGCCTTGTGCCGCGAACGAGGGCAAAGCCCTCGCGGGTCAGGTCAGCATTGTCAAGTTACAGCGCAGCAATCCGCGCATGCTGCTCGGTGAAGTTGGCGAGGGCCTGTTCGGACTCGGCCAGCTTGGCGCGTTCCTTCTCGATGACCGCAGGCGGTGCCTTGTCGACGAAGGCGGCGTTGGAGAGCTTGCCGCCCACGCGTTGCACTTCGCCTTGCAGACGCTGGATTTCCTTGTTCAGGCGCGCCAGCTCGGCATCCTTGTCGATCAGGCCAGCCATAGGCACCAGCACTTGCAGGTCACCGACCAAGGCAGTGGCCGACAACGGCGCCTCATCAGCATCCCCCAGGACGGTGAACGACTCGACCTTGGCCAGTTTCTTCAGCAGCGCTTCGTTTTCCTGCAGGCGGCGCTGGTCGTCGGCGTTGGCGTTCTTCAGGAACAGCGGCAGTGGCTTGCCTGGGCCGATGTTCATTTCGGCGCGGATATTGCGCAGGCCGACCATCAGCTCCTTCAGCCACTCGATGTCGCCTTCGGCAGCCGCGTCGATACGGGCTTCATTGGCCACTGGCCAAGGCTGCAGCATGATGGTCTTGCCTTCGATACCGGCCAGCGGCGCGATACGCTGCCAGATTTCTTCGGTAATGAAAGGCATGAACGGGTGCGCCAGGCGCAGCGCCACTTCCAGTACGCGCACCAAAGTGCGGCGGGTGCCACGGGCGCGCTCGACCGGGGCGTTTTCGTCCCACAGTACCGGCTTGGACAGTTCCAGGTACCAATCGCAGTACTGGTTCCAGATGAACTCGTACAGCGCCTGGCTGGCCAGGTCGAAGCGGAACTGCTCCAGCTGGCGGGTCACTTCGGCTTCGGTGCGCTGCAGCTGCGAGATGATCCAGCGGTCAGCCAGCGACAGCTCGTAGGCTTCGCCGTTCTGGCCGCAGTCCTCGCCCTTGTCCAGCACATAGCGGGCGGCGTTCCAGATCTTGTTGCAGAAGTTGCGGTAGCCTTCGACGCGGCCCATGTCGAACTTGATGTCGCGGCCAGTGGAGGCCAGCGAGCAGAAGGTGAAGCGCAGGGCGTCGGTGCCGTAGCTGGCGATACCCTCGGGGAACTCGGCCTTGGTCTGCTTGGCGATTTTCTCGGCCAGCTTGGGCTGCATCATGCCGCTGGTGCGTTTTTCCAGCAGGGCGTCGAGGGTAATGCCGTCGACGATGTCCAGCGGGTCGAGGACGTTGCCCTTGGACTTGGACATCTTCTGGCCCTGGCCGTCGCGTACCAGGCCGTGCACATACACGGTCTTGAACGGTACCTGCGGGGTGCCATCTTCGTTCTTGATCAGGTGCATGGTCAGCATGATCATGCGCGCAACCCAGAAGAAGATGATGTCGAAGCCGGTTACCAGCACATCGGTGGAGTGGAACTTCTTGAGGAACTCGGTCTGTTCCGGCCAGCCCAGGGTGGAGAAGGTCCACAGGCCCGAGCTGAACCAGGTGTCGAGTACGTCGTCGTCCTGGCGCAGGGCCACGTCGGCGCCCAGGTTGTGCTTGGCACGCACTTCGGCTTCGTCGCGGCCAACGTAGACCTGGCCGGCCTCGTCGTACCACGCCGGGATGCGGTGGCCCCACCACAGCTGGCGGCTGATGCACCAGTCCTGGATGTCACGCATCCAGGAGAAGTACATGTTCTCGTACTGCTTGGGCACGAACTGGATGCGGCCATCTTCCACGGCAGCGATGGCAGGTTCTGCCAGCGGCTTGGTGGAAACGTACCACTGGTCGGTCAGCCACGGCTCGATGACGGTGCCCGAACGGTCGCCTTTCGGCACTTTCAGGGCGTGGTCGTCAATGCTCACCAGCAGGCCCTGGGCGTCGAGGTCGGCAACGATCTGCTTGCGCGCGACGAAGCGGTCGAGGTTGGCGTACTGGGCAGGCAGGCGGGTGTCGACCTGCTCGTTGATACTGCCGTCGAGGTTGAAGGCCTGGGCACTGGCCAGCACGAAGGCGTTCTTGTCGAAGATGTTCAGCAGTGGCAGGTTGTGGCGCTTGCCGACTTCATAGTCGTTGAAGTCGTGAGCCGGGGTGATCTTCACGCAGCCGGTACCGAACTCGGGGTCGCAGTAGTCGTCGGCGATGATCGGGATGCGGCGGCCGACCAGCGGCAGTTCGACGAACTTGCCGATCAGTGCCTGGTAGCGTTCGTCGTTCGGGTTGACCGCAACGGCTGCGTCACCCAGCAGGGTTTCCGGACGGGTGGTGGCGACGACCAGGTAGTCCAGGCCTTCGGCGGTCTTGGCGCCGTCGGCGAGCGGGTAGCGCAGGTTCCACAGGTGGCCTTTTTCGTCGTGGTTTTCCACTTCGAGGTCGGAGATGGCCGTGTGCAGCTTGGTGTCCCAGTTGACCAGGCGCTTGCCGCGGTAGATCAGGCCGTCTTCATGCAGGCGCACGAAAGCTTCCTTGACCGCTTCGGACAGGCCGTCGTCCATGGTGAAGCGCTCGCGGCTCCAGTCTACCGACGAGCCCAGGCGGCGGATCTGGCGGCTGATGTTGCCGCCGGACTGGTCCTTCCATTCCCAGACCTTTTCCAGGAACTTTTCGCGGCCCAGGTCATGCCGGTTCTGGCCCTTGGCTTCGAGCTGGCGCTCGACCAGCATCTGGGTGGCGATACCGGCGTGGTCGGTACCTGGCTGCCAGAGGGTGTCGCGGCCTTGCATACGGCGGAAACGGATCAGGGCATCCATGATCGCGTTGTTGAACCCGTGGCCCATGTGCAGGCTGCCGGTCACGTTCGGCGGCGGGATCATGATGGTGTAGGACTCGCCTGCACCTTGTGGGGCGAAATAGTTCTCGGACTCCCAGGTGTTGTACCAGGAAGTTTCGATGGCGTGCGGCTGGTAGGTCTTATCCATGCGCGGCGGGACCCTGTGCATTTATTCGGGAAAGCCGGGAAGTATAACCAAGCTGGGGTGTTGAGGCGACAGCCGCTGGGGCTGCTTTGCAGCCCATTCGCGGCACAAGGCCGCTCCTACAGGGATCGCGGTGCCTGCAGAAGCGGCCTTGTGCCGCGAATGGGCCGCAAAGCGGCCCCGGAATATCACTCGGTACGCTTGATCAAGCGCTCGATCCGCGCATCCAGCCGGCGCTTGATTTCGTTTTCGATATGCGGGGTGAAGTCGTTGATCACGTCCTGCATGATCATCTGCGCCGCTGCGCGCAGCTCGCTTTCCAGGTGCAGCAGGGTGTCCTGCCGGCGGGTCTGCGGGTCTTCCTCGGGCTCGACAGCGATCGGTTTGCTATCAGGTGCAGGGTGACCGGCAGGTTCTTCCAGCAGCAACGGGATCTGCTCTACCGTCTCGGTCAGCAGCGGCGGTTGCAGGTCGGCATCGCCAAGCAGCTGGCGGATCGACTCGAGGTCATCGAGCAGATGGGCGGAGTCGGGCAAAGGGGAGGGCTTGTCCATCGTCGTCAAAGTCGCTGTAAGCGGTGGTCTTGCAGAGCATAGCCCTGTTCGCGGTAGAAACGGAATCGTTCACGGGCGGATTGGCGAATGCCAGGCTCTTCCACCACGATTTCGGCCACGCGCTCGAACTGGCCGACGAAGCCCGGCACGCCGGCCCCCAGGTTGATCAGCAGGTCGCGGTGATCGCCCGCGCTGTCATCCAGGCCAAGGGCCACGCCGGCATCGGCATGCAGCTCGGCCAGGTCGTGGGGCACGAAGGCCTCACCCTTGAAGCGCCACAAACGCAGGTTCAGCTCGTTGCGCTGCTCGGCATCCTGGCAATGCAGATAGACCCGGTGACCGAGGCGCCAGGCCTTTTCGCACAGTTTGCAGGCGAAATCGAGCCGCGCCGACAGCGAGTCGGTGGGCAAGATGTAGAAGTCGACTTTGCTCATGGTGGTCATCGCCGGCCGATGGTGCGCTAGACACCACCGGCCTCACGGCATCAGGCGCCAGCGCGGTCCAGCAGGTACTGGGTCAGCAGGGGCACCGGGCGGCCTGTGGCGCCCTTGTCCTTGCCACCACTGATCCAGGCGGTACCGGCGATGTCCATGTGCGCCCAGTTGTAGGCCTTGGCGAAGCGCGACAGGAAGCAGCCTGCGGTGATGGTCCCGGCCTTCGGCCCGCCGATGTTGCCCATGTCGGCGAACGGGCTGTCCAGCTGCTCCTGGTATTCGTCGAACAGCGGCAATTGCCAGGCACGGTCGTCGGCGCGCTTGCCAGCGTCGAGCAACTGGCCGACCAGGTCGTCGTTGTTGCCCATCAGGCCGGTGGTGTGGCTGCCCAGGGCGACGATGCAGGCGCCGGTCAGGGTGGCGATGTCGATCACCGCCTGCGGCTTGAAGCGCTCGGCGTAGGTCAGGGTGTCGCACAGCACCAGGCGGCCTTCGGCGTCGGTGTTGAGAATTTCCACGGTCTGGCCGCTCATGGTGGTGACGATGTCACCCGGGCGGGTGGCGCCGCCGCTTGGCATGTTCTCGGCGCAGGCCAGCAGGCATACCAGGTTGACTGGCAGTTGCAGTTCAAGCACTGCACGCAGGGTGCCGAGCACGCTGGCAGCGCCGCACATGTCGTACTTCATTTCGTCCATGCCGGCGCCTGGCTTGAGGCTGATGCCGCCGGTATCGAAGGTGATGCCCTTGCCCACCAGCACGAACGGCTTGTCAGCCTTCTTGCCGCCCTGGTAGTTGAGCACGATCAGGCGCGGTGGCTGGTCGCTGCCCTGGCCCACGGCGTAGAACGCGCCCATGCCCAGGTCCTTGATCTTCTTCTCGTCCAGTACCTCGACCTTCAGCGCCTTGTGCGCCTTGCCCAGGTCCTTGGCCTGTTCGGCGAGGAAACTTGGGTGGCACAGGTTAGGCGGCAGGTTGCCCAGGTCGCGGGTGAAGGCCATGCCGGTGGCAATGGCGCTGGCGTGCTTGACGGCACGCTCGACTTCCGCCTGGCCGGCCTTGTCGGCCAGCAGGGTGACTTTTTTCAGGGCGCGTGGCTCGACCTTCTGGCTCTTGAAGCGGTCGAACACGTACTCGCCGTCGAGCAGGGTTTCTGCCAGCAGGCGGTATTTGCCGTAGTGGGCATCGCGGTTGTTGACTGCGACATCGTCCAGGGCCAGCACGGCATCGGCGCCATTCAGGCCCTTGAGCACGCCGGCCACGCTGGCGACCAGTTTGCGCCAGGTGCGGTCACCCAGGGCTTCGTCCTTGCCACTGCCCACCAGCAGCACGCGCTCAGCTTTCAGGCCCTGCAGGTTCTGCAGCAGCAGGGTCTGGCCTGGCTTGCCAACCAGGTCGCCGCGTTTGAGCACAGCGCTGATGGCACCTTCGCTGGCCAGGTCGACCGCCTTGGCAACGGCGCCAAGCTTGCGGTTTTCACCTACCGGAATGACCAGAGTGGCAGTTTTTACGGATGCAGCAGCTACGCTTTTTACAACCAGTTCCATGTCAGGGTCCCCGAATGATCGATACAAGTGGCGCTGTGTGTTCCAGCGCTCAGGACGGGCTTGGCCGCGTAGTCGCGCGCCAGCGGAAAAGCTGCCAGTTTGAGCCTGCGGCAAGCGTGCTGACAACCCCGATATGCGCCTTCATGCGCGGCCAAGTGACAGGCGCGGTCAATCACAGGATAATGCGCGCACTTTACATGGAGGTTCGCCTTTGGCGAACCTGCATTGGTCTTGGCTGTACTAAGTCATTGTTTGGCGCCATTGCATGGCAGTCCGCCCTGACAACCCAGGAGTGTCTGGTTTGATCGTCTTTCGTTATCTGTCCCGCGAGGTCCTGGTGACCTTGAGCGCCGTCAGCGCAGTGCTGCTGGTGATCATCATGAGTGGGCGCTTCATCAAATATCTGGCCCAGGCCGCTCAGGGCGTGCTCGATCCGGGCGTGCTGTTTCTGATCATGGGCTTCCGGCTGCCGGGTTTCCTGCAACTGATCCTGCCTCTGGGGCTGTTCCTCGGCATTTTGCTGGCTTACGGGCGGCTGTACCTGGAAAGCGAGATGACCGTGCTGTCCGCAACCGGTATGAGCCAGCAGCGCCTGTTGGGGCTGACCATGGCGCCGGCGGCCCTGGTTGCCCTGCTGGTGGCCTGGCTGAGCCTGAGCCTTGCGCCGTTGGGCGTTGCCCAGGTGCAGCAGATCATTGCCCAGCAGGACACGCTTACCGAGTTCGACACCTTGGTGCCGGGCCGCTTCCAGACCCTGCGTGACGGTTCGCGGGTGACCTACACCGAGCAGCTGTCGGACGACCGCGTCAACCTGTCCGGGGTGTTCATCTCCGAGAAGCGCTTCAACCAGGACAAGACCAAGGACCGTGCCCCGTCGGTACTGGTCGCTGAAAAGGGTCACCAGGAGATCCAGGCCGACGGTAACCGCTACCTGGTGCTGGAAAACGGCTACCGCTATGACGGCAATCCTGGTCAGGCCGATTACCGTGCGATCAAGTACGACACCTATGGCGTGCAGCTGCCCAAACCGGAAGTGGCCGAAGAAGTGACCGAGCGCGAAGCCATTCCCACTTCCGAGCTGATCGGCAAGGAGGGCCTGCGAGAGCGCGCCGAGCTGCAGTGGCGGTTGTCGCTGCCGATCCTGGTATTCGTCGTTACCTTGCTGGCGGTGCCGCTGTCCCGGGTCAACCCCCGTCAGGGCCGCTTCCTCAAGCTGCTGCCGGCAATTCTTTTGTACATGGCTTACCTGACAATGCTGATTTCCGTACGTGGTGCCCTCGAGAAGGGCAAATTGCCGATTGGCCTGGGCATGTGGTGGGTCCACGGCCTGTTCCTGTTGATCGGCCTTGGCCTGTTGTACTGGGAACCGCTGCGCCTCAAGCGTGCCGCCCGTCGTGCGGAGGTGGCCCATGGGTAAGCTGGACCGCTACATCGGCCAGAGCGTGCTGCTGGCCATTCTGGCCGTGCTGGGCATCATCCTCGGCCTGGCCTCGCTGTTCGCCTTCATCGACGAGATGGGCGACCTGAGTGATACCTACACGTTGATGGAGGCCGGCAACTTCGTCCTGCTGACAGCACCCCGGCGGCTCTATGACATGCTGCCGATGGCGGCCTTGATCGGCTGCCTGATCGGCCTGGGCAGCCTGGCCAGCAGCAGCGAACTGACCATCATGCGTGCGGCCGGGGTGTCTATCGGCCGCATCGTCTGGGCGGTGATGAAGCCGATGCTGGTGCTGATGCTGGTAGGGCTGCTGATCGGCGAATACGTGGCACCGGTGACCGAGAACAAGGCCCAGGCCGACCGTTCCCTGGCCCAGGGCGGTGGTGAGGCGCAGAGCTCCAAGCGCGGCATGTGGCACCGCCAGGGTGAAGAATATGTGCACATCAACTCCGTACAGCCCAACGGCCTGCTGCTGGGTGTGACCCGTTACCGCTTCGACAGCGAGCGCAAGATCGTCACCTCAAGCTTCGCCCGCCGCGCGCAGTACCAGAACGACCACTGGCTGCTCGCCGACGTGCGTACCACCTACTTCCGTGGCGACCACACCGAAGTGGTCGGCGCGCCGCAGGAGCGCTGGGACGTTTCGCTCACGCCAGAACTGCTCAATACCGTGATCCTGGCGCCGGAGTCGCTGTCCATTACCGGGTTGTGGGATTACATCCACTACCTGTCCGACCAAGGCCTGAACAATGCCCGTTACTGGTTGGCGTTCTGGACCAAGGTGCTGCAGCCGATGGTTACCGCGGCGCTGGTGCTGATGGCGATCTCGTTCATCTTCGGCCCGCTGCGTTCGGTCACCCTGGGCCAGCGTGTGTTCACCGGTGTGCTGGTGGGTTTCGTGTTCCGTATTGCCCAGGACCTGCTGGGGCCTTCTAGCCAGGTGTTCGGCTTCCCGCCGCTGCTGGCGGTGGTGATCCCGGCGGGGATCTGTGCCTTGGCCGGTGTCTGGCTGTTGCGTCGGGCGGGTTGATGGCCTGAGCTGCATGAAAAAGCCGACCTCAGAGTCGGCTTTTTTGTGGCTGATGGCCCTATGGCCGGAGCAGGCAACACAACGCTCAAGTCATCTCTTTTGCTTCGGTACCCGCACCAGCTGGCTTTCCGAATAGATGTCATGCCAGCCACGCTTTCGCTTGTCGATCAACACCCAGAAAAAACCCAGCCCCAGGCACAGCCATGAGGCAATGGATACCACGAAGCGCAACAATGCCTGCCACAGGCTGATGGCTGAGCCATCGGCATTCTGCACGCGCACGCCCCACACCTGCATGCCCAGCGTCTGCCCGCCATGGGTCCAGAACTTGGCAAAGAAGCCGAACAAGGCGAACAGCAGTACCGTCGACAGTAGCGGGTCGCCATCCAGTGCACCGGCCTCGGTCAGCTCACGCATGCGCGCTTCGCCAATGATCGCCATCTGGATCAGCTTGTAGGCACCGGCGGTCACGATCAGCAGTGCAGTACACAGCAGGAAGTCGTAGAACATCGCGGCCAGTCGTCGGCCAAAGCCAGCGGCGGGGAAGTCACCCTGTGGGAGAAGGTGGGGCTTGGGCATCGCTGGGCAGCTCCGAATGGAAAAGGCTCATTCTATGGAATTGCAAGCAAAAAAAAGCCCCTGCGCGTCAACGCAGGGGCTCTTTTATAGAAGTTTCAGCCTTCTGCCTGGACTTCGTCAGCCTGCATGCCCTTTTGGCCTTGCACAGCAATGAAGGTCACTTTCTGGCCTTCTTTCAGGCTCTTGAAGCCGTTACCTTGGATTGCGCGGAAGTGCACGAACAGATCCGGACCGCTTTCTGGGGTGATGAAGCCGTAACCTTTTTCGTCATTGAACCACTTGACGGTACCGTTCTGACGCTCAGCCATTGTCTTATTTCCTATGAAACTAATTTTTGATGACAGTTTCTTCTGCATTGTTTGTAAGCAAAAGATTACTGGGCTGGGTTGCAGGAAAGTAAGAGACGTCGAACGGGTTGTAGCAGATTGCGGCTACTGGCCCAGGTCACGAACTGTTGCGACCCATGCAAACACAGTGCAGTGACTCTACGCCAACTCCCGAGCGAAAAACAAGCCCTTGCCCGCAGGGAAAATCGACCGCTTGCCGATAACCGACCGAATTGTGGGAAACGGCATGGCGCCTGGCCTGGCGCCGTGTTCAAAAGTTATTGGGCAGGTTCGAAATCGAATATCTCGAACCTGACCGCAACCTTCACAAAGCCGTTTCAGCCACGGTAGTAACGTTGCGCCACGAAAGGCATTTTGCTGACCTTCAGGGCAACCTTCTTGCCACGCACTACGGCAAACAGTGCGGTATCGAGTGCAGCATGTTCATTATCGACATAACCCATTGCAACCGGTGCGCCGAGTGTCGGCCCGAAGCCACCGCTGCACACTTTGCCCACCGGTTTATCGTTGGCATCAACAATATCGGCGCCTTCACGTACCGGCGTGCGCTCCTGGGGCAACAGGCCAACACGTTTGCGCGCCACACCGTCGCGCTGGTGGGCAAAGATCGCTTCGGCGCCGGGGAAGCCGGCAGCACGTGCACCGTCGGCACGGCGCACCTTGGAAATCGCCCACAGCAGGCTGGCTTCGATCGGGGTCGTCTCGGTATTCATGTCATGGCCATACAGGCACAGGCCGGCTTCCAGGCGCAGCGAGTCCCGCGCGCCCAGGCCAATGGGCTGTACTTCGGGCTCGGCCAGCAGGCTGCGGGCCAAGGCATCGGCGGCATGGACCGGTACCGAAATTTCGTAGCCGTCTTCGCCGGTGTAGCCTGAGCGGCTGACGAAGCAGTCTTCACCCAGCAGTTTTACCGGCCGGAACTGCATGAAGGTCATGCCGGCCACTTCCGGGGCCATGCGCTCCAGCACCTTGACCGCGGCCGGCCCTTGCAGGGCGAGCAGGGCACGTTGGTCGAACAGCGGCTGCACCTCGCAACGGCTCCCGATGTGTGTTTGCAGGTGGGCCAGGTCCTGGTCCTTGCAGGCTGCGTTGACCACCAGGAACAGGGTATCGTCGCCCAGGTTGGCAACCATCAGGTCGTCAAGGATGCCGCCTTGTTCATTGGTGAACATGGCATAGCGCTGCATGCCCACCGGCAGGTCGATGATATCCACCGGCACCAGGCTTTCCAGGGCCTTGGCGGCATCGGCACCGCGCAGGATGATCTGGCCCATGTGCGAGACATCGAACAGGCCGGCCTGCTCGCGGGTGTGTAAATGCTCCTTGAGCACGCCCAGCGGGTACTGCACCGGCATGTCGTAGCCGGCGAACGGCACCATGCGCGCACCCAGTTCCAGGTGCAGGGCGTGCAGTGGGGTCTTGAGCAGTGTTTCGGACATCGGTGACTCCTTGGTTTTATTGTGGGGTCAACATTCGATGATGTTGACGGCAAGACCGCCGCGGGCGGTCTCCTTGTATTTGCTTTTCATATCGGCGCCGGTCTGGCGCATGGTGCGGATGACCTTGTCGAGCGACACGAAGTGCTGCCCGTCGCCGCGCAAGGCCATGCGCACGGCGTTGATCGCCTTCACCGAGCCCATGGCATTGCGCTCGATGCAGGGCACCTGAACCAAGCCGCCGATCGGGTCGCAGGTCAGGCCCAGGTTGTGTTCCATGCCGATTTCGGCAGCGTTCTCCACCTGTTGCACGCTGCCCCCCATCACTTCGCACAGTGCCCCCGCCGCCATGGAGCACGCCACGCCGACCTCGCCCTGGCAGCCCACTTCGGCGCCGGAGATAGAGGCATTCTCCTTGTACAGGATGCCGATGGCTGCGGCGGTGAGCAGAAAACGCACCACCCCGTCTTCGCTGGCGCCCGGCACGAAGCGCATGTAGTAGTGCAGCACCGCCGGGACGATGCCCGCCGCGCCATTGGTGGGCGCGGTAACCACACGCCCGCCATTGGCATTTTCCTCGTTCACCGCCAGGGCATAGAGGTTGACCCAGTCGAGCACCGACAGCGCATCGCGCAGGCTGGCCTCCGGGTGACGGCTCAGCTGGCGGTACAGGGCTGGGGCCCGCCGCTTGACCTTGAGCCCGCCTGGCAGAATGCCCTCATGCTGGCAGCCGGCATCGACACAATCCTGCATCACTTGCCAGATACGCAGCAGCCCGGCGCGGGTTTCTGCCTCCGGGCGCCAGGCGGCCTCATTGGCCAGCATCACCTGGCTTACCGACAGGTTCTGCGTGGTGCAGTGGCCAAGCAGTTCCTTGGCGGTTTTGAACGGGTAGGGCAGCACGGTGCTGTCCTCGACGATGCGGTCGTGGCCGGCGGCATCCTCGTCGACCACGAAACCACCGCCCACCGAGTAGTATTCGCGGCTGCGGATTTGCAGGCCGGCGTCGTCGAAGGCGCGGAAGATCATGCCGTTGGGGTGGTAGTCCAGTGGCTTGCGGATCATTGCCAGGTGTTGTTTCTCGTTAAAGGCAATGTCGTGTTCGCCGAGCACACGCAGGCGGCCGCTGTCGCGGATCACTTGCAGGCGCGCGGGGATGGATTCGGTGTCGACGGTGTCCGGGTGCTCGCCTTCGAGGCCGAGCAAGACCGCCTTGTCGCTGCCGTGGCCCTTGCCGGTTGCGCCCAGCGAGCCATACAGCTCGGCCTTGACGCTGGCGGTGCGGGTGAGCAGGTCATCACGGCGCAGCCCTTCGGCGAACCGTGCGGCGGCGCGCATCGGGCCGACCGTGTGGGAGCTGGAGGGGCCGATGCCGATCTTGAACAGGTCGAAGACGCTCAGTGACATGGTGGTTCCTCCAGCCAGGGATATTAGGCGGACGGTGAAGCCTGTGGGGGCGGGCGCGCCCGCTCCCACAGAGGTCCACCTCAAGTCAGGTAGCGGGCCTGAGCGCAATCAGGCGTCCTGATAGCTCTCGATCGACGGGCAGGCGCACACCAGGTTGCGGTCGCCGAACACGTTGTCGACCCGGCCAACCGGCGGCCAGTACTTGCTTTCCACAAGGCTTGGCAGCGGGTAAACCGCTTGTTCGCGGCTGTAGCCGTGGGCCCATTCGCCAACCAGTTCGGCCGCAGTGTGCGGAGCGTTCTTCAGCGGGTTGTCGTCCTTGTCCACGGTACCGCTCTCGACCGCACGGATTTCTTCACGGATCTGGATCATCGCGTCGCAGAAGCGGTCCAGTTCTTCCTTGGACTCGCTTTCGGTCGGTTCGATCATCAGCGTGCCGGCCACCGGGAAGGACATGGTCGGGGCGTGGAAGCCGAAGTCGATCAGGCGCTTGGCCACGTCGTCGACGCTGATGCCGCTGGTGTCCTTCAGCGGGCGCAGGTCGAGGATGCATTCGTGGGCCACCAGGCCATTGCCACCGGTATACAGAACAGGATAGTGCTCTTCCAGGCGGCGGGCGATGTAGTTGGCGTTCAGAATGGCCATCTGCGAAGCACGCTTGAGGCCGGCACCGCCCATCATGCGGATGTACATCCACGTGATCGGCAGGATGCTGGCGCTGCCGAACGGTGCGGCGCACACCGCACCTTGGGTGTTTTCCAGCTGCGCGTGGCCAGGCAGGAACGGCGCCAGGTGCGACTTGACGCCAATCGGGCCAACGCCCGGGCCGCCACCACCGTGCGGGATGCAGAAGGTCTTGTGCAGGTTCAGGTGGGACACATCGCCGCCGAACTTGCCCGGGGCGCACAGGCCGACCATGGCGTTCATGTTGGCGCCGTCGATGTACACCTGGCCACCGTTATCGTGAATGATCGCGCAGATTTCGCCGATCGCTTCTTCGAACACACCGTGGGTCGACGGGTAGGTGATCATGATCGCGGCCAGGCGCTCGCGGTGCTCGATGGCCTTGGCGCGCAGGTCCTCGACATCGACGTTGCCGCGGGCGTCACAGGCGGTAACGACGACGCGCATGCCAGCCATGTGTGCGGTGGCCGGGTTGGTGCCGTGGGCCGACGACGGGATCAGGCAGATGTCGCGGTGCGCTTCGCCACGGCTGCGGTGGTAGGCGCGGATAGCCAGCAGGCCTGCATATTCGCCCTGGGAGCCGGCGTTGGGCTGCAGCGACACGGCGTCATAGCCGGTGGCGGCGCAGAGCATGGCTTCCAGCTCGGTGGTCATCTGCAGGTAGCCCTGGCTCTGTGCGGCCGGGGCGAACGGGTGCAGGTTGCCGAACTCGGCCCAGGTGACCGGGATCATTTCGCTGGCGGCGTTCAGCTTCATGGTGCATGAGCCCAGCGGGATCATGCTGCGGTCCAGTGCCAGGTCCTTGTCGGCCAGGCGGCGCAGGTAGCGCATCAGCTCGGTTTCGCTGTGATAGCGGTTGAATACCGGGTGTTCGAGAATGGCCGACTGGCGCAGCAGGGCAGCCGGCAGCAGGGAGCCGGTGCTGGCTGCCAGTGCGCTGAAGTCAGGCTGTGCCTGCTCGCCACCCAACAGCTGCCACAGCGACTCGACGTCAGCCTGGGTGCTGGTTTCGTCCAGCGACAGGCCGACATGTGCGGCGTCTACCTGGCGCAGGTTGATGCCCTGGGCGCGTGCCTTGTCATGCAGGCTGGCAGTGGTACTGCCGGTGGCCAGGGTCAGGGTGTCGAAGGCGCTGCCGCCCACCACCGATACGCCCAGCGCCTTCAGGCCGGCGGCCAGAATCGCGGTCAGCGCATGGGTACGCTCGGCAATGCGCTTGAGGCCGGCCGGGCCGTGGTAAACGGCGAACATGCTGGCGATGTTGGCCAGCAGCACCTGGGCGGTGCAGATGTTGCTGGTGGCCTTTTCGCGACGGATGTGCTGCTCGCGGGTCTGCATGGCCAGGCGCAGGGCAGTTTTGCCGAAGCGGTCGATCGACACGCCGACCAGGCGGCCCGGCATGTCGCGCTTGAACGCGTCACGGGTGGCGAAGTAGGCCGCGTGCGGGCCACCGAAGCCCAGTGGTACGCCAAAACGCTGGGCGCTGCCGATGGCCACGTCGGCGTCGAACTCGCCCGGTGGGGTCAGCAGGGTCAGGGCCAGCAGGTCGGCCGCGACGGCGACCAGGGCATTGGCGGCGTGGAAGCGCTGTACCACTTCACGGTAGTCGAACACTTCACCGTTGCTGGCCGGGTATTGCAGCAGGGCGCCGAAGAAGGCGCTGACATCCCCCAGCTCGCGCTCGTCACCGACCACCACCTCGATACCCAGCGGCTCGGCACGGGTGCGCAGCACGTCGAGGGTTTGCGGGTGGCAGTGCACGGAGGCGAAGAAGGCGTGGCTGGCCTTGTTCTTCGACAGGCGCTTGCAGAACGTCATGGCCTCGGCCGCAGCAGTGGCTTCGTCGAGCAGGGAGGCGTTGGCGATCGGCAGGCCGGTCAGGTCGCTGATCAGGGTCTGGAAGTTCAGCAGCGCTTCCAGGCGGCCTTGGGAGATTTCTGGCTGGTACGGGGTGTAGGCGGTGTACCAGGCAGGGTTTTCCAGCAGGTTGCGCAGGATCGGCGCTGGGGTGTGGGTGTTGTAGTAGCCCTGGCCGATGTAGCTTTTGAACAGCTGGTTCTTGCCGGCGATGGCCTTGAGCGCAGCGAGCGCGTCGGCTTCGCTCTGGCCATCGTGCGAGCCAAGCACGCTGGTGCCCTTGATGCTGTCGGGGATGACTGCGGCGGTCATGGCGTCCAGCGAGTCGAAGCCCAGGGCGGCGAGCATGGCCTGCTCGTCAGCGGCGCGCGGGCCGATGTGACGGGCAATGAATTCGTTGGCGGTACCGAGGTTGATGGTCATTGCGGAACTCCTCAGGCGTCGTCGTTGGCTTTGATAAGGCGGTCGTAGGCGTCCTGGTCGAGCAGGGCGGTGACTTCGCTCCTGTCGGCTGGGTTGAAGCGGAAGAACCAGCCTTCGCCCATCGGGTCTTCGTTGACCAGTTCAGGGCTGCTTTCGAGCTGGCCGTTGACCTCGACCACTTCACCGGCCAGGGGCATATACACGCCGCTGGCGGCCTTGACCGATTCGACGGTGGACGCTTCGCTGCCTTTTTCATACTGCTGCAACTCTGGCAGTTGCACGAACACCACATCGCCAAGGGCGTTCTGCGCGTAGGCGGTGATACCCACGGTGACGCTGCCATCGGCTTCGACGCGCAGCCATTCGTGATCTTCAGTGAAACGCAACTCGCTCATGGGGAATCCTCGGGAAGCAGGGCGTTGGGCGCGGTGGGTCCGCGCTCTTGGGTTGGTATTCCCTTAGCAAAAACGCGGCCAATCACAAAAAATATATATAAAACAATAAGTTACTTGTTTTTTGCGTTCGCCTTGCGGTTCTTGTGGAACGAGAACGCTACAGATGGCGAAGCATAAAAAAGCGTTTGGGGATCAAACCCTTGCGCAGCCGCTTTCTAACGGGGTTGTACTGATTTCGATACGGTGTATTTAAATCGATACACCCATGGTTTCACGGGCTGTCGCTGGAACCACCGCATATCAATTCTAGGAACACAAGTTTGACCCAAGCGGCGGAATTAATAAGTTTCAAATAACCGGCTTTTTAATGAGGTTATTGCACCAACGAAACTAATCCTGATGCGTGTTGCGAAGTCAAGTTGATCAGGTAAAGATGCGGTGTCGCGATCTCAACTATTTATGTCTCCTGCATATTAGTTTGCAAATCGCTGAACTAATTATTTGCCCGCTGCGATTTAACCGGCACGGGTGCATCACCAGAATCGCCCCCCTTGAATGTTAATGCTCAGCCTGACTGCCTGGCCCGCAAAGTGGGTCAGGAAGGCTGTCGGGCAACCAGGTGTCTCGCCGTCTGGGCGGATGCAACCAACACCGGATACCAGGAAAGGAAAGTGTCATGGGAATGACGAGGCGTAAGTTTTTGATCGGCGGTGGCGTCTTGGCTGTTGCGGGGGGCGCGGGGATTCTGACCCCCCTGCTGACGCGCGAAGGCAGGCTGATCCCCGGCAAACCACGGTTTGGTTTTGTAGGGGGCACTGAGGGAGAGCTGCCCAAGCAGGCGGATGTAGTCGTCGTTGGCGCGGGCATTCTTGGGCTCATGACGGCGATCAACCTGGTCGAACGTGGCCTTTCCGTAGTTATCGTTGAAAAAGGTGAAATTGCCGGCGAGCAGTCGTGCAGGTTTTATGGTCAGGTGATGACCTACAAGATGCCGGACGCAACTTTCCAGTTGCACCATCTTGCCAAGCAACGTTGGCGTGAAATGAATGCCAAAGTGGGTGCAGATACCAGCTATCGCACGCAAGGTCGGGTGGAAGTGCCGTTCGATGAAGAGGACCTGGAAGGCGTCAGGCAGTGGATCGATAGCAAAGGCCGTGAAGTGGCAGCGGATATACCGTTCAACACGCGAATCATCCAGGGCAATGAACTTGAACAGCGCCTGCGTGGAGCATCGTCAAACTGGAAGGTCGCGGGTTTCGAAGAAGATTCCGGTAGCCTCGATGCCGAGCGCGCATCGTTTGTCATGGCGGAGTACGCCAAGAAAATGGGCGTGCGTATCTACACCCACTGCGCCGCAAGAGGGCTGGAGACCCAGGCGGGAGCCATCTCTGATGTGGTGACCGAGAAGGGCGCCATCCGGACTTCGCGGGTGATCGTGGCGGGTGGGGCTTGGTCCAGGCTGTTCATGCAGAACCTGGGGGTCGATGTGCCGACCTTGCCCGCTTACCAGTCCCAGCAAATCATCAGTGCGGCCCCCCGTGCACCCGGCGGCAACGTTGCATTGCCGGGGAATATCTACTTCCGTGAGCAGGCCGACGGTACCTACGCCACTTCGCCACGCGTCGTGGTTGCCCCGGTAGTGAAAGAGTCGTTCATGTACGGCTACAAGTACCTGCCTCTGCTGGCCATCCCGGACTTCCCGGTGCACATCTCGCTCAACAAGCAGCTCATTGATTCGTTCATTCAGCCAACCCACTGGAGGCTGGACGAAGTTTCGCCTTTCGAGAAAAACCGGCTGATGACGGCGGCCCCGGACCTTCCGGAGCTGAATGCATCTCTGGAAAAACTCAAGGTCGAGTTCCCTGCCTTCAGTGATGCGAAGCTGATCGATCAGTGGAGCGGTGCGATGGCCATTGCTCCGGATGAGAACCCCATCATTTCGCAGGTCAACGAGTACCCGGGGCTGGTCCTCAACACCGCAACCGGCTGGGGAATGACGGAGAGCCCGGTGTCGTCCGAGCTGTCGGCCGATTTGCTGCTTGGCAAGGCGCCCGTGCTGGACCCGAAACCCTTCAGCCTGTATCGATTCTAAGCGCACCTGGCGCAATGGAATGACCCGTGTGCGCATCATCCATGCGTGCACATGCTTGGTACTTTTCAGGAGAACACCATGAAAGTCGCTTTGAACACCGTGGCTGCACTGGCATTGGCCGGTATCGGCAGCGCCCATGCACAAGATATCGTGCGCCATGGCGCAGGCAGTTTCCCGATCTCGTCAGCTGTAGAAGTCCCCGCGGGCAAGACGGTCATCTACCTGAGTGGTTCGGTCCCGTCGGTTATCCATCCCGATGCACCCAAGGAGTCACTGGAAGCCTACGGTGACACCAAGGCACAAACCATCAATGTGCTTGAAAACATTCAGCAGCAACTGAAAGAACTGGGTCTTGGCCTCACGGATGTGGTGAAGATGCAAGTGTTCCTGGTGGGTGGGCCAGAGAACGGCGGCAAAATGGATTTTGACGGTTTCATGGCCGGCTATACCCAGTTCTTCGGGCCTGCCGCCAAACAGCCGGTTCTGCCCGCGCGTTCCGCGTTCCAGATTGCGGGCCTGGCACACCCGGCCTGGCGCGTTGAGATCGAAGTTACAGCGGTTCGTCCCTGAGCGGATGTGCTTCGTCCTGGGCCAACGCCCAGGACGGCCAGCAACAGGGTTGGCTGAGTTACCCCGCGATAAACAAGGGCAATGCCAAGTACAGCTTGATCACGATGACATTGATGATGTCGATGAAGAACGCGCCCACCATCGGCACTACCAGGAAGGCGATGTGCGAGGCGCCATAGCGCTGGGTCACTGCTTGCATGTTGGCAATGGCCGTCGGCGTTGCACCCAGGCCGAAGCCACAGTGCCCGGCCGCCAGCACCGCCGCATCATAGTTGCGGCCCATCACCCGGAATGTCACGAAGATCGCAAACAGTGCCATGACCAGCGTTTGCGCGGCCAGCAACGCAAAGAACGGTAAGGCCAGTGCCGCCAGGTCCCACAACTTGAGCGACATCAAGGCAATGGCCAGGAACAGGGACAGACTGACATTGCCCAGCACCGAAACTTCTCGTTCGAACACACGATAAAAGCCGAATGCCGAAAGCCCGTTGCGCAGCAGTACACCCACGAAGAGTACGCAAACGAATGTCGGCAGTTCGAATGCCGTGCCTCTCAATACTCCATTCAGTAATGTACCGGCCAGCAAACTGACGGCAATCAGTGCCAGCGTTTCGATAAATGAAAAAGAGGTGATCAGGCGCTCTTTATTCGGCTGTTCAAAGCCTTTTGGCAGGTGTGGAACTTCTTCTTCCACCCCCTGCGTCTTTACCCGCTTGATCAGCAACCTGGCAACCGGGCCACCAATCAAGCCGCCCAGTACCAGGCCGAAGGTGGCAGAGGCCATCGCCAGTTCGGAAGCCGAAGCCACCCCAAACTTTTCAGTGAACGTGGCGCCCCAGGCGGCGCCCGTGCCGTGGCCCCCGGACAGGGTGATCGAACCAGCCAGCAGGCCCAGCAATGGGTCGAGCCCCAATGCCGTTGCCAGGCCTATGCCCATGGCGTTCTGCACCAGCAGCAAGCCAGTCACCACCAGCAGGAACACAGCGACCACACGGCCGCCCTTCTTCAGGCTGGCGAAGTCTGCACTCAGGCCGATGGTGGCGAAGAACGCCAGCATCAACGGTATCTGCAATGAGGTATCAAACTGGACCTGTACATCGAAACTGCGCAATGCCAAGAGCGCCAAGGCCACTACCAATCCGCCTGCAACAGGTTCCGGGATATTGTAAGCGCGCAGGAAACCAATGCGTGCGACCAGCCCGCGCCCCAGTAGCAATACCAGGGAGGCGGCTACAAGTGTCCCGTAAAAATCGAGTTCAAACATCAGGGTACTCTTCGTTCAAGGTGACATGCGAAATAACGATGTCATCATTCTACGGCGAGCACGCCAGTCAATTGCGGCCAAGCGGCTAGGAAAAGTCTGAATGAGCTGTCGGCTTTGACGACGCGTATCAAAGTTTTCCGGGTATTCCATATTTACGCAGCCGCTGGGCAATAGCGGTATGCGAAGTTTGCAAGCGCCCGGCCAGCTGACGCGTCGACGGGTAACTGGCATACAGGCGCTGTAACAGTTCGCGCTCGAAATCACCCACGGCCTGTTCCAGGCTGGCCACTTCACCGTCCTGTCCTCTTGCCACCGAGGTGCCGGCGATGTCCAGGTCGCCGATATCCACCAGGTTGCCCTCGCAGATGGCCGCAGCGCGGAAGATTACGTTTTGCAGTTGACGCACATTGCCCGGCCACGGGTTGGCCAGCAGTGCCGAATGGGTGGCCGGGGTCAGCCGGCAGGCTGGGCGCTGGATCTGCGTGCAGGCCTGCTGCATGAAGAAGTGCGCCAGCATCAGGATGTCCTGGCCCCTGTCACGCAGTGGCGGTACCTGCAGGTTGAGCACGTTGAGGCGGTAGAACAGGTCTTCGCGGAAGCTGCCTTCGGCGACCATGCGCTCCAGGTCGCGGTGGGTGGCACTGATGATGCGCACATCCACCTTCACTTCGCGGTCGCCGCCCACCCGGCGGAAGCTGCCATCGCTGAGAAAACGCAGCAGCTTGGCCTGCAGGTAGGGTGACATTTCGCCAATTTCATCGAGGAACACCGTGCCCTGGTTGGCCAGTTCCATCAGCCCGGGCTTGCCACCGCGTTGCGCGCCGGTGAAGGCACCGGGTGCATAACCAAACAGCTCGCTCTCGGCCAGGCTCTCGGGCAGTGCGGCGCAGTTCAGGGCGAGGAACGGGGCGGCGTGGCGGCTGCTGATGGCGTGGCAGGCGCGGGCGACCAGCTCTTTGCCAGTGCCGGTTTCGCCGTGCACCAGCAGCGGTGCATCGAGCGCCGCCACGCGCAGGGCGCGGGCCTTGAGCGTGCGGATGGCGGGCGACTCGCCGAGCAGGGCATCGAAGCCTTCGGCATGGTCGTGGTGCAGGGCCGACAGGCGCTCGCCCATGCGCGTGGGCGGGTAGAGCGTGAGCAGGCCACCTGCGTTGGTGATCGGCATGGCGTCCAGCAGCAGGCTTTGGCCGTTGAGCTGCATTTCGCGCATGGGCAGGTGGAAGTTGTTGTCCAGCAGCGCCTGCAGCAGCGCGGGGTCGCCAAACAGTTCGCCCACCGAACGCCCGGCGGATTCGCGGCCGCACAGGGCGATCAGCGCCGGGTTGGCCAGCAGCACCAGGCCTGCGCTGTCCACGGCCAGTACCGGGTCGCTCATCGCCGCCAGCAGGGCGTCGAGCTGCAGGTGGCGGCGCTGGCCGGGGAGGATGTCGACCACGTCCACCGATTGCACGCCCTGCACCTCGAACAGTGCGTCATGCAGTTCTTCGAGCACGGCAGGGCTGAGGGTGGGAGCATCGATGTAAACGTTCGGCGGGACCATCTCCACCGCGTCCAGGTTGAGGTTGCGGGCACCGAGCAGGGCGAGGACTTCCTGGGTGATGCCGACGCGGTCGATGAAGCTGACATGGATGCGCATTGGGGAGGGGCAAGGTGGTGGCCGGGGAGGGCGGTAGTATGCCTTAACATCGCCGGGGCTGCGCAGCAGCCCCAAGTACGCGAAATCACTCCAGATGTTCAGGCTTGATGGGGTCGCCCGATTTCACGTCAAGCTTTTCGCGAATGTCCGCGAACATATCGTCATAGAGCTTGTGCGGCGAACTCAGTGTCTCGAATTTTTTCGGCGGTGCCAGATATGACTGAGCCTTGCGGGTCAGCAGCATGAGGAAGCTGGGCAATACCTGGTCCTTGGCGAGGAAGAACTTTTCTTCCACCGGCTTGCCTTCGATGCTGCCATGCATGCGGAACTGAATGCCTCTGCCTTCCTTGGGGTCCGACGCTGCCTCGTAGTCGATGTTCAGGTCATAGCTGTGGTCGGCACTGTTCAGCGCAGAGCGCTCGATATGTACATGACCAGGTTCATAATGGGCCATGGCTAGCTCCTTTGGAAGGTCGAAAACGGCGGGCGCCAGGCACCCGCCAACTGCATTCAACGGTAGCTGATCCCAGGCTTCTCGGTGGAGACCCGTGTGCCAGCAGTACCTTTGACAATGTCTTCAATGTTTTCCAGCGAACTGATCACTGCCACCTTGCCGGTGTTGCGGGCAAAGTCACTGGCAGCTTGCACTTTTGGCCCCATGGAGCCTGCGGCGAAGCCAAGGCGCTCGAGTTCGTCCGGATGGGCCTGGGCAATGGCTTTTTGCGTGGGCTTGCCCCAGTCAATGTAGGCCGCGTCGACGTCGGTGGCGATAATCAGAAGGTCGGCTTCCAATTGCTCGGCCAGCAGTGCAGAGCACAGGTCTTTGTCGATCACCGCTTCAATGCCCTTGAGCTTGCGGTTTTCATCGTACATGGTGGGGATGCCGCCACCGCCTGCGCAAATCACGATGCTGCTCTTTTCCAGCAGCCACTTGATCGGGCGGATTTCAAAGATGCGCTTGGGTTTCGGGCTGGCCACCACACGGCGGTACTTGTCGCCATCGGCCTTGACCACCCAGCCTTTCTCTTTGGCCAGGCGCTCGGCCTCTTCCTTGCTGTAGACCGGGCCAATGAACTTGGTCGGGTCCTTGAAGGCGGGGTCGTTGGCGTCCACTTCCACCTGGGTCAGCAGGGTGGCGAATGGCACCTCGAAATCCAGCAGGTTGCCCAGTTCCTGTTCGATCATGTAGCCGATCATGCCTTCGGTTTCGGCACCCAGCACGTCCAGCGGGTAGGCCTCGTCAGGCTTGTAGGACAGGGCCTGAAGCGACAGCAGGCCGACTTGCGGGCCGTTGCCGTGGGCAATGACCAGTTCGTTGCCAGGGTGGATCTTGGCGATCTGTTCGGTGGCGGTGCGGATATTGGCGCGCTGGTTGTCAGCGGTCATGGGCTCGCCGCGACGCAGCAGGGCGTTGCCGCCCAATGCAACAACGATACGCATGGGGAATGTCCTTTACGCAGATGGGGTGAGCACCTCGATCCTTTGTGGGAGCTGGCTTGCCGGCGATCACCGGCGAAGCCTGCCCCCAGGCGCGGGGCGATTGTCAGAGGTCAGCCAGGGTCGAAACCAGAATCGCCTTGATGGTGTGCATGCGGTTTTCCGCCTGCTCGAAGGCGATGCAGGCCGGCGACTCGAACACGTCGTCAGTCACTTCGATGCCGTTGGCCAAGTCCGGGTACTGTTCGGCAATCTGCTTGCCGACCTTGGTGTCGGAGTTATGGAACGCCGGCAGGCAGTGCATGAACTTGGTCCGCGGGTTGCCGGTGGACTTCATCAACTCGGCATTCACCTGGTAAGGCTTGAGCTGCTTGATGCGCTCACCCCAGGCTTCGATCGGCTCGCCCATCGAAACCCACACGTCGGTATGAACAAAGTCCACACCCTTGACCGCCGCTTTCGGGTCTTCGGTGAGGGTGATGCGGGCGCCGCTTTCCTCAGCGTACTTCTTGCAGCGCTCGACCAGGTCGTCATGCGGCCACAGTGCCTTGGGCGCGGCGATGCGCACATCCATGCCGAGCTTGGCGCCAATCAGCAGCAGCGAGTTGCCCATGTTGTTGCGGGCGTCGCCCAGATAGGCGTAGCTGATGTCGTGCAGCGGCTTGTCGCTGTGCTCGCGCATGGTCAGCACGTCGGCAATCATCTGGGTCGGGTGGTATTCGTCAGTCAGGCCGTTGAATACCGGCACACCAGCGAACTTGGCCAGCTCTTCGACGATTTCCTGCTTGAAACCCCGGTACTCGATCGCGTCATACATGCGCCCAAGCACGCGAGCGGTGTCTTTCATGCTCTCCTTGTGGCCGATCTGCGAAGAGTTGGGGTCGATATAGGTGACGTTGGCACCTTGGTCGTAGGCAGCGACTTCGAAGGCGCAGCGGGTACGGGTGGAGGTTTTTTCGAAGATCAGCGCAATGTTGTTGCCCTTCAGGTGCTGCTGCTCGGTACCGGTGTACTTTGCACGCTTGAGGTCGCGGGACAGGTCCAGCAGGTAGCGCAGCTCGCGGGTGGTGTGGTGTTCCAGGCTGAGCAGGTTGCGGTTGTGAATGTTGAACGCCATGATTGCTTCTCCTTGAGTCCGGTAGTGTCCCGGCCGGCGCTTTGTGGGCGCGGCCGGGTGCAATGGTCGTTAGTAATCGATCGGGTCACGCACAATCGGGCAGGTCATGCAGTGGCCGCCGCCCCGGCCCCGGCCCAGTTCGCCGGCGCTGATGGTGATGACCTCGATACCGGCCTTGCGCAGCAGGGTGTTGGTGTAGGTGTTGCGGTCGTAGCCGATGACCACGCCCGGCTCGAGGGCCACCACGTTGTTGCCGTCATCCCATTGTTCGCGCTCGGCGGCAAAGCTGTTGCCGCCAGTCTCGACCACCCGCAGCTTGTCTTTCTTGCCCAGCAACTGCTCGGACACCACCTCGAGGAACGAGGCATCCTGCGGCGCGATGTTCATGCCATAGGGCTTGCTGGAATCTGGGGTGATGATGAATGGCTTGATCTCTTTCACCACCTCCGGGAATACCGTTACCAGGTCGCGGTCGCAGAAGCTGAACACGGTGTCCAGGTGCATCGCCGCGCGGGACTTCGGCAGGCCAGCGACGATGATTTTCTCGGCCGCGCCCTTCTCGAACAGGTTCTGAGCCAGTTGGCCGATGGCATGGCGCGAAGTGCGCTCACCCATGCCGATCAGCACGATGCCCTTGCCGACCGGCATCACGTCGCCGCCCTCGAGGGTGGCGTTACCGTGATCCTTGTCCGGGTCGCCGTACCACACCTGGAAGTCGGCGCCGGTGAATTCCTTGTGGAACTTGTAGATGGCGGTGGTCAGCAGGGTTTCCTGACGTCGCGCAGGCCAGTACATCGGGTTGAGCGTCACGCCACCATAGATCCAGCAGGTGGTGTCACGGGTGAACTGAGTGTTGGGCAGCGGCGGCAGAATGAAGCTGGAGTGGCCCAGGTACTTGTTGTACATCTTGATCACTTCGGCGCCTTCGCTGACTGGAAGGTCCTGGCCCGCCACGCCGCCAATCAGGAACTCCGCCAGGTGGCGTGGCTCCAGCCCTTCGAGCCAGCTGCGCACCTCGTTGGTCAGGCCGACACCCACGGTGTCAGAGGTAATCTTGCGGTCAAGGATCCACTTGAGGGCTTCGGGTTGCTGCACGATGTCGGTCAGCAGGTTGTGCATTTCCAGCACATCCACGCCGCGCTCGCGCATTTTGGTGACGAAGTCGAAATGGTCACGCTTGGCCTGGTCGACCCAGATCACATCGTCGAACAGCAGCTCGTCACAGTTGCTCGGCGTCAGGCGCTTGTGCGCCAGGCCCGGCGAGCAAACCATCACTTTGCGCAGTTTGCCGGCTTCGGAGTGGACACCGTACTTCTGTTTTTCAGCGGACATGGTTTCATTCCTCCAATTGAACGAAGACGTGGGTCAAAGGGTCAGGAAGCCGTCGTACAGGCCATAAGCTGCCACCAGGGCGCCGATGACCACGGCTGCGAAGATCAGTTTTTCCACGTTGGTGAAGATGGGTTGGCCAACTTCACGCTTGGCTTTGGCGAACAAGATCGCCCCAGGTGCGTAGAGCAGGGCCGAGAGCAGCAGGTATTTCACGCCGCCGGCGTACAGCAGCCAGATGGCGTACAGCAGGGCGATGCCGCCGATGATCAGGTCTTTCTTGCGTTCGGCCAGGGCCTGCTCGTAGGTTTCGCTGCGCAGTGCCAGCAGGAACGCATAGGCTGCCGACCACAGGTAGGGCACCAGGATCATCGAGGTGGCGAGGTAGATCAGCGACAGGTAGGTGCTGTTGGAGAACAGCGTGATTACCAGGAAGATCTGCACCATGGCATTGGTCAGCCACAGGGCGTTGGCCGGGACCTGGTTGGCGTTTTCGCGGCGCAGGAACTCCGGCATGGTGTGGTCCTTGGCGGCGGCGAACATGATCTCGGCACACAGCAGTACCCACGACAGCAGCGCCCCCAACAGCGAGATGATCAGGCCGACGCTGATCAGCACCGCGCCCCAGTGGCCGACCACATGCTCCAGTACGGCAGCCATCGACGGGTTCTGCAGCTTGGCCAGTTCCGGTTGGGTCATGATGCCCAGCGACAGCACGTTCACCAGCACCAGGAACAGCAGCACGGTGACAAAGCCGATGACTGTGGCCTTGCCCACGTCAGAGCGTTTTTCCGCCCGGGACGAGAAGATGCTCGCGCCCTCGATGCCGATGAACACCCAAACGGTGACCAGCATCATGTTGCGCACCTGGTTCATCACGCTGCCAAGCTCCGGTGTGCCTACGGCCCAGATGTCAGCGGTGAAGATGTCGAGCCTGAAGGCGAACAGGCAGATGAGGGCGAACAGCACCAGCGGTACGACTTTGGCCACGGTGGTGACCAGGTTGATGAACGCCGCCTCCTTGATGCCGCGCAGCACCAGGAAGTGCACCGCCCACAACAGGATCGATGCGCCAATGATGGCGGCCGGCGTGTTGCCTTCACCGAAGATCGGGAAGAAGTAGCCCAAGGTGCTGAACAACAGCACAAAGTAGCCGACGTTACCCAGCCAGGCACTGATCCAGTACCCCCAGGCCGAAGAGAAGCCCATGTAGTCACCGAAACCGGCCTTGGCGTAGGCATACACCCCGCCATCCAGGTCAGGCTTGCGGTTGGCCAGGGTCTGGAACACAAACGCCAGGGTCAGCATGCCGACCGCGGTGATGCCCCAGCCAATCAGTACGGCACCAACCCCTGCGCTGGCGGCCATGTTCTGCGGCAGCGAAAAGATCCCGCCGCCAATCATGGAGCCGACGACAAGTGCAACTAACGCGCCGAGCTTCAGTTTTCCAGATGAATCAGACATTTAACAACTCCTGCCAGGAGAAAGTTGACGTCAGCATAAATCTGACGCCGTTGCCGTTTGCTGACTTGTGTCAGTTTAAGGCGCCGTGAAGTAGGAAATTTCCTTCACGGGTGCTCCTGGAGAGTGCCGACAGCTTAAGCTGCAAGCCTTGCGCGCTGGCACCTCCATGTCTTTCTAGAGCAATCGCTCTGCTCAGCCTGCGATGCTTGAAACTAGCCGGTTTTGTGGGTTTCGCAAATTTTTCACAAGCATTTTGAGTTTTATCAGGAACTTTCCCAGCGGCCTTGCAACTGCTGGTTTTTAATGCCACGTACATAGACAATGCAGTTATGAGTGCTATAGCTTGATTGGCCTGTTCCATTATAAGTAACCACTCATATATGGCCGGCGAGGCTGTTTCAATGGTATGACAGCGCGAAAAATGGGGGATGCATGAGCGAACCGGGACAGAAGCTGCGCCTGGGCGCGCTGATCGCGCTGGTGGTCGGCTCGATGATCGGTGGCGGGATCTTCTCGCTGCCGCAGAATATGGCAGCGCGTGCCGATGTCGGGGCGGTGCTGATCGGCTGGTGCATCACCGCCGTTGGCATGCTGGCCCTGGCGTTTGTGTTCCAGACCCTGGCCAACCGCAAGCCGGAACTGGACTCCGGGGTGTATGCCTATGCCAAGGCGGGTTTCGGCGACTACATGGGCTTCTCTTCGGCCTGGGGCTACTGGATCAGCGCCTGGCTGGGCAATGTCGGCTATTTCGTACTGCTGTTCAGCACCCTGGGCTTCTACTTTCCGGTATTCGGTGAAGGCAATACGCCGATCGCCATCGGCTGTGCCTCGCTGCTGCTGTGGTCGGTGCATTTTCTGGTGCTGCGCGGCATCAAGGAGGCCGCGTTCATCAATCAGGTGACCACCGTGGCCAAGGTGGTGCCGCTGCTGATGTTCGTGGTGATTGCGGCGTTCGCCTTTCGTGCCGATATCTTCACCCGTGACATCTGGGGCATGAGCAACCCGCAGTTCGGCGGCGTGCTGGAGCAGGTGCGCAACATGATGCTGGTGACGGTATTCGTGTTCATCGGCATCGAAGGCGCCAGTGTGTACTCCGGCCGCGCCGCGCGCCGCTCGGATGTGGGCAAGGCCACCGTCATCGGGTTTCTCGGTGTGCTGGCGCTGCTGGTGCTGGTCAACGTGCTGTCGCTGGGGGTGATGACCCAGCCGGAACTGGCCGGGTTGCAGAACCCGTCGCTGGCCTCGGTGCTGGAGCACATCGTCGGCCCTTGGGGGGCCTTGCTGATCAGCCTCGGGCTGGCGGTTTCGCTGCTGGGTGCGTTGCTGTCGTGGGCGCTGCTGTGTGCCGAGATCCTGTTCGCCACGGCACGGGACAAGACCATGCCGCGCTTTCTGGCCAAGGAAAACGCCAACCATGTGCCCGCTAACGCCCTGTGGCTGACCAACTGCATGATCCAGGGCTTCCTGCTGATTACGCTGTTCTCTGCCGGTACCTACACCAGCCTGATCTACCTGGCCTCGTCGATGATCCTGGTACCCTACCTGTGGTCGGCGGCGTATGCCTTGCTGCTGGCGGTACGGGCAGAAACCTATACCGGGCAGCCGGGGTTGCGGCGCAAGGACTTGCTGGTAGCGCTGGTTGCCTTGCTGTATGCCGTGTGGCTGTTGTATGCCGGCGGGCTCAAGTACCTGCTGCTGTCGGCGCTGCTGTATGCCCCCGGCGTGATCCTGTTTGCCAGGGCCAAGCATGAGCAGGGCCAGGCGTTGTTCACCACTTGGGAAAAGCTGATTTTCGCCGCAGTGCTGGCGGGCGCAGGGCTTGCGGCCTACGCCCTGTATTCAGGGTTGCTGAGCTTGTGACGGGGCGGGGCAGGCGTGCTCCGGGCGTGACCAGATCCACAGGTTGCCCAGGGTCATGCCGCCGATTGCCAGAAACACCGGCCAGTGGTGTTGCAGAAACGTCAGCATCAGCCCCGCACACAGCAGCATGCTGATGGTGGCGCTGACCTTGGCACGGCGCTGGATCACCTTGCCATTGCGCCAGTTGTAAAGGATTGGCCCGAACAGCCGGTGGTTCTCCAGCCAGGCAGAAAGGCGCGGCGAACTGCGGGTCGCCGCCCAGGCGGCCAGCAGGATGAATTCGGTGGTCGGCAAGCCGGGAATGACGATCGCGACCAAGCCCACCCCCAGGCTCACGTAGGCCAGGATTCCGTACAACAGGCGGGCGATCTTCGAGCGGGCAGGTCGGGTCATGGTCTCACTGCAAAAAGCGGTTTGGCCACCGGTAGGGTGGCCGGATTCGGCGTATCAGACCAGCGCGGTATCCGCAGCATAGGCATGTTTGAGCAGCTCGGTGAACCGCTCGAAGGCGGCCACTGCACCGCGCTCGGCAGCGGCTTCCTCCTCAGCCGACAGCTCAAGGCTATCGAGGATGCGAGTGAACTGTTTCCAGCCCTCGGCACGGCCACCGGCCGGCTCACCCAGGTGGCGGGCACCAAAGCTGTCAGACAGTTCCAGGGCCACGGCACGCTTGATCAGAAACGCAGCGCCCAGTTTGGAGCCTTCAGAGACGAAGATCCAGCCCATTGCCTCGCCCAGGCTCGGGTTGACCAGGGCGCCCGGCACGGCGGCTGGCACTTCGGTGTCCAGGTCTGCGAGGTCCAGGCGTGCCTGCTCGGCACGGCAGCGCTCGGCCAGATCGGGAACGATGGCGATCAGCTGCGGATCGTTGTACAGGGCTTGCAGCTCGGACTGGAACAGGTACTGGGCAACGACGAAGCGGGCGAAGCTTTCGCGGCTGTCGAAAGGCGCGTGGGATTTGACCAGGGCATCCAGCTCTGCGTGCGGGGCGTGGGTGATCTGGTTCAGGCGCTGGGAGCGCAGGGCTGGGCGTTCGGTCATGGGGGCAGTCCTTGGAAAGAGGGGCGTTTAGATACAAGACGAAACAGCGGCGGCGGGACAGTAAAAAAACTGGGTTGTAGTGTTGTCTGTACCGGCCTCTTCGCGGGCACGCCCGCTCCCACAGGTTCAACGCAGGCCGTGGACCTATGATGTTTCTGTGGGAGCGGGCGCGCCCGCGAAGGGGCCGGTACAGGCGTAAGGGATCAGATATCCCAAACCACATTGATACCGAAGTTGCGCCCCGGCATGGTCAGGCGGTCGATGTTGGCTGGCTGGGTCACAGCCGCTTCACCCTGGCCGTCGTAGCTGCGCACCGAATCCCACTGCCAGTATTTCTTGTCGGTGAGGTTGTACAGGCCGGCGTTGATGGTCACATCGTCGGTGACCTTGTAGTAGCCGGTCAGGTCCAGCACACCGTAGCCCGGGGTGCGGAACTTCGAGCTCGCACCATCTGGCGAGTAGAAGCTGGAGTCGTCGACGCGGGTCTTGCGCTTGACCAGTGTCCAGCTCAGCAGGCCACCGTAGTTCTGCTGCTCGTAACCGAGGCCAAACACGCCCTTCAGTGGGTTGACGGTGTTCAGCGGCTCACCGGTGTCGTCGTTACGGCCATAGGTGTAGGCAATCGAACCCTGGGTATACAGGCCTTGCGGCGCGCCGAAGCGGTCGAGGTTCAGGCGGCCCTTGACCTCGGCACCCTTGATGGTGGCGTGCTTGATGTTGTTGGCCTGGAAGGTTTGTTCCAGGTTGGCGCTTTGCACCGCATCTTCGTCGATGAAGTCGCGGTACTTGTTGTAGAACACCGCCACGTCGAAGTTACCCGCGTCGAAGTTGCCACGCAGGCCGGTTTCGTAGCTCTTGCTCTTTTCCGGTTCCAGGCCTGGGTTGCCTTCTACGCGATAACCTTCCTCAAGGTTCACGAATTTCCCGTACATGGACTTGGCGGTCGGGGTGCGGAAGCCTTCGGCATACTGACCATACCAGGTGTAGTTGTCGTTGAAGGCGTAGGTCAGGCCGAACTTGGGCGAGACGCGGTGCCACTTCTTGTCCGAGTCGTCCTGGGAGGTGGGCGCTGTGCCGGTGGACTCCAGGCCACGCAAGAATTCGTCGGTGAACTTGGGTTCCATGCGCGTGTAGTCGTAGCGCGCGCCGGGCATGAAGGTCCAGTTATTCCAGCGGATCTCGTCCTGCACGAACAGGCTGTAGGTGTTCACGGTCGGGTCCGGGAAGTCACTGACCAGAACCTGGCCGTCTGCCGGGCGTTCGGCGCCGGCGGCGGAGCAACCGGAGCCCACGGCCAGGCAGGTGCCCGTGCCGCTGCGCGAGCCAGTGATTTTCTCGTGCTTGATGGTGGTGCCATAGGTCAGCAGGTGGTCGGTGGCACCGATGCTGAAGGCCTTGTCCAGCTGGGCATCGAATACCCACTGGCGGTCTTTGTAGGTTGTGTCACGCGTGCGCAGTACCTGGCGGCCAGGCGGTGCGTAGACTTCTTCGGTGTGCTGGTCGGTCTTGGCGATCTGGTAGTTGAGGCTCCACTTGACGTGGTCAGCGACCAGCGAATCCAGGCCGAACTCATGGTTGATGCCATAGCGCTCGCGGGTAATGGTGTCGTTGCCACTGCGCGCCTTGTAATAGCCCATGCCACCAAAGCCCGGAATGAACGGCCCGCCCACCGCGCTAAGGATGTTCTGGTCGCGGTCATCCTTGTAGCGCTCGTAGGTGAAGCCCAGGCGGGCGTCGTCGTCGTAGTTCCAGCCAAGCTTGGCCAGCACGTTGGTGGTGCGCACGTCCATCGGGTTGGCTTCGGTGCGCGACAGGCCGGCACCGCTGTGGCCGCCATGGGTTTCGGTCTCGTGGCCGTTGCGCTGGCTCAGGTGCAGCAGGCCATCGAAATCACCCTCGCGGCCGGCGACGGTGGCGGAGGTGAGCCAGCTTTCGTCGGCCGAGCTGTAGCCGGTCTTCAACCGTGCACCCACGTCCTTCCCGGGCTTGATGATGTCGTCGGGGTCGAGGGTGAAGTAGCTCACAGCGCCGCCGATGGCGTTGCTGCCGTACAGCACCGAGGCCGGACCGCGGAGGATTTCCACACGCTTGACGATTTCCGGGTCAACGTAGTTGCGTTGGGTCTGTGCATAGGGGCCGTAGAAGAAGCTGTCCGGGATCGACACACCGTCGACCTGGGTGAGGATCCGCTCGCCGTCGATACCACGGATGTTGTAGCCGTTCAGGCCGCTGCGCTGGCCGGTACCGGCCACCGACACACCCGGCTCGTAGCGCACCAGGTCCTGGATGCTGTTGACGTTCTGCCGGTCCAGTTGCTCGCGGGTCTGTACGCTGACAGTGCTCGGCACCTGGCTGACGTCCTGGGCGCTACGTGTGGCGCTGACGGTCACCTGTTGCAGGGCGATCACGTTGCCGCCGGTCTGACGTTCGAGGATCACGTTGCCGTTGCTGATCTTGCGAAAACCCAGCCCGGTACCCTGCAGCAGGCGCTTGAGGGCGGCATCTGCTGGCAGCGAGCCTTGCACGCCCGGCGAAGCCACGCCGTCAGCCAGCTCGGCGCTGAAACCGACCTGCCAGCCGGTGACCTGACTGAAGGCATTGATCGCCGATACCAGCGGTTGCTGGCCGATGCTGAAGCGGTAATCACCCATACGCGGGCTACTGGCGCGGGCTGGTTCGGCGGCCAGCACCGGCAGGCTGCAGGCACCGCTGGCGAGCAGGGCCAGGGTCAACAGGGACAGTTGCCCGGTTCGGCGGGGAAGGGTGTACGAGCGGGTAGGACCAGTGGACATCGAAAGCGCTCCCTGATGCGCGGACTGTTATAGGTGATTGCTGTTCTCGTTTTCAAACAAGAATCAGTTGCATTGGCTATAACGAGACGGGCGGGGCAGGGCGATCGCGTAAAAATAATTTCGGGGTCAGTTCAGAATCACCAGCGCAGGGTACTCATGCAGCTGTGCCGAGGTGATGTGGGCCAGTGCGCGCAGGGTTTCCAACGGCTGGTCAAGGCGGTAGTTGCCGGTGACTGCCACGTCTTCCAGCTGCGCATTGCGGTTGATGATCCAGCCCGGGTAGTAGCGACGCACTTCAGCCAGTACCTGGCTGAGCGGGCAGTTCTCGAACACCAGGCGGCCGTCGACCCAGGCCAGGTCCTTTTGCAAGTCGGCGCGTTGGCGCTGGCCGAAGCCTTGGGGGCCGACGCTGATGCTATCCCCGGCACTCAGGCGAATGCGTTGGTCGCGTGCCCCTTGCAGGTCGACATCGCCGCGTTGTACCCGTACCTGGGCCTCGCCGTCGAGGTAGCGCACGGCAAAGTCGGTATCGCGCACCTGTGCGCGCAACGGCCCGGCCTCTACCTCAAGTGGCAGCTGTGCGCCGTCGGGTATCTGGAAGTAGGCCTCACCCTGCAGCAGGCGGGCGATCTGGCGGCCGTCACGGTGGTCGCTGGCAAATGCCGAGTTGGTGTTGAGCAGCACTTTTGCGCCGTCTTCCAGTTGCAGGCGCTGGCGCTCGCCCACCACGGTCAGGTGGTCGGCCTGCAAGCGTGTGGGCAGGTTGCCGACGGTGAACAGCCCGACCAGCAGCACTGCTGCGGTGGCCAGGGGTTTCCAGTGGCTGCGCAGGCGCCCGCGCCATGAGCGGCGTTGCTGCTGGTGCATCTGCGTGGCTGCCTGGTGCAACGGCATACCGTTCCACAGCGCCTCTGCTTCGACATAGGCCTCGGCGTTTTCCGGCGCAGCGCTCAGCCAGGCTTCAAAAGCCAGGGTGTCCTCGGTATTGGCGCATTGCAGGCGCACCAGCCAGTCCAGCGCCTCGTCCATGGCACGCACACGGGCACTAGGCCCGGCAGGTGACGGGCGAGGGGCAGGGCTGTCGGTCACGGTAAATCCTTGAATGGTTTTTTGCGAATGATCAAGGCTAAGACGGGGTGTGGCAAGGGCTTTGCGTCGCCGTTCGCCGGCGGTCAGCTTACTTGAGGCGTTCGGCAACACCCATGCAGATCGCCATGATCAGTTTCAGTTCCTTTTGCACCGTACTGGGCGAAACGCTGAGTTGTTCGGCAATTTCCAGGTAGGTGGCGCCGTGCAGGCGGCTGAGGATGAAAATGCGCTGCTGGCGTTCACTCAGCTGGTTGAGGCTGACGCTCAGGTGCTTGAGCAGCTGCTCGGCATGGGCGGCATCCTCGCTGCTGGTGGCGGGGGCGGCCACGCTGTGCAGCACTTCGTCGGGCACGTCGTCGACCAGCATGCGCGCCTGTACCCGGCGTGCGCGCAAGTGGTCCAGTGCCAGGTTGCGCGCGGTCTGGAACACGAACGGCTCGATGTGCTCGATGGGCCGTTCGCCCAAGGCGCGCGACACCCGCAGGTAGGTTTCCTGCAGCAGGTCTTCGGCCGTGCTGGGGTTGCCGACCATGCGCTGCAAGGTGCGCAACAGGGTAAGGCGCTGGACGAGGAAGACGGAGTTGAACCGGGACTGACTCACGGGGGGACCTGGCCGACGAAAGGTTAATGATAATGCTTATCATCTTCCCTGTTGGTCAAGTGTGGATGTGTTAGGAAATGGTAAAGATTGTGAGTGACGTGTGTATGGCGATGGATATCCTGTGCTTTTGAGATCGAGCGCCGCCCGCGCGGCGCTTCGCGGGACAAGCCCGCTTGTGTCTTGGAGAAGGAATAGAATCTGAAGTGAGAGCGGTGAATGGCAAGCTGATAGCCCGAGGTGC